>CAZDBE010000077.1:0-19282 GCA_964503675.1 uncultured Pirellulaceae bacterium | reverse complement strand
ACGTCACTAGCAGGTGCGCTCGGCTGTGGAATCGTGATGATTCTGATCGATTGGAAATGGGCGTTCTGGTCGATGTTGATCATGGCTGGGATTTACTATTTCATCTATCGAAAACAGGTAGTTTCGCGCTGGGGGGATCTGAACAGCGGACTGATGTTCGAACGGACCCGCAAGAATTTGCTCAAGCTTGAACAGTCACTGTATCATCCTAAAAACTGGCGTCCGATTATCTTGGCGATGAGCGGTGGGTCGATGAACCGTCGTTATTTGGCCGTGATGGGGCACTGGTTGACCAGCGGTCATGGAATTTTGAATATTGGTCAGGTCATCATTGGCAGCGCCGAAGACCAACTGGACCGTATCGAGAACCAAGAGGAGTTGCTCAGCAAGTTCATTCTTAAGGAAGACTTGGAGGCGTTTCCAAATGTGGTAGCGGCGCCGACACTTACTGAGGGGATTGAGTATCTGATCCAGTGCAGTGGTCTCGGGGCGTTGCGGCCAAATTCACTTTTGATTGGCTGGCCTGGCGAGGAGAATAAAGCCGAGCCTTTGGTTGCGTCGCTGCGGGTGATTGAGGGATTAAAGCGGAACGTCATCATTGCCAAATTCAATGGAGTGGATGAGGATCCTTGGCTGGCACCCAATGGCACGATCGATGTCTGGTGGCGTGGTCGACAGAACGGCGAACTGATGTTGTTGCTGGCGCACTTGTTGAAGCAGAATCGCAAGTGGCAGAATCGTACGATTCGTCTGATGCGAATTGTCGGCGATGAAGTGGCGCGTGCGGAAGTGGTTAATCATCTGGAAGAATTGGCAATTTCTTCCCGGATTGAAGTGCAGACCGAGGTTTTCGTTTCCGATCGGCCAACGGATGTTATCCAGCAACAGTCGAAAGATTCGGCGATTACTTTTTTGGGATTTGCACTGCCAAGGGAAGGCGATGAAGCCAGCTTCTTTCAAGCGATGGAAAACCTATCCAGAGAGATTCCTCGCACATTGCTGATCAGCAGCATCGGGAATATGAAACTGGAATCCTAGAACGAAGATTCTAGAATCACTAGTCGGGAAAGACATCCGCAACTTTCAGTTTCCAGCCTTCAACAACGTCCGTTGCGTCGATCGTATCGCCGTGGTGGAAAACATCGATTTGTGAGGGCGTGCAATAGACCCGAATGGTTTCGTTAGCCGGATCGACGACCAGTACCATTCTGACTCCTGCCGCGAGCCACATTTGTGATTTGGCTTCAACTTCAGACGTCGAATCGTTCGGAGACACAACTTCCCCGACGAGGTCAGGTGCAAGTGGTAGGTAGCCGTCTAGATTCTCGAGCTCTTGCATGCGCTTGTGACGCACGAACGCGACATCGGGCGCCCGCACTGTGTCCGGATCCGTTGAAATCAAGAATCCGGTTTCGGCAGCGAAGACGCTTCCTAATCCTTTTGATTTAACATGTTGTCCAAGTGCAAATGCCAAGTCAAACGCGACCGAACCGTGTCTTCCGCCAGCAGGTGACATCATCTGGATAACTCCCTCGAGTAGTTCGTACCGTTTGCCATCGTCGGGCATACCCAGCAATTGGTCGGCGGTGATCGGGTTGGAGGATACAGACATTTTGTGGCCTAGGAAACTATGGGGCTCACTGCGTGAATGACTTAATCTTAGGCAAAAGATGGGACAATGCAAGTTTTGGAAGCTGCCGTTACCCCAAGGATAATCGGCATAATTCGGTGGTCGTGTACCTGAGCAGGCTGATCCGGGTAGCTCTCAATGAGGTAACCCCGGGGATTTTTCATTTGCGTTTGCCGATTTGGCCAGTTGTTATCTAATATATGGTGCCTCCCGGGTAACGATTCGACGATAGTTGATCGAAAGCCAACCGGAGAACCAGAGTACGCTCATTCTTTGCAGAGCGGCCCGAATCAACACCGAGGAAATCATGTCGACTGAAACTTTACCCGCCAACGACGCTTCGAAAACAACTGATGATGTCTACTTCCGCTGCTTCAAAGGCTGCGAAGGTCGTCATTCGGTTTTTGATGTGATTTACACGTGTCCGTCGTGCGGAAGTTTGCTAGAGGTCTACCACGAGCGCAAACCACTTCAGGAGAAATCTGCCACGCAGTGGAAAGAAATTCTTGACTCGCGTGCCAGTACTACTCAGTGGCCCTACGGCAGTGGTGTCTGGGGGATGAAGGAGTGGGTCATCCCGATGATGGCCAATGAAAACGTCGTCAGTATGAACGAGGGCAACACTAACTTATTTTGGGCGGAGCGTCTTGGCAAGCAATTGGGTGTTCCTGATCTCTGGATCAAGTTGTGCGGTAACAGCCACACTGGCAGTTTCAAAGATCTGGGCATGACGGTTTTGGTCAGTGTCGTTAAGCAAATGATGCAGATGGAGAACAACCCAGTTAAAGCAGTTGCCTGCGCCTCGACCGGCGACACCAGTGCAGCTCTAGCGGCTTACGCAGCATACGCTGGAATTCCTGCAGTGATTTTCTTGCCCGCCGGAAAAGTTAGTACGGCTCAGCTAATCCAGCCGGTCTCCAATGGAGCCCACGTATTGGCGTTGGACACTGATTTCGATGGTTGTATGAATATCGTAAAGGAAGTTACGAAGGACAGCAGTATCTACCTAGCCAATTCGATGAATAGCCTTCGTATCGAAGGTCAGAAAACGGTCGGTATTGAAATTGTCCGGCAGTTTGACTGGAACGTTCCCGACTGGATCATTATTCCCGTTGGAAATCTTGGCAATATTAGCGCCCTGCATAAGGGTTTCCAACTGCTGATGGACCTTGGTGTAATCGACAAAATGCCCCGACTCGTTGCCGCCCAGGCGGAGAAAGCTGATCCGTTTTACCAGTCTTACAAAAACGGATTCAAGGAAAAAATTTCTGTCACCGCAGGCGAGACGCTTGCCAATGCGATTCGCATCGGTGATCCGGTCAGTTACCACAAAGCGGTTAAAGCAGTTCAGGAAACCGATGGCATCGTCGAACAAGCGACTGAAGCCGAGTTGGCTGAGGCTTCCGCCGAGGCGGACCTGACGGGCATGTACTGCTGCCCTCACACGGGCGTGGCGATGGCCGTTTTGAAGAAGCTGATCAAGAACGGGACCATCAAAAAGTCGGATCGTACGGTAGTAATCAGTACGGCTCACGGGCTTAAGTTTACTGATTTCAAGGTGAACTATCACGAGTCAAAACTGGCGATGGATTGCAAGATGGCCAACCCGCCAGTGTATCTTCCGGCCGATGCCAGCGCCGTCAAGGACGAGATCGCTCGCCGCTTGGAAGGTTAAGAGAGGGTGTGGGAAGATGTGGCTCGGCTGTTCTCACTATTTGCGATGGCGGAGACCACCGAGCTACTATGGAATCAGGCGCTCTTTGCGATCGGATTCGAACGACGACCGTCAAACTCGTATTCGAATGCTTCGATGTCTTCGCGGTAGCAGTCGGTGACCCGTGCGATCAGGCTGCGATCGTAGTACTCGCGATAGTCTGGTCGGGTGACTCGATTTAGATGAGGAAGCGTTGCTTCGATATGAATCTCAGAAACAATCGATTGAAAATCTTCGATCAGCGTCTCGAACTTACCCACTCGATTGACTAGTAATTGTCCGCTAGTGCTGGAGACGATCGGTTTCTGAAATCCGATCTCTTTGGCAATGGCGAACTCAATAAACTGTGCGAAACTCAAGCCTGAAGTGCGGCGATAACGTTTGTGTTGCTTTTTGGAATTGACGTAGCAGTAATTGGAGACAAGCAGGTCCCAAGGATTGCGAACGAAGCAAAATTTAAACATTGCATCGAATACGTTTGACGGCAGACGTCTAGCACCTGTTTTGATTCGTTCATGTTTGCGAAATTGAAAGTTACGGTAGCCACCAAGATAGTGGTTGACGTTAATTCCGAACCGTCGAAGCACAGTGTTGGGAAACGCCGAGGCTACATCCGTCTGGTAGGGCTCCAAAGCGCTTCGTACGCTAGTCCCACCGGTTTTAGGAATGTGTACGAACAGAAAGTTGTGCTCGAAAGAAATCTGCATTGCGATACGAAAAAAGCGAAGATGCGTAGGTGAAAGTCAGACGGCTGGATTCCGTGACGAGAGCCTATCAAAACTTGCGGAACTATGTCTACAGAGGGATTTTGATTTAGAGACACTTGATCGGAGAGTTGTTGGCCCAACCCAGCCTTATGAGCGACAACGTTTCCGCAATCAAAAACAGCCCGGCCACGAGATTCGTGGTCGGGCTGATTGAATTTTCGTGTCACAGTGATGTGGCCTGCGATGGCCATCTAGCCGTCTAGCCGGTTGGCCGCGGCTGAATAGCTCAAGCCGTGAGGTAAACCAGCCGGACAACGGCGCCGAACCACCAATCTAGCGCTTGGCGGCGGCTTCTGCCCTTGCTTCTTTTTGAGCGGCAGCTTCGCGAGCTAGTTTGAACTCTGGACCTTTGGCAAAGTACTGCAGGTCATCTTCAAAGAAATAGGCGCTCGGCAGGTTTTGACCAGCAACGCTGACTTGGCATCCTGTAAAAGCGGTCGCCGATAGACAGGCTGCCGCCAACATGGCAAGGTTGATGTAATTTGTTTTCATTGGGCAATACATGGCTTGGAAGGCTCCGTTAGGCGACCTACAAGAACGGGATATATTCAGCTTCCACGACAGCGGATAACCGATAACTCCACTATCGTCGGCCCAGCCGTTGAACTTTGACACATTCGGGAAAAAATCGTTACAGCTTATCTGGATTAACAATTCACAGGCCAAACCCGTTTTTGCTAGCGTACAAGCCGTCGTTTGCGCGGCGGCCACAGTGTTGGAAGACAACCTATGTTCGCTAGTCGCCGAACCTGTCAGAGTCTGTATGCTCACGATCAAAGTTGCTAATTGGCAGGCAATGTACCGTCGATTGTCAACTAACAGTCGGTGGTCCGACCGTTTCCAACTGCTATCATGAATAAGTTAACTTTCCTCTCCGCTTTTACGGTCATCTTCGATGAAACGCCAATCCAGCTTGCCCCTACTGATGCTTGTTGCCTTGGTGATGATTTCGTCGACCTCAATCGCGACGATCTCGGTTGTTACCGCGCAAACACGATCTAGTCGCATGCCCAAGCAAGACTATTACGTGGCGTTCGGCGAGTACTACCGGGGAGACTATAAGGACGCTCAACGCCGATTTCGATCGGCTTACAATTCTGCGTTCCGTGTCGGCAATAATCGCTTCGTTGACTCAGTATGTATTTTGACGATGCTGGGTGAGTGCCACTATCAGGTTGGCGACTATGCGACGGCGATGAATTTTTATAATCAGTCTGCCGAGCTGTATCTGAAATGGGCCGGTCGGCGATGGCAAGGCGACATTCAACTACCACGCGCAATCCCTGCCAGCACCAGTGCGGTTCAGAGAGCCCGAGTCACTTGGGGAACGCCGAAGCGTCAGGGAAGAATCGCCAATATCCCTGATACACTTTCAGTGACGCGCGGACAGACAGACGCGCCGAGGATCTTGGTTGGCGATTCCATCTTGGATACTACTGAAATTCGAGCAGTGGATGTCACCGAGGTTATGCGATGCGTCGCGCTGATGATTCGTAGACGCGGTTCCATTTTGGGGCCAAGTGCTAAATACGATCCGCTTTCGATTCAAATTGCGGCCAAACTAAAGCGGAACGGGATGGGTAATGGAAGCTACCTTGGCTCACTCAACGGCATCGTGTACGGATGTGTTATCTCGTCATTTGGCCAAAAAGACAAAGCAGTTGAATTGCTGACTCGTTCACTTCAATTGGCTGGTGGGTTAGACCACCCTTTGACTTCACTGGGGCTGATCGAACTGGCGGAGATCGAGCTGCTGAAAGAAAATTCGACTAAGGCGGTAGCTTTGGCGACCGAGGCCAGTTTCACTGCAGCCTATTTTGCGCAGTACGACTGGATCGAGGAGGCGCTTTCGATCGGGACGCAGGCTCATCTGCTAACGCAACGCACCCTCTTTCCGCCGCTGCGGAACGCAGTTGTTTGGGCTGGACGCGAGAATGCGGACAAAATGCAAGCTGCGCTTTCGGTTCGCATGGCCGAATGTTTCTCCGAAAGTGGAGACGCTGCCGCTTCGGGAAATGTGCTCAAAGAGGTCAGCCGCATGCTGTCCCGTCGAAATTCGCTTGGCAAGACAATTATCGCGTCGCGCGCAAAATATCTGACCGCACTCAATTTGTTTTTGGCGGGCAACAACCAACAAGGGCTCAAACAGCTACAGGATGCCATTAGCCATTTGGGGACACGTTCGAAATTACAATACCGCTTGCGGACTGCCGATGCTGTCAACAGCCAAGGTGGTCTAACTGAAAAACAGGCCGATGCGTTGTACACGTTGACTTTGCAGGATCCCTCCGACCTTCAATGGAAGCTCGATCCGATGGAGGCGATTGCGTTTTTGCTGACGCCACATGTCGATGCGATGCAGCGCTGGTTCACGGTGGTCGTGAATCGGAAACGAAATGTCCAAGCACTGGAAATTGCGGACGCGATCCGGAGACACCGGTTTTATTCAACGTTGCCGATGGGCGGAAGGCTGTTGTCATTGCGCTGGGTGTTGCACGGTGACGTGACGCTGTTGAGTCAGAACGCGCTTCAGCAGCGACAGAAGTTTTTGGCGCGTTATTCCGACTACCGAAAACTGCTTAACGATGCTGCCACTGTGCGGGCGAAGCTAGACGACCTGGAAGTGTTTCCCGACAAGGACTCTCCTGATTTTTCAGAACGTAAAAAGCAGGTTTCTGAATTGGTGAAGATCTCTAACGCCCAAGAAGCGATGCTAGCCAGTTTTGCTCTCCGTCGGGAGCCAGCGGATCTCGCGTTTCCTCCGCGCGTGAATCCTGAACGCATTGAAGCGTCGATGGAAGCGGGGCAGCTCGCACTGATCACGTTGCAGACGGGCGAGGGATATCACATCTTTATGATTGACCCTCAGCGTACGCGCTATTTCGGATTGGTCAGTGAAAGCGCGGTCAAACACGGTTTAACGCGAATACTTAACTCTCTCGGAGCCTCAAAAAACTTCGCCTCCACTGACGTGCTTACGACGGACCAATGGAAAGAGGTGGTCGCTGAATTTCAAACGAACTTGTTGGAAGATGTTGATATTACGCAGATCGCGACAACCAAAGAGTTGATCGTCATTCCCGATGGATTGTTCTGGTACCTACCTTGGGAGTCGTTTTTTATGAACCTCGAAGCACAAGAAACGACTTTCGGGGACGCGATGAGCATCCGTTATTGTCCAACGCTTTCTTTGGCGTTTGCCAAGCCGCGTGCCGTTAAGCGATCGGGACAAACTGGATTGGTAGCAGGGGTCATGTATGCCAAAACAGACAATGTGGCGACGACTTCTTTTGTGGACCAGTTCGTCATAGACGTACCCGATGCCGTTGCGGTACCCGAAAAAGTAATTTTCCCATCCAATCATTCAGTGTTTCAACTTGACCAATTAGTGACTCTTCAAGCAGAGAAACCGCGTGGTAAGCCGTATGACATCAAGCCGTTGGCGGTGGATACGGCGCGTTTTGGAACGACGTTGTTTGACTGGATGTTGTTGCCGGAATGGGCGCCTGAAACGATGGTGCTACCGGGGCTGAACTCTGTTGGGGCCGGAGCCTCAAAGGCTGATGGCAGCGATATGTTTTTGACAACGACGGCGTTGTTGGCGTCAGGAAGTCGAGCAGCGTTGGTGTCTCGTTGGAATTCTGGCGGACAAATGCAGATTGAGTTGGCGGGGCGATTTGCGAAATGCTCTCGTAACATGTCGCTAGGTGACGCGTTGAAAACGTCGATTGAAGAAGTGAAATTGCTCGACGTTGACTATGCTAAGGAGCCTCGGATCGATGTCGAAAAGAATGCCGCGCCAATCACCGGGGCATCGCCGTTCTTTTGGGCCAACCAGATTTTGGTTGCGTTGCCCGAACCACCGATCGCCGCGCGCGTGGCCAGCAATGATCCGGCCGATGGAGCTAAGTCGAACGGTTCAGCCGGTAAGGATAAGGTAGATATTACGCTGCCTAGTGAGACGCTTCCGGCCGGATTATCCGTCAAGGAGAAGAATCCGTCCGAGAAGATTGATCCAGCTCCAGAGAAGCTAAACGTTGAAACCGAAATGGGCAGCCCGGACGAAGACGAGGAAGAAGATGAAGTTGACGACGATGAAGGAGCCGTTTGGTCGATTGGCGGCGAGAAGTAGGTAGCCCAATGAGTGGTCGAATCGCTATGACGGTGGGATTTCAGGCGTCTTCAAATTTTTTGGGTTCGTTACATAGCAGTTACGACCTCGCTCTTTTGCCTCGTAGAGGGCTCGATCAGCAGCTTCGATCAAAGCATCGCAAGTCTGATACCGTGACGGTATCATCATCGCAACACCTATACTCAGCGTAATGTAGGGTTTGACTTCCGACAATGTGTGAGGGATTGGGCTCTCTCGGAGCTTCTGAAGAATAAACTCAGCAGCCCTCGTTGCGTCACCGGTTGGCAGAAGAATCGCGAATTCTTCACCGCCATAACGAGCCGTCAAATCTCCTCCTCGGCACACACTACTGTCTAAGGTCTTCGCCACGGTCTTTAGGCATTCGTCACCAGCTTGATGGCCATAAGTATCGTTGTATAGTTTGAAGAAATCGACATCGCACAGCAACAGGGAAATTGGGGTTTGGGTTCGAACTGCGTGATTCCATGCCTCATCCAGTTTAAGATCAAAGTAGCGACGATTTGCAATTTGAGTCAGGCCATCGACGTTGGCCAACCGATTTAGCTCGGTAGTTCTTTCTTCTACCTTTTCTTCCAGTTCAGTGTTGATCAGTCGTAAACGACTCATTACTAGACTCAAGGCGAAGAACGCTAACAGACCGATTGATCCAAGTGTAACTAGGTTGTAGCGCAATCCTTCTCGGGCCATCAAGAGATGTTCATCGAGAGGCTGTGAGACGGCAATTACACCGCGGACATCCCCAACCTTCCAGTCTTTTTTCGGACTTGACGGATGAACGTTGTGACATGCCACGCAACTTGCCTTCATCAGCACTGGCTCAGCATATCGGAGCGTTACCTGTTGATGATTGTTTTCTTCTTTCCTAGAGAACGAGTCGGTAGGGTTTTGTCGTAAGTAAGCCAATGCCTGACGCTCAAAATCATCCCGTGCCCCGCCAGTATCTGTACGATTTTGAAAAGGATAGTCGCTGTAAAGTCTAAAAACCGATCCGTTTTTGAGGTCCGATATCTGCTCACCAAGTTCAATAGATACTGTTGCAGGAACGGGAATTGCTCCGGCCGCTGTGTGGTACTCGGGTGTCAGCTCTACATGATCAACGGACTTAACCGACTTGTCCCTCGTCTTACTGTAGAGCGCGAGTGTCTTGCTAAGAATGTCTATTGTGACGCGTGCATGTTGTTTTGCCTGCGCTTCAATCAGCTTAATCGAAAGAGCGTAGCTGCCCGCCAAGCCAATCCCAACGCCGGCACACAGAAGTACTGCGAGGATGACTCCAATGTTCTTCTGGAGAATCTGATTTAAGCAGTTTGATTTCTGCTTAGTTTCGTCTGAGGGGGACATAACGAGTTTAATCTCCTTTGCTCTGGAACGTCTCCTTTCTATCCCGAGAAGAGGTGCTTCTATTTGAGCAATGGGAGCTAGGGAGAACATCGGCAGCAGTTTGCCACGCGGGCAAGAGGTTGCCCAATCAAACCTAGTTTAGAAAACATGGTGAGCAAACGAATCAATCGAAGTTTTCTCAAAAAGCGTTCGGCAGCCCCCTCTTTCTAGTGGGCAGTGAGGTCGTATGCAGTACCGATGGGTGGGTGCTTCGGGTCGACCATCGAGGTCTCAATGGCTGACCACATAAGGATTCTTAGCCACCGATTAGGATCACGATAAACGGATCGATGTCATCGAAGTCTACGACCCCGTCTTGATTGCAATCTGCCTCCGCCAAATAGTTGCCAGATATAAGAACACTGACAAATGCGGGGATATCACTAAAGTCCACAAGGTCGTTTTGATCAACGTCGCCGAGCAAAACGCCCCCGCCGGTTGGTGCGCCAAAGATGTCAATTTCGCGAGCAACAAGAAACCCGCCGATCGAGCCTGCATTGGCAGGTTCAGTAAACTCGAAGGTGATCGATTCTACGCCGCTCAAAATGACACCTCCGGAAGCTTCGGTAAACGAAACCGTCGTCCAATACAAAGCCGGATCATTTGGGTTCCAGTGCTGAGCAGGTTCCACGGCAAAGCTGCCATCGACCAAATCGAACCGGATTGAGTAGCCCTGATTGGAGCGTCCATTTGCTGCTGTGTTCCAGCCAAAAATACTGTCGATTTGAGTGATGTCGTAGCCATCAGTGTTTACCGAAGTGTCGAAATTAATCGTCAACGAATCGCCCGGAACCAGAATGACCTCGCCACTCTCAAGCGGGTCGCCGTCTTCGTTTCCAATTAGGCCATTGAACAGTTGCGGATGTTGAAGGATAAGCTCTTGAGTGCTCGTGGCCGAGCTGCTCAAGTACGCCGTTTGAGCCAAGTCGGTGGTACTCACCGTTGGAGGGTTTGACGAACCCTCAGTCGCAACGCTCAAATCAATTAGAAGAGGGACATCACCAATAGTAAAGTAATCGAAGTCGAACGCGCCCGAGGTGTCTACCCTCAGCTGATGAACACCACGGCTCAACAGCACGTCTTCGGCTACTGTGATGATCGCCCAGTCTTCTGAACTGCCCGTGTTCGGGATGTCGACCTCTCCAGTTGCGTCCACTCCATCAAACGAAAACATGATGGATGATCCGCTGTTGGTAGCGGAAACCCTTGCTCGGAGGTCATAGGTCCCAGTTTCAGGCACACTTACTGTATAGGTGACGAACTCTCCGGTTTCGGTGTCACTAATATAAAAGTCACCCGCATCACTTTCCCGAATGTCAACCTCGGCATCGAAGCGGTATCTTAAGCCTTGGTTGCCGAACGAGTTATCGCTGTAAGTGCGTCCCTGTCCATCGGCAGGGAAGTAATCGAAATTCTCAGCTTCTATCCGCATGGGCAGTTCGTTCACTGCGAATAGAGGCAAACCATTGCTGTCGAATCCGCTGATGGGATCGCCTGGGCTGACGCGTCGGAATGTTAAACTCCCGTATACTGGATGGTCTGTTACAACACCCTCAGTTTCAACTACACCAACTTGTTGGTTGCGAAAGTCTTGCCCTCGTTGCAGCCATTTGTAATCAGCACTTGGGAGATTCAACCGATCTCTGTAATGACCCAACGTCATTTCATAAACCGGTCTGAGATTATCATTGCCGCGAGTCAAGGCTGTGGGGTCACAGTTCACGCCAGGGTTGATCATTCGAGCGCGCCAACGCCCCGATCGATCTGTTCTTTCGATGTATTCGCCCGATGCAACTGTCGGTTCCCAAGGCTGCGGTTGATCTGGGTAGGCGACGTCAAAACTCAGGTTGTAACGCAGGTAGAACTCCAACCCTAGGAGAGGTCGGTTATTCAGATGCCCGTACAAATCATCGCCTTGGTTCCATGCCATTTCACACATGTTGTTAATCGTAATGACACCGCCCATGCCATGCGCTTGATCGCGTGAAGATTCTTGGTTTTGGCCGTTTTCAAAAATGTAGTGTTCGATAACTTCGTTGTACCCGTAGTCTTGAACTGCGTTGCTGGAACCAATTCGTGTAAATTCGTCGAAAAAATTACATTGAGTAATTTCATTTCCATTGATCGAAGGGCCAGAGGGGTACGACAAGTCGTCTGCTCGATGAGTCTCGCCACGAAGATAACGTAAAGCGCGCTGGTACATGATCTCGTTGTCTAAGAAGATCCCCATTGCCATCATGGTTCGCATGGCGAACAAGCCTTGGTTACCATGGCGGGCAGGATCTCCGTTATAGATATGCCAATAGAATGTATAGTCGCCACTATTGATCGCTTGCACAGGAACGGTGGTGCTCGAATAGCCCGGGTAGACGAGCATGTCTTTGAAATCTTGCATGTCATTGGGATCCCATCCGTCGTAAGTATGAGCAATGATTTCAGCAGCTTCGATAATTCTCCAAATACGTCCCGAACGCAATGGTATACCTGACGTGTTGCGCCGGAGACCTTTGTACGTGTTGAAAATTTCAATCGCTTTTTCAGCGTGTCTTACGTCTTCGGTGATATACCACATCAGCGCATTGTAGTAGGCCGCCGTGCCGTCGTTGATGAACCAGTTGTCACTGGAAAGGTTGTATTCGATGACGAATGAAGGATCTTGGTTGACGACATTGACAGCATAATCATGCTGAGCTCTGCCGTGGCTTCTAAGCGCGTTGTACGTTGACAACCAAGGTTCGACACCAGCTTCGACCATGTGCTTCATGCGATCAAGGTCAGAGCGTTTGTGAGAAATGCCTGGGTGAACAAGCTGTCCGAACGTCTGGACGCTAAGCACAAAGAAAATGATTGATACCAGAGATGTCTTGATGATTGAAGACAAAACATTTGAGTGGAATTTCGTATTCATGAATGCTCGCTATTGAGCCGAAGCTCGTCGCTAAGGTAGGTGGTAAAATCTCGGTGGGGACGTCGCCATAACTTGCATGTCTCGCGTTAGAGTGACACCGAAACTTGAGAGCTAACAACGT
This sequence comes from uncultured Pirellulaceae bacterium, assembly GCA_964503675.1. Classification (GTDB taxonomy): domain Bacteria; phylum Planctomycetota; class Planctomycetia; order Pirellulales; family Pirellulaceae; genus Mariniblastus. The sequence goes on along the minus strand of CAZDBE010000077.1, from coordinate 6,609 downwards.
GTACTGGCTTGAACGCTTGTCATGGTAATTGAAAGAGCGACTAGTGTTTTGTCAGGACTAAAGATTAGGGTAGTGGACTTCGCCAGAAGTCCTTTGCGTGCGACTGGGCCAAGGAATTCTGGCGAATCCCACTACGGCCAACCCTAAAATTCAGCTTTGACAAACCACTAGGACCGCTTCCACACCTTGTAAGATCTCGTCACCCTAATTGTTTCAAACTACCGCTATGACGACTACTATACCTTAGGAGTTACGTGGATTTAGATCACATTGCCAACAACTTCTTATGAGAAGTACAGAACTTTGCGACCTGAGACAGTTGTGCCCAGAAAAGTGGTCTCCCAATGTTGACTTCGCCGCCCTTCGGTTTTTCGTAGGCAGGGGTGAAATAAAAATGGCTGAAAACAGTTGACCGCCTGAAAGCTGTTTCAAGGCAGTCGGGTTGTTCTGAACCGACGAATGTGGCTCATTACTTTGGGGCGATTTTATATTCCCCCACTCCGTTTATTTGGAAGCGGTAAGAATTCTAACCAAACGCCAAAACTGTTCGCGCGAAACAACGTTCGTGCGCTAAATCTCCCTTCGCAAAATTGAGTTATGTTGCGGAGTGCAAGACAACTATCTAGATCGCTTCTTCTCCAGCCATAACTGCAATAGTTGCTTGCCGCCGGTCTTCAGTTGGTCGACCAGCGTTGAGGCCCATTTGTCATCGACGGATCGTTCGAAAGCTTCTAGTAAGGCTACTGACTGACCGGATTCGAGGTGTTGCATGATGGCAGGCAGCACATTCTCCTGCAGGCCCCAGCGGCGAGACTCCTCAGGGCCACTACAGACGGCAACTACATCGACGACAAAATTGGAAAACTGACCGAGCTCTTCTACGGTCCATGCGACAGCATCAGCAATGTTTTTGCCTTTTGGCGTTTGAGGGCGATCTAGCTGGTAAGGCGGTGACCACTGCATCGCGGGAGGAATCAAATCAACGTGCGACAACACAACGATTATCGGAGGCGGCAGGAGGTTTGGGTTGTCGGCGTACCAGGTTTCGACCTGCTTGAGCGTAGCAGCATCGGGCGCTTTGGAGGGGCTGTGACCATCGATGACCAGCAGCATAATGTCCGAGCTTTGAAGCGCCGTTTGAATCTCGGCTTGTTGACTGGCGTTCGCACCGTCAACTCCGTAACCGGGGCTGTCCAGTAAATCGACCAATACGGTTCCCCGCAAATTCTCTCCCACGGAAACCGGAAGGGAGTAACGCTGGACGTGACGAGTCTGCGGCAGGACGTCGACAGTCGCTTGTTGTCCGCCGGTTAGGTAATTGATCAGGCTGGATTTTCCTGCGCTCACTTGGCCTACAATTCCAATCGTAACTGGTCGTGACACAAGACTCTGCCTTTGTGACGGGGTGGCTCCATCTGTCGGATTTGGCTTCCCCGCGCCGGCCTGTTCTTCAAACGCGTTTCTGTACGCGTCTGCGCCGCCGCGCAAACGCCCGCTGTTCATCTCAATCAGATAGAAACCAACTTGGCGAATGAATCGCAAATAGATCCCTGCCAAAACTTCGGATTGCAGGTTGTTGCCAACCTTGTCCACTGTCACGCGCGAAAATCCGTAGCGTGCAATATTTAGTGGATTGAGTAAGAACGATCCGGCCCACACGCTGTTGCGAATACGGTTGACCCATTTGGGTGTGTCACCGAATGATCGCCACTGCTTCACGGTCAACAATCGACTGCCAGGAATGGATTGAAGCACGAGTTGCTCAAGATCGTCGGCCACCAATCGGATCGCTGCCGCAATCTCAGGAATCGTTAATGACGAAAACGGATCGGCTGCATCCGGATGGTAATACTCGGCCAGCTCTTTCGACAGAGATTCAAACTGTCCTAGGTAAAAATGCATGTCGGTCAAGTCTTTAGGAGTGATGTCGTCGACCTGTTCTTGGTACTTTCGCACGAGCTCAGCCGCGCCAGCATCGCGGTTGGTAAAATGAGCGGCGGACGGCGGTGGCGTTTCAGCGCTGCGATCAACGGGCCACAATTTGGCAAGGAAATACGTCAGGCCCCAGCACACTGGAAGAATCCACCACAGCCATGTCAGTAGCCCCGTCTTCCAAAGTGCAAACGCGCCGAACACGATGTACAGCAACACGGGCACTGAAAACAGTACTCCCATCACGATCAATCGCGCGTTGATGACGCTCAATTTTTTTCTTTGGAGCGTTTCCAGAACGACTCTCCCTGTTTCAATTGTTCTGAATAGACGTTGCGGAGTTCTTCGTCAGACGGAAGGTGTCCTTGGCTAATTTTTGTGAAATACCAGTTCCAAGCCCAACCCATCGCGTAAGTGTACGCGAATGTGGCAGCCGAATTGACGGCCATTCCGACCCACGGGATCATTTTTAACGCTCCTCGCACGCCCAATTGCACGGCGACTTGCCCACCGATCGCTGCAGAGACGCGCGCCAATGTGGGCCCGTCTAGCGGTTGTCGGTTGAGCGCTGCCAGTTTGTAAGCCAGTCGGCTTTGAATCGCCAGTACCACTGGAATATCAACCCACGGCAGCGGAATCGCCGCTGCGGAGGCTGCCAGAAAACTGTGCCCCAATATCACCGGTGCGCAGACGCGCGGATGAGCGTCCAGCAGCGATTGATGCAGATCGTCGATCTGCCGAAGCGACTGACGATAGGCTGATGGAAGTAAATTCAGAATTTGTTCCTTCAGTCGATCGGCTCCAAAGTTCTCTTCGTCGAACCCACTTTGCTCTCCGGTCAAATCGATCGGCACCCAAGCGTCGATCAGCCCATCGAAAACCTCAAGTTTTCCTTCAATCAATTTCAACACATCGTCGGGGAAACCCGAAAGGATCCTGCCTCGTGTGTATGTGGATAGCTTATTGTCTGAAAAAACACTCGCGGCCAATCCATCAAACGGATCGGGCACGGGGTGTTGTTTGCCGGGATAAGCATCGTGCAAACACGAAATCGCCAGCACCACTTTGCGATGGGGATTGGTTTGGCGGAATTGACGCAGCGGTTCTACCAAACAGTCGGTGGCCTGATCGGTCAAACGAACGGTGACAATCATCAGATGCGCAAGTGGATCGATCTCCTCTAGATCGGCTGCCGCGTTATAGCCCGCTTCGCCGACGCCGCGCGTGTCTAGAAACCGAGCGATGGGCGTTTGGTCATCGGGAAAGTCGAACCGCATGGACGTTTTGGTTTGCGGGCGAAAACCGTTCCCAACTTCTGCCTCACTGGCTCCGGTCAGCATGCGGATGATAGACGATTTCCCGCTGCCCGTTTTTCCAAATAGCCATAACAGTGGAATGGGCGCCGCTTTAATCGCGTCACGGCGATGCCGATCAAAGTCGTCAGCGCTAGATTGGTCGTTGGCGGGCATAGCGGAAGCGGAAGGAGGAACTGGTGTTGATCAGAATCTATTGTAGCTGCCAAGCGTGGCTCCGATAAGCGGCGCACCAAATCTACCCGCGTCGCATCGTCAGCAGGCCGGAAACAATCATGCCCCCGCCGATCCACTGGAATGTTGTCGGGACCTCTGAGAGTATCAGCCATCCGAAAAACATTGCGACCAACGGGATTAGATTGCCGTAGATAGAGGCATGTGACGCCCCAAGAATTTTTACGCCGTAGCTCCACATTGCCAGTGCGATTCCGGTAGAGAAGATTCCGCAATACAAAATGGCGGACGTCACCTCTGGCCGCCAAGCGACTGCAAGATCTACATCCGACTGCATGAACGCGATTCCGATATGAAACGGCAACGCCAATCCCATACCCCAGAACGTTAGTTCGACTGGTGAAATGTGTTTTAGGACAGGGCGAGAAATGACTGTCGAAGCTGACCATGACAGCGCACAAAACAGCATAATCGCATTGCCCACTAGCGTCGCAGACTCCGCCGTATCGGTAACTGGTTTGTCCAGTGCCACGATGGTGGTGCCGGCAAACGTGATCGCCAAACCGAACCATGAAATGGGAGAGAGTCGTTCCTTGAGAAAGATAATGGCAATGAAGGCTGTCCACATTGGCGTCGATGCCATGATCAGCGCGGTGTTGCTGGCTGAAGTTCTGAAAATTCCCATCAAAAACGCCACTTGATAGACCAGCCCAAAGAGAACCGCATACACCACGATCGTCCCGACATATCGCTTCCGGGAAATGTCTGATTTGGGGACGCTGTGATCGGTTTGGTCACGTCGTTTGTGACTGATTGCGATCCAAATTGCCAGTGCAAGGACCGAGAATACAAACCGCAAAGCATTGAACCAGAATGGATTGAGCAGAGAAATCGCGAATTTCATCGCCACCACGTTGAGTCCCCAGATCAAAGCAGCGGCCAGCAGGTTGAGATCTGCGGCGAGGTTCGGTTGCTGTTTTTCTGTCATCGGTAACAATACTGTTTGCCAATCAACTTCGCAAGAAATCCTTCAATGAAACAGTATTTAGACCTTCTCCATCACGTCCTGAACACGGGGGCAGAAAAAGGCGATCGCACCGGTACCGGTACGCGCAGTGTTTTCGGTTACCAGATGCGATTCGACATGAACGATGGGTTCCCGTTGATGACCACCAAAAAGCTGCACTTGAAAAGCATCATTCACGAACTGCTGTGGTTCTTGAAGGGTGATACCAACATTGGATACCTGAAGGAAAATAAGGTTCGGATTTGGGATGAGTGGGCTGATGAAAACGGCGATCTTGGTCCCGTCTACGGATCCCAATGGCGATCGTGGGAGTGTGCCGACGGAACGACCGTCGACCAGATCAGCCAGTTGATCGACCAGATCAAAGCTAACCCCGATTCACGACGGTTAATAGTCAGTGCTTGGAACGTTGCCGAAATTCCCAAGATGAAGCTGCCGCCGTGTCATTGCTTCTTTCAGTTTTATGTGGCTGATGGGAAACTGTCTTGCCAGCTGTATCAGCGCAGCGCCGATATTTTTCTGGGCGTTCCGTTTAACATAGCCTCATACGCGTTCTTGCTGGCCATGGTGGCGCAGGTGACCGGTCTAGAACCCGGAGAGTTCGTTCACACACTTGGCGATGCTCATCTGTACAACAACCATCTGGACCAAACACGCGAGCAACTAACGCGCAGTCCGGGTACGCTCCCGACGCTGAAGCTGAATTCTGCGGTGAAGAGCATTTTTGATTTCAAGTTCGAGGATTTCGAGATAGAGAACTACGAAGCGGCGCCAAACATCAAAGCGCCAATCGCGGTTTGATCCTCAAAAAGACAACGAGTAATTTATGCAACACTTGGCCATGATCGTCGCGGCATCTGAGAACAACGTTATTGGCGTCGATGGAGATTTGCCTTGGCACCTGTCGGCGGATCTGAAGCGCTTTAAAAAGCTGACGATGGGGCACCACATGATCATGGGCCGCAAAACGTTCGACTCGATCGGGCGACTGTTGCCCGGTCGTACGACTGTGATCGTAACTCGGCAGAATCACTACGCGTTTGAGGGGGCTAAGATTGCACATTCTGTAGAACAAGCTGTGGAGTTGGCGGCTGAAGACCCCTGCCCTTTTATTGTCGGAGGTGCGCAAATCTATGCGGCCGCAATGCCATTGGTTGACCGTTTGTTTTTGACGCGCGTGCACAGCGCGATCGAGGGCGATACCTTTCTGCCTGAGATAGACTGGTCGGCTTGGGAACTGGAATCAAGCGAAAAAGGATCCGCAGATGTCGAGTTTACCTTTGAGGACTATGTTCTCAAAAACGCGTAAGACGTGAGTGGCCCCGAGTCGATAGTGCTTTTTCGAATAGCCTAAGAGTCTCCTTGGTTACTTTTTGGGGAGGTTTTTGGTCCAAACAAGTCCCGAAAGGGGCCCCATGGAGCGGTGAATCCGGGTTCGGCAACTCTTCTAATGGGGGCTGTAGTTGGGTGTTTTTTCCCCAGAGGCGGTTGTTTGGATTTGTTCCCTGAAAACGAAAGCACTACAATGAAGTTTACAGAGAGCACCATTAAAGGGATTTTTCGAACCAATAATGGTGAACTGAAATGGAATTTAGATCAGGTTACAACTTGATTGCATAATACGGGGGAACGCGTGGAAGTTAAAATCAATCCTAAGCATGGTGAATTGTCCGATCCAATCCAAGAATCAATGCGGGAGAAGCTTGGCAAACTGCCGCGCTTCTTCGAGCGGATTACTGGGATTCAGGTTGTTGCGGATATGAGCCACGACGAACCGGAACTAGAGATCATCGTTTCAGCCGAGGGCACCAAGGACTTTTTTGCATCCGACAGCGGGACCAATGTGGTTGTTGCATTTGACAAAACCATCGCCAAGGTCGAACAACAACTAAGAAAACATCACGACAAACAGACACAGCACCGAAAGAATTCGCCAACATCACCTGACGCTTAACGTCCACCAAAGAGTGGCGCTTCGCCACGTTTGGACGCTGAGAAAACCGTCGTCACAGTACTGCAAACCTTAAGTCGAATGCGACTGTTTTGTTACTGTGGGAGGTAAGGTTATGGAAACGGTCGTTTCCGTTGTGCGACAGCTTTTGGCCCATTACACACTTACAGGAAAACACAAATATGAAATTTTCGGATTTTGTCGCCAGCGAC
>CAZDBE010000076.1:0-19343 GCA_964503675.1 uncultured Pirellulaceae bacterium | reverse complement strand
AGTAATTCTGGTAAACCCGGCAATACACACGAGAACACTAATCAGCGCTAATCTTCACTAATAAAAAGCATGGACAAAATTAGTGTCGATTAGTGGAAATTAGTGTTCTCTATCAATGAAAATTTCGGGACTTTGTTTTGAGTCCTTTGGTGTCGCCAAGATCCTCGATTCGGTTAACAATCAAGTGCACAACGTTGTCACGCATTTCTAACTTTCCACCGGCGACCCAAGCCGGTGACTGCCGCGCGGTTCGATAGTACTTCTCCCAAATGGGTGGCTTGATCACCAAATTTGCCACGCCCGTTTCATCCTCCAGCGTCACAAACGTGATGCCTTTGGCCGTGGAAGGACGTTGCCGCATGATCACTAAACCCCCGATTCTAATAAACGAGTCATTTTTACAATCCGCCAAATCTCCACAACAAATCACACCCTGAGATTCCAGTTGCTCACGGTGAAACGACATTGGATGGGCTTTCAATGAGAGCCCAATCGCCGCGTAGTCTTCCACTACTTGTTGCTCCAGCGTTAGTGTTGGTAACGCAAACGTATCGTCGTCTCCGGCGTCAAGATCACCAAAGAGCGGCTGGTCCAGCGGCGTTTTCTCTTGGCCCAGCGCTTGCCACAATGCTTCTCGGCGATCTTGCTTGACCGATCCAAACGCATCGGCATCACTCAACTGTTTAATCACCGATTGTCCTATCCTCGTTCGACGTGCAAAATCAGCAACACTTTCAAATGAGCAACCGGCGCGGCTTTCAACAATCACTTCTGCATGATCTGACCGCAACCCGTTGATGATTCGCAATCCCAACCGCAGCCTCATCCGAACGGGATTCTCATACGAATTCTCTGTCGGTTCCAGCGTGCAATCCCAATCACTATGGTTTACATCCACGGGTAGGACAGTGACACCATGCTTGCGCGCGTCGGCGACCAGTTGAGCCGGTCGATAGAAACCCATTGGCTGACTGTTGATCAGCGCCGCACAAAACGCTTCGGGGTAGTAGTGCTTTAGGTAACACGAAACATAAACCAACAGAGCAAAACTGGCCGCATGCGATTCTGGAAAGCCATAAGCTCCAAAACCGGCGATCTGGCGGAACACTTGATCAGCGAATTTTTCGGTAAGCCCACGTTCTTTCATGCCGGCTTTCAGCTTCGCCTGAAATTTTTCAATGACTCCCGTTTTTCGCCACGCTCCCATCGCTCGCCGCAACTGATCGGCCTCGCCAGGCGTGAAACCTGCCGCCACAACCGCCAGTTTCATCGCCTGTTCCTGAAAAATGGGCACGCCCAACGTCCGTTCTAGAACTTTCTTGATTGCTTCATTTGGGTACACGGTAGGCTCGGTACCGTTTCTTCTGCGCAAGTACGGATGCACCATGTCACCCTGAATGGGGCCCGGTCGGACCAACGAAACTTCAATCACCAAATCGTACCAACAGCGCGGACGCAGACGCGGCAGCATCGACATCTGAGCCCGACTCTCAATCTGAAACACGCCCACCGTATCGGCTTCGCAAATCATGTCGTAGACCTCAGGATCCCCCTGCGGAGTGCTGGCCAACGTCAGAGACCTCCCCCAATGATCTTGGATCATTGCAAAACACTTGCGGATCGCGGTCAGCATCCCCAAACATAAACAATCTACCTTTAGCAGGCCCAGCTCCTCCAAATCATTTTTGTCCCACTGAATCACCGTCCGGTTTTCCATTGCCGCGTTTTCAATCGGAACTAGTTCGTCTAATTTCCCGCGCGTCATCACCATGCCGCCGACATGCTGAGACAGATGCCGTGGAAATCCGGTTAACTGATCGGTCAGCAAAACCAAACGCTTACCTAGATCTGAATCAGGATCCAAACCAGCCTCCGACATACGTGTGACAAGCTTATGTTCATCACTGTAATGTTCGACCTGTTTGGTCAGCACCTCCACGCGATCCAACGACAACCCCAATGCCTTACCCATGTCACGGATCGCGCTGCGTGAGCGATACGTCACGACCGTTGCGGCAAGCCCCGCCCGGTCACGGCCATACTTCTCATACAAATACTGCAGGACCTCCTCGCGCCGTTCGTGTTCAAAATCCACATCGATGTCAGGAACCTCATTACGTTCACGACTGATAAACCGCTCGAACAATAAATCCGTTGATGTCGGATCGACTGACGTTATTCCCAAACAATAACAAACCGTCGAATTAGCAGCCGACCCCCTGCCCTGACAAAGGATTGACCGGCTTCTCGCAAATCTGACCAAATCCCACACCGTTAAAAAATAGGCTTCGTATTCCAACTCCTCGATCAGCTCCAGTTCATGATTAATCTGCCTAGACACAGCTGACGGAGTACCATCGGGATAGCGTTTGCGAACACCCTTCTCGGTCAGTTCCCGTAAATAGACAGTTTGTGTTTTTCCCGGTGGACTAAGCCCTTCGGGATACTCATATCGCAATTGACTCATGCAGAAATTACACCGATCGGCGATCTCCACTGTTCTTTCAACCGCGCCCGGCAGTGAAGCAAAACTGGCTTGTCGATGCGCGATCGCTTGCAGGTGGCGCTGCGCGTTGGGGATCAGTCTTTCACTGCAACCAGCGATCGTGGTTTTATATTTGACGGCTGTCAACGCATCGTGCAGCGGCATGCGTGCAGCATGATGGTAGAGCACATCGCCGCTGGCGACAGGCGGCAGGTTTGTCTTCCGTGAAAGCTGTTGGAGCTGGCGAATGCGCCACGCATCATCAACTCCTTGATACAGCGTGGCCATTAAGTAAGCGCGGTCTTGGAAGATCTCACGCGTTCGATTCATTTTTTCGACTTGATGTGGCTCATTGCTGGCTTCCGCATACCACGACTTCGGCCGGCCACAGTACCAGTGATTGCTCCGATGATTAATATCACTGGCGATATGCCCGATACGATTGGCATCGCCCACAAATTGAGGAATCACACCGGCGATCAACCCGGTCTGGAATTGAGCAACGTCCTCTAACTCCAACCAGCACTCACCTTTGGGAGCCCGGCGGCGTCCGACGGTAATCAGTTTGGACAGATTGCCATAAGATTGCCGATCGGTTGCCCACAGCAATAGCGGCGGTGCGTCGGCGAGTAATATTTCGGCACCGATGATCAACTTTAGTTTTGTTTCGCGTGCCGCCCCAAACGCGCGTACAACGCCTGCCAGCGAATTCTCATCCGTTACCGCGAGTGCTGAATAACCAAGGCTTAGGGCAGCATCGACCAGTTCATCGGCGTGCGAAGCACCGGTGAGAAACGAAAAATTGGTTTTGCAATGAAGTTCGGCGTACATCAAAACTCACCATGCAAAAACCACTGCTGCGTTTTCAGATCACAAAACACCCAAAACTGTTGCCCCTTCTCGGTCAATATTCGCCAGTAGTCCCGTCGGACCATCACGCCTCGCCACCACCCCGTTTCAATGCGCTCCGGTCCCCACGATTGTCGAATGGCCTGAACCGTTCGGTTGATATGGCTGCTGACTGAAATACTGATCGGTTTTAAAAATGCCTCCTCTTTTTCAGTGGTTGTCGCCTCGCTTACGCGTCGGGTTAGGATTTGCGACTTGCGTTTTACCTCGACCGGCACTGGGGGCTGGATCAATTTCAGCGGTCGACCCAGCACATGCGAGAACGCAGGAGACGGCGATCGACGCGGCGTCACCACTTTCTGCAAATGTTTCTTCACTGCAGCCGGATCGACTAAAGGCCGCAAGCGATACGACCATTCCGGCTGCGCGCCTTTTCGAAGCGTGGGAGAAACAACATTGGCCACCCCCAACCTACTGCTCAACCGGTTGATCAGCGCTGCTAACGCCTCTTTATTTAGCCCGGGCGTTTCATCAAACAAGTGCCGCTGTCGAGCCACCTGCCGTACACACGTGATAACCTCGACCGCAATGCACTGCACTTCGATTGCCGTGCGACGGTGACGTTTGGCGCGCCGTTTACCAACGGACGATTTTTTCGGCAGCAACGCTTGCTCTAACTGCATCGCCACCAACGGCATCACGTGGCTTTTATCAGAGGTAGGCTGAAACAAATTCAAACGTAGTTCCACCGGCCGCCGCACCGTTGTTCCAATTTTTTGCTCAACCAGCCGCACCACCCACTGCAGCCCTCCCAATTGCTGCGTTTTCATTTCCTGACACAGCCGATCTACCAAACGTGACACAACCACTTCGATTGTCTCGCGATGGCTGGTCGGATAATCCAAAATCTTTTCAGCCCGAAATTCAGCGTCTCGTTGGCACGCCACAATCGGTTCGTCGATCTTTCCCGACATCTGATCAAGTCGTTTCAGTAAATCAGTCCCCAGCCGCGCACGCAGTTGAACGCGCTCGATCTGTAGTAATTGGCCGATCGTTTCGATCCCCAATTTCAAAAGAATCCACGTCGATTCAGCCGACAACCGTAATGCCAAAACCGGCAGCAATCTCATCACGCTTTCATCCCTAGGCGGCACGATTAACGGATGATCGTCTTCGGCGCCGCAGAAATGAGCGGCCCCCCACGCCAGCCCTGTCGTGTCGGCAATCGCAACGTTGGTTAGATACCCCAGTTGCCCGCAAAACGTTTGCAGCTGCTTGGCCAACGATTCCAATCCACCAAAAAGATGCCCTAACCCCGTCACGTCCATCAGCAAACTCGACGGCCCGAACATTGGATTAACCTTTCCCTTCTTACGATTGTCGATCCGGGAAAAATCCTGCTCCAGCCCAACGACAGGCGAAAATTTTTCCAACGACCACGCCAATTGCTCGATCGCTTCTCGGTCCGCGACCGGATCGTGTTCGCGCAAGAAAAATGGCGTCTCTTCGTTAGATTGGTTTGATACGTGTTGAAGCAGCGCTTTGGCTTCGGCCATTGGCATATCGCGGCGGATACCCAACCGGCGCGCAAGCGGACTGGCCGAAGCGACAAGTTTTCCCTTGCGTGAATCGGCGCGGAAGAGCACCACACGCTGCTGACGTAATTCAGGCTCGGCGACGATCAGTCGCTGTATTGGCCACTCTGGCAGCCACAGACACAGAATGCGTTTGGCGTGCTGCGATGCAGTGCGCAGTCGTGTTGGCTTGGCCTGCTCTATGCAAAGGCTTGTCTGATCCTCGATATTCATGCTCACTTCGCGCCTTGAGGACGCTCCCTGTGACCGTGTTGATTGACAGTAAAATCGATTGGCCCGTATGGCTGCCTCGACAGCGCACCATTTGCAAACGTGTAAAAAATAGATTGGGGTCCGCGTCGTCAGCTCTCGCAACTCGCTCTACGGGGCTCACCAACCACTGCACTTCCGCCCATGAAGGTTGACGCGCTACCGAAAGAGGCCGCACGAACAATCCCAAGCAGCCACTTGATTCGGCCGACAATTGAAAACGTCTTGACCAGCGATCATCAACCTTCGGCAGCGGCCCCCACACTGCCGACACCGCTGGGCAGCGCAATGATTGATCGATCGCCCACAATAGATCTTGATCGATGGCTCCCGAACTGGAGTTGCCAGAACTCTGCAGAACGATCAGTTGCTCCATTGGCAGCCCCATTGCCGCCGCAGCAACAGGAAAGAACTGGCGGCCCGGATCAATGATGACAATCGCGCCACCATCCTTTGCCGCTTCTTTGGCGACTTTCATGGACAGGAAGTCTGCCGCGCATCCCGTCGGCGCGATCCAGTCAATCAAGACGCCTTTACGATAACCGCCGGCAGGTAAGATCCGATCAATAACGGCAGCGCCGCCGGAAACCAAATCGCGATTGCCAACGGTCCGTTCGTTCTCGATCGCACTGACTTGGGCGCGTAGTGTTTCCAGATTTTGAATTTGAGCAGAAGGTATATTCATCGTGTACATCCCGGTACGTCAACGAAACAGAGCGTTGAGACGTTTTTGCCGATTGCCAGGACACCTTTGGTCATCGATCATGGCAGTGTCAAAAAAAGTGCAAATAAACCCACCAGTGTACGTGCGTATACGTTCACTTTCTCAGTTGATCGACACAATGCAAGCAGTAATCCGCTATCGGCCTAAAAATGCGCGTTTGTAACGGTCACCGAGCAGAAGGCCAGGGAAAGAGAGATGTGGAAAAGCTGTTGGAGAAATGCATCCACAGCGAAAAAAGATCGATTGCAGTGCGGGAGAGGGACAACGGATTTTTCAATCTTGACACACTATATGCTTTGTCATATAGTTAGTGGATGAGCTTGGAATCAATCTTATTGGCCGTTCTCAAAGAACCAGCCACCGGTTACGAACTGAAACAAGCGTTTGATCAGACGCTCCAGCACTTTTGGTCTGCAGACATGGCGCAGATCTATCGTACGCTGCAGAGACTCGAAAACGCTGGCCAACTGAAAAGCAAAGACGCCCCGTCTCTGAAAGGTCCCGCAAGAAGGATTTATCAACGAACTGCTGCCGGAACTAAGCAGCTCAAAAAATGGCTGGCCGCAGCACCTCGGCTTGGAAACGAACGCCTGTCACATATCGCTCAACTTGTGTTCATGCACGAGCTCGACGACTTAAATCAAACACTAAAGTTCGTGGAAAGTCTGAAGAATGAGTTTGCACAAACTTTGAAGATCCTCGAGACCATCTTCGAAAACGAACCACACAAGAATTTGCTGACCATGCCCTCGGCAGACTTCCACGGCTCACTTGGACTCCAAATGGGATTGGACACCCTCAGGCTGAAGTTGCAATGGTGCGACCGATCAATTGTGACCATCAAGAAACGCATTAAACATGAGGAGCGTTAGCGATGAATAGGCCGGAAGTTTTTCACTGGATCCTGCGCAGCGCGCACATTGGAGTTGGCAGCTTAGCATTGATCTTATTCTGGATTCCGATCCTCTCCAAGAAAGGAAGTCCTCTGCACACTTGGTCAGGAAAATTGTTCGTGATCGCCTGTAGCTTCGTCGCGGCTACTGCGGCAGTCTCATGCGTTTGGGCATTGACAGCGCCGCTGAGCTTTTCCGGTATCACCAGAGAACTGACTGTCGAGGAAATGGATACCCTGACACACGGAATCCGATTCCTCTTTGCCATTCTTGGAACACTAATGACTTGGATGGTCGCTGGAATGATCACTGGAATCCACGCCGTTCGCCACAAATCAAACCTTCATCTCAACGCGCGCCTCGCGCGTGCCTTCTGGTGGGTTGCGATGTTGACCAGCGCTACACTCCTAATTTATGGGCTAACATCGTTGTCCGACGGCGGCCATTCTTGGATTCATATTGCGATCGGATTGTTTGGGATCTTAGACGCTAGGAAATACCTATCCGCACTCACTGAACCGTTGTCCACACCCAAAGGATGGTGGTACATTCACATGGAATGCATGATCGGCGTAGGGATTGCCATATACACAGCTTTCTTCGTGTTCGGATTCAGCCGTATCTTGCCCAATTGGTCAAACAGCTGGCAAGCCGTTTTATTCTGGTTGTTGCCCGTCGTCGTTGGTGTGCCGGTCACATCGCTTTGGATAGCGCGCTACAAAAGGAAATTCGGGGAGGCGGCGTGAGAGAGCAAGAATTGCGTGAAGATTCCCAAAACATTCACGAAACATGCGCCAACAACACGGAGTTGTGGATGCCAGAGAGCACCTCGATATCCGTAATAATCACCAACGGCGAACCAGACTCCAATACGGTGTATCGTTTCGTCCAAGCATCCACGTAGGTTCGAATACGAATCTCTTCAAGCGACTTTTCAGAAAACGAAGGGATGACTCCCCAGTAAAGACTCATTTCCCGATAGGCCTTCGGATCATCGGTCACAGCAAGCGTCCGAATAAAGTCGCGTTGCTTAGACTTGTACAGCGCTCCCCTAGTGGACGTGTTTGCAATCACCACCAATTCCGCGTCAACGCGTTTGGCAATTTGTGCCGAGCCATAAACAACTGCGTCGAAGGCGTCCCATTTGGACTCCAGTCCTTGCGCGGTGACGACAGATTCTTGTTTCTCAAACGTCTGCTCGGTTTCCAACGCAATACGATTCATCATCGTCACCGCTTCAGTAGGGTACTTGCCGATGGCCGTTTCCCCGGAAAGCATACAGGCGTCGGCACCATCAAGAATTGCGTTGGCGACGTCGGTGACTTCGGCACGTGTGGGCTGCTTAGAGTTATGCATACTCTCGAGCATCTGCGTCGCAACGATAACGGGCTTACGATGTTGCTGACAGCAGCGAATGATCTCTTTTTGAGCGCCGGGGGTTTTTTCGATGGGGATCTCAACTCCCAGATCGCCTCGTGCAACCATAATACCGTTAGACGCATTGACGATTGAATCCAACTGAGTCAGCGCTTCGGCTTTCTCAATTTTGGCGATCGCCAGTGCCGTGCTCTTATGGCTGGCTAGCAGACTTTTAAGTTCGTTGATCTCTTCGGCGCGGGAGACAAAACTAAGGCTCACGTAATCGACATTCCACTTGGCCGCCCAAATCGCTTTCTGTTTGTCAACTTCGCCCAAAGCGGGAATGCTCAATTTTGTTGCGGGAAGGTTGACTCCCTGCCTTGAGCGGATGGTGCCTCCGTCGCCGACGACACAAGTGAGCGTGTCTTCTTCCTTGGCAGTCACTTCCAAATGCGCAAGACCGTCGGCAAGGACGACTTCATCACCGACCGACACTTCATCGATCAAAGGTTCAAACAGACACGTCAGTTCGTCGGCAGCTTTCGATTCCGTGCCGCGTACAAATTTGACAACATCACCATTGGTCAACTGCAGCGGATCCTGAAAAAGTTGGCCCAGTCGAATTTTTGGCCCAGCCAGATCGACCAAGATTCCGATGGGTATCTCCATATCATCAGCCACAGTCCGAATGTTATTGATTGCCTTTTCGTGGTCCTCACGCGTACCGTGGGCCATGTTCAACCGAAAAACATCGGCGCCGGCCAAGATCAATTCCTTGAGCACTTCGGTTGAATTACTAGCGGGACCGATGGTCGCGACAATTTTTGTCCGAGCAAATTTTTCTAGAACGTTGGTCTTCAAACTGTTATCCATCAACAAAAGACTCCTGACAAATCGGCGGCGTTTGAGTCGCGATTGTAGCCGAACGTGCCCAACGACGAAACGGAAGACCTTCTGAGGGTGGATAAGCGTCTGTGAGAGCGCGAATGGGCGTCTGTCTGAACATTAGATGAGTCTAAATTTTCAACGGCCTCACTTTCGGATGTAGCAAACGTGTACTGCCTGTTAGTATCTTGGCATGAATAGGCTATTTCGAATTGTTGGATTACTGACTTTCGTCGTCGCAGTCGCGCTGTTTTACGTGATTGGATTCTGGCGTCCCGGCTTGTTTCTAGCTAAAACAAACATCGGTCATCAGCTTGGCGGCGACATCTTCGCCCACATTTCAGGCAACACGGTTGAAGCCCTCGAAGCTGGGTTGAGCGCACACGAGTCCTCGGACCAGTGGCGTTACGCGGAATGCGACATTCGTGAAACACGGGACCATCAATTGATCGTCTTTCACGATTGGGACATTTCGGCTGTTCCTGATTCACCGGAGAATCGCATAGCACTTGGCAAACCCGTTGGCGACCAAGCGATCTGTGACCTGACGTGCAAGCAATTGGGGGGACTAAAACTCAAGTGCGGAAACCGAATCCCCACGCTGGAAGAGTTATTGCAAGCGGCAGCCACAGCCAAGCCGCAGAAACCGTTGCTGCTGGAAGTAAAGTATTTGCACTCCGCCCAAGGCCGGCAACAGTTACTGGAACTGGCGAAGCGGTACCGTGACGGCAGCGATGTAGAGATCCACTTCCTCGGATTCATCCGAAACATACAACGGTCATTCCCAGATCCAAAAATTTGGCTCAAGCAATGTGCAGAGGCAAAATTTCGCGTGTATCAGGTCTACCGGCCTAAAACGGCAGACTATGATCTGTGCAAAACTTGGTAGTCGGCGTCGCAACCGGACAAACATTGAAGCGCTATTCTTGAGCCGCGCGATTGCGATCGCGCAGATACGCTTTGAAGGCCGGGGCGACTTTAGGCGGCGGTCTGTTGACGGCGCTATCAGTTTTGAATCCCGTCTTCTGATCGCTAACGCCTTTGACTTTCCGCTGCCCTGAATCGGGCGATAGCCCTAAGCTCTTGATCGCCTGCTCGTAGCGCCGTTTAGCGGCCGGATCGGTACCCGTTTCCGCTTGTTGCTTCATCTGGTTCCATCGATTCAAAAACTGGTTAAGGTCGTCTTTGGACCAATTCAGCTCGTCAAGCAACTCCGGATCAGGATCGTAGCGTTCCTCTTCCAAACGATTCAAAACCATGTCCGTCGCTTTGCGCGAATGTTCGAGATTTTCTTTCTCCCTAATCATGTTGTGCTGTCGTCCACCGCCGCCACTGCCTGCGCCACCACCATCTTCAGTTGGCTTTCCTGACTCTCCACCTTGGCCCTGTCCTTCTCCACCTTGGCCCTGTCCTTCACCACCTTGGCCCTGCCCTTCACCACCTTGCCCCTGTCCTTCACCACTTTGCCCCTGTCCCTCGCCACCTTGGCCTTTTCCTTCGCTCGGTTGCTGGTTACCTCCATTTTCACCAGACTGATCGGAAGCTTGTGCTCCACCTTCTTTGGACTTGCCAGCCTGCCCTTGGCCATCTTTCGCGTTCGTACTATTTTCGTCGTCTTGTTCAGTCTTCGAATCGCCAGCTTCATTGCCGCCGGTTTCGTTGCTCTGCCCTTTGTTCGAATCGTCTGAACTGGCGCCTTCGTTAGACTGCTCTCCCGTTTGACTACCGGAAGATCCCTTAGCAGTGCCGTCCTGACTTCCCTCGGAACTCTTTGAGTTACTATCTCCGTTCTGAGCGTTTTTCTCGGCGCCTTCTTCAGCAACCTTAGCATCGTCCTCCTGCGTCGAACCGGTACCCTCGCTCTCGCGCGGATCATTTTGCTCTGGGTCCCTACCCGATCCTGTTTTCTGTTCGGCGGCATCTGAGGTATCGGAAGGCTGACCTTCGCGATCTTGCCCCTCGCCGTTTCTCGCTTGCTCCTCCTTGATCATTTCTTCCAAACGCGACATCCTATCGCCATCGGTCGCGTTTTCTCCCAGCGGCTTCCGCTGGTCGCCGTCCTGCTGCCCATCATCACCGCCAGCGCTTCCCTGTTCATTGTCTGCTTGACCACCCTCGGTTGATTGGCTCGAACCATCACCTTGCTGATTTGATCCCTCACCATTTTTCGGCGGTTGGTTTTGCGGCTGCTGCTCCCCGCCGCGCGAGTCACTGCCACCTGCGGATTCATCGCCGTTACTTTCACCTTCGCGCTGATCTCCAGACGAACCGAATTCAGAAGAACCTGAGTCAGTTGAGTTTCCATCGGAGCCTCGTGAATCACCGTCGGGCTGGTCCTGTCCACCTTCAGAACCACTTTCTCCACGCTGGCTTTCCCCTTCCTCACTCATCTGGCCACCGTCGCCAGCCCCGTCGCCGTTCTGTCCGTCGCCGCTTTCACTTGACTCTCCACCGTCTGAATCGTCACCGCCAGAAGATTCTGAAGACTCATCTCCGTTAGACGACCCCGATTCAGATTCTTTCTGCTCGGATGATTCGCCGTCTTCTTGCTGGCTATCGCCAGAGTCTTGTTCCCCGCCGCTGTCTCCGTTTTGGTTAGCACCTTCTTCTGATTGTTTCTGTTGGTCGGAAGGTTTCTGCTGATCGCCGTTTTGCTGTTGTTCGCGCTCTTGCGGTTCATTCTCTGGCGGCGTTTTCGGATTCTCTACCGCATCGACGATTTCAACCTGGTACTGGCGTGACTGAACCGAGTTTGGATCAAGCATGCCACTGAGATGACTAACCCGATTGTCATTTGCGGTCAGGTCAAAGACGACAACATCGCCTGGCTGCAAGAAATGATCTACTGGCTTGAACAAAAACCCGCCACGTACACGCTGCTTACCTTGCTCCGAAGTAAGCTGCAGTGGTTTCGCCGGGAACACACTGGAGCCCTCGTTGTTCATGTTTAATTCAACAGAACTGATTCCGTAGTCGATATCAAATGCGCGAGCCTCGATCAGCATCGATTCGTTGGCTGGCAGCTTCGATCGATTCTCGAGCGGATTGAGCACATCCAGCTCCGGTGCCAGATCAGCGATCACGCGGATGGGAGAAATGTTGGCTTGCTGATTCCGATCATCAGTCGTACTAAGAAATTTGAGACGATAGTGGGACGCCTTAGCGTCTGTTCGGTCACTGTTGAGCACCGCAAAGAAATCACCAGCAGCGCGTCGGGTGTCTTGGCTGTCGACCAGCATATTAACAGTTTCGATAATCGTAAAATCGGCTTGCTGGTCGCCGGCATTGCTATTTCGTTTCAGCAGTTCCATGTAGGCCAGCTTGATCGGCAAATTCGCCATCGCTTCGACGCGCACGGTACTTCCCTCGGGCGCTTCGATGCTTTCTTGCCCCCCCAAAGTCTCGACTGGTAACCCCGTGTATGCCGGCGGAGTGATTGTCAGCACATCGACGCTGATGGAAGGGTTAGGTTTAACAACGATATCGTAGTCCGGCGACTGGCCATCGCGTGCGACGACTCGATACACCAAAGACTGCTGGATACCGCTCTGGTCAGGTGAGAGCATCGCAGAAAACCGCCGGTTAGCATCGGTCTCCGGTTGCATGGCGACCTCCTGATCTACCAACTGCCCGTCAGTCGTCGAGTAGACCAATTTGACATCCTCTGGACTGAAGCTGCCCTTAATCGTAGCGCTCACTTCAACCGAATCGCCAAAGAAGATTTCGTGGTCGCCGGGCGAAACATCCATAACCTGAACAACAGACGGAGCGGCCTGTTTGATCGACGGCATCAGCACGCGCGAGAATGACTGGAGTGGATCTTTAGGAGAGACCAGCCAATAAATCACGGCGAATCCAATCACGCCCAACAAGAACATTCCTGATTTGATGATGCTGGACTGGTCCACAGCCGCGTCATCGGGAACGGTCTGTAAATCAAGTGCAGCCTGTTTTGAAACGGCGTCCATGATGGCCGTGTGTGTACGCGATGGCTTCTTTCGTAAGGAAACATAATTCAGCAAACTGTTTTTGAACGACGGCCTTTCGTCCTCGATCATTTTCGCTGCGTAGTCCGGATGGATCTTGCGCAGAAAAAGTGGAGCGACGGCAAACGTTCCGTAGGCAACAACAGCACTAATCAATGACAGAAAACAGATCCATCGTGCAGTTGGATTGAATGACCAAACCCACGCATCAACGATCGCAAAGATTTGCAACATAGCCAGAACCATCAGCACACCAACGATCAGGCGCGTAATCAGATCTGTCGATTTAACCTGCCGCCTTGTTCTGTCCAGCTGCCGATTGACGTAAGTCTGAACTTTGGTCTGCGGCTTGACCGGGATTTTCGAAGTTGTTCGTGAAGCCATTTCCGTTTTCCAGCTCAGTCGTGTGCCGACGATCGAGTGGCTGCAGATAAGCGCCCATCAATCGCTGTCCCAAATATCACGTCTACGTTATCAACGATATCGTCATTTTCTTGACAACCATCGTTTTATTCTACCGGCAGAGCATCGCGCGGGGAAGTTTTCTGAATTTCCCATTGGGTTTAGTGGCACAAACCGCATTTCCGGGCAGATTGTTCGTCTGTGCTCGATCAACGCTTGCTACTCCACAGTGAACTCGGCCTCAATCAAGGCCAACGCTTTTTCCAAATCGGGGTCTCGTGATTTTAAGATGTCTTGCCGTGTCCATTCTATTAGGTAGTCAATCTCGGCCGACGTCCCCTCCAGTAATTTAGATCCGTTGCAGTGAAACGCTTTGCAGCGTGACAAAGTAACCGCAGCGCCGGTGTGCTTAAGTGTGCCCATCAAGTTTGGCCCGCCGACGCCGCCTGCGTTTGGACGACCGATCAGCGTCGCCCTATCAGGAAGTTGAGCCTTGACCACGCTCAGAAAAACGTCGCTCGCGCTGAAGCAGTTTTCATCAACGAGAACATAAATCTGTCCGGCAAAGCACTCACCTTTGTAGGCAGCGTAGGTGACTCCGCTTAGAGTAGGTTCCAGATTGACATTTCCAAATCCCTGATCGTTCAACCGATATCGCAATGCATAGACCGGAAACGGCGCTTTGATGAAATGGCTCGCGAAATAGGTACACAGCCAATCGTACCCTCCTCGATTCCCCCTTATGTCAACCACGATCGCTGATGCCGACATATACTTGTCAATGGCACGATCGATGTCAGTACGCAATCGCGAGGCCGCTTCAGAGTCCGCTCCAACAATCTCGGGAGACCAAGACTGAACCTTGATGTAACCAGTGCGACTCGATAGATCTTTTGTCTGCAACCAGACCTGCGAATCCGCACTTGCCCACGAACCTTCGCCAGTCAACTTGCAATCGACCCTCTTCAAGTCGCCATCGCGTTCAACAGCCACGATGACAGACTCAATCGACTGGCTTTGATCGTTCTGGTTTTCATTTCGAACCAGCATGGTAGACATGTTTCGAATTGCCCAGGCTCGACGAGCGGCAGCTGTTGAACAGGAAGTAATTTCCTTCTGACAAGCAATCCACTTCTCAATCGGCAAATCGCTGATACTCGCGACCCGATCACCACGCTCTAAATTAGCTGCCTCTGGATGAAAGGCCTCAATCACGACTCCATCACTCGTGTCTCGCATCCGAAATGGCAAACCCAAACGTTCTACACCGCCGCAGGAGAGGTAACTGTGCCCATCAGACATGTCCGCAATGAATCGTTCCAGCAACTGAACTGCCTCAGGGGCTGACATCCGGGGCTTGATTTCTGCTAATCGCTCTGCAAATGCTTCACTTAAAGGCCTGCCAGTCTGAACGGCTTTTTCTTCAACGTATGCCCAGCGCTCGACCAACAACTGCTTAAGCTGCGTCAGGTCCTCGCGCACTTTATCTCCTGACACGCTTTGTAAATCGAGCTTGGCCCGATCAAGACGCGCGACTAAATCTTGCTGAAACGAATCGGCTGACACCGGTAACTGCTGCGCGTCAAATAGCGTAATCGCAACTCGTGCCATCTGACGCTTCCTCCAAGCGGCAAGCCACTCAGGTTTTGCACCCGGAGGAATCGAATTCAGAATCTTGCCAGCCTCCAACAGCTCATCTACCGTTGTTTCGGAATGAACCATATCGACAGCCAGCCAGTACTGGCACTCCCAATCGTCAGGAAACTTCTGCACCAGAGTTCGCAAAGCATCGGTATTGCCTCGAGCGGATCGAAGCTCTTCTTGTGACGGCTTCAAAGATAATTTTTCTGTCTGCCCATCGGGCGAATTGAGGCCCCATTTAGAAACGAGCACATACACCAATAGCAAAACCAGAATGGCGATCGCCCAGCGGACGACTGAACCTTTTGTAGAAGGGGTATTCATGAAAGTTAGCGATCCCGCTTCAGCCGGCGTTAAAAATTGAGCGCCCCGAGTCGAAATCGGCGTTGATGTCCAGTTGCTGTTTGCGATACATGCGGATCAGATCGTTGCGCCAGTCGGCAGGCGACAGGTTGTCCAATTCATCGCGCTGCTGATCCGAAAGCCCATCGTAGAACGAACGTAGCTTCTCCTGCGAAATGCTGGAGCGCGACTGGTTGGCCGCGTCGATCCAATTGATGATCAAACGGGTTCGTTCTGCGGCCGAAAAACCCGCGTCCAAAATCGAATTTGCGTCGCTAGACAGTAGGTTCTTCAAACGACTGATGTCTTGATCACGGATCATCGGATTGATGGTCTTGCGGTCGTATTTGAAAATGAATCCCACCAATTGACTAAGAGGTTTGCGCTGGAAAGATTCGAGCTCCGAAGTGGGCGGGTTCTCCCCGCGTTGTTTCTTATAGATGTCGATGTAAACGACCGCCGCAGACCGCCGAATCTTCTTTTCCTTCTGCTTAATCAGCGAATCATACCAACCGAACAAAGCCTCCGCGTCAGCCGCCGGCAGCTTGGTTGCTCCGGCTTTGCCAAACGCTTTCAAGTTTTGCTGGTTAATCTTTGCTGCGATCAATTTTATACGCGAAGGAATATCGGGCATATCAAGCAGCTCCGTACGCTCGCTCTGCCCCAGCGACTTCAGCCAGTCATAGTAGTCGACCAAAGTTTGGTTGATGCGATCGCGTTTGGGATGCTGGACCAGCTGCCGGTGAAACTCGGCCAGCTCTTGTCGTCGAGAATCGGAAAGCAAGTCGAATTCGGCTTTGTTGCGTTTGATCGATTCCAACTGGCGCGGCTGCATCGACTTCAGCCGC
This sequence comes from uncultured Pirellulaceae bacterium, assembly GCA_964503675.1. GTDB lineage: Bacteria > Planctomycetota > Planctomycetia > Pirellulales > Pirellulaceae > Mariniblastus. The sequence goes on along the minus strand of CAZDBE010000076.1, from coordinate 3,085 downwards.
GCGCTGCGTTGGTTGAGCAGCTCTTTAGACGGCAGCAGGCTGACGTCATCGTCCAATTTCGGTTCAGCCGAACTCTTGGCCGGCGGAAACAAAGAGATAACCTCTGAAGTAAACAGATCAGCCGCGTCTAAGTTTTCTAAGAATTCGATATCTAAATCGACGCGTGTATACCGGTCATAGTTTTCAATCAGCGGTAGGTTCTCAATCAGTTCTTCGCGCGGAGCCCTATTCTGCTGCTCGGTCATCGAATAACTGGCCCATCCAACGGCTGCTGGAACCACCGCGAAAGCCAGCAGCATCCCCAGCCATGTTGGCAGCCACGATCGTCGCCCGGTCTCGTTGTCTGCGTCAGCGGCGAGCGCCACCATCTCCATCGTGGTACGTACGAACGCATCGCGCGCCCCCGTCTGCGGTAGAGAATCGAGCATATCCCAACTTGACTGCAGCCTTTGCATCAGATCTCGGAACGCCTCATCATCGAGCAAACGCTGCTCAACAGCGGCCAGTTCCTCGCCAGATAGCTCGCCGTCCAAGTATGCCGTCAATTGCTCGGCATCAGCCTCAAGTGGCACTTGATCATCCGGTTGTTTGTCTTGATCAGTCATTGCTTTCCGATCCTTTTGGCGGTTGCCAGGCCGAGTCCGAGTCACCATCGGCGAGTTGTCCGGGAAGTACACCGGATTGTACGTAGGGCTCAACGATCGCCTTCAGCTTCAGCCGCGCGCGTGACAGCAATGATTTGACCGCCTGGGGACTGAGTTCCATCGTGTCCGCGATTTCCTGATAGCTCATCCCTTCAAACCGCGACAGCAGCAACGCCATTCGTTGGCGATCCCCCAGCTGATCAATTGCCTGCCGCATGATGCTAGATAACTCGTCCCGATCGACCTGTCTCGTTGGCATCAGGCTGCTTTTCTCTTTGGCCATTGTGTCTAGGGGACGTGTTGGCATCGACCCCGACGGAGAATTGGTCAGATTCACTTCCTTGCGGCGGGAGCGCTTTAGCAGGGCACTACTTGCGACGTTGTGCGTGATCGTAAACAGCCACGTGGAGAATTTGGCCATCGGAATGTAGCGCTCGCGAGCCCGGTACACACGTAAGAAAACTTCCTGAGCCAGATCCTCGGCTTGTTCTTTGTCGGAAATCATATACCTGAGAATCCCAACCAGCCGAGCTTGGTACTTCGCGACCAATGCCTCGAACGCTGCCGCGTCGCCCGCTTTGACTTGTAGCATCAGCCGAACGTCAGGGTCGAGCAACTCGTACTTCTTTGCCAGTTTCAGTTTTGCTTCTTCGTCAGACAACTGTCTGGTCCTGTCGCAGGGGGACGTGGGCGCGGTACCGCCATCTTGTTTCGTTGGCTTCCATTGTAGGTCACCGCAGCGATACATTAAGGACCCACCGGCAGAATGCGGAAAAACCACACCGAACATTGGCGCCCGCTTGTGCCGATCATTTCATTTGTCGGGCCACTGGTGTTAGAATATCGGCATGGATCCTGATCAAGAACTCTGTTTGTGCTTTCACGTCTCGCTGCGGAAAGTGCAAAAATTTATCCGTCTGGAGAAGCCCAAAGTCGCCAGTCAGCTGTCCCAGTGCTACGGGGCAGGAACCGGATGTGGCTGGTGCCGACCGTTTCTCCGAAGGCTGCTCGCAGAGGCCCAGTTGGTATCTGACGACCGCCCGGGCGCCGAAGTAGACTGCCCGGCAGGCCGCGGGAAACCTGCTGAGTCCGACGATTTCATTGAAAAACGGCTCGATCAGCTAGATCCCGAGGAATATGCCAATCTCCGAATCCAATATGTGCGAGCGGGCAAGGGCACGCCTCCCCAATAAATTCCGGTAGAACTCCTAAACTGGCCGGCCCTAGAGAAGCATTGCATCTCAAGCCACAATGGCTATTCACTAGAGGAGTTTTGGACTATATTGCTTGCCTCAAGAGGGATGATTTTTTCCTGTGGTTAATTATCGATAGGCAGACAGAACACCATGGCCAAAAAAGCCGCCACTAAAAAAGCGACAAAGAAAAAGGCTGCTGCCAAAAAAGCGGCGCCAAAAAAGGCAACCACTAAGAAGGCCGCTGCGAAAAAAGCCTCTAAAAAGAAGGGCGCCGAAGAAGACGAAGAAGCCCCGGTGAAAAAGAAGAAGGCCAAACGCAAGAGCAAGAAAAAAGTTGCCGAAGACGTACGCTTACGAGTATTTTGGGGCGTGTTCAACCACGCGATGAAACGCGTTGCATTGTATGACTTCAATCAGCGAAAAGCCGCCGAAAAACGAGCAAAAGAGCTTTCGCCTGAAGGCAAACCACCTCACTTCGTGCAGAAGATCAAAGAAGAAATCGACGTTTCGGAAGTCGTTGACCCGGATGCACCGGTAGACGCTAAAGCTACAAAAAAGGCCGCCAAAAAAGCGACCAAGAAGAAGACGACAAAGAAGTAACAGGCTTCATCTTCTGCGGTGCGGCTAGGCAATGGAACTCAGTAAAGAAGTTGTTGACCAGACAATTTTCGGTTCCTTGTCACCCTCCCTCCGGGAAGGTCGGAGGCTCGCCGACGGAGAGGACTATATTTTTCAGAGCTAAATGACGTTATTCCTTTGCCCCAGCAAACCCTCTCCGCCGCTTAGACGGCGACTCTCCCAAAGGGAGAGTGACATGATCGAATCCCTATCTTTTAGCTGAGCGCTCGGTGCGGGGCCGGATACACGCACCCGCTTCTCAAAGCCTCCCGCCTATGCTCGATCCTCAAGCTACTTCTGGCGTTCCATGGATTCCGCGCTATTTGACTAATTTCGCGCCCAAAGAGGTGTCGCATCGGTTCGCCGATGTTCTGATCATCGGTGGCGGGTTGGCGGGACTAAGAGCCGCTTTGGAAGTCGATTCGTCGTTGACTGTGATCGTCATCACCAAAGATGTCATCCGGCAATCCAATAGCAGCTACGCGCAGGGCGGAATCGCCGGTGTTCTGCATCCTGAAGACCGCATCGAGTGGCACGTGCGCGATACGATGACCGCCGGTGGCAACTTATGTGACCAAGATACCGTCGAGTACGTTATCGGCCAGGCTCCGGAGAGGATTGCCGAAC
>CAZDBE010000075.1:0-19502 GCA_964503675.1 uncultured Pirellulaceae bacterium | reverse complement strand
TCGAGGCAAATGTTGGCAGGCCTGCCGGTTGTCTTACGACCTGATCGTCGACGGGCAAAAGAAAGAACTAGAAGATCTTCGATACTTACTCTCGCCGGGCGATCTTTACGCGCTTTAGCAAATTCCAGAGCTGATCGACATTGGCGTCCACTGCCTGAAAATAGAAGGCCGCTACAAAGACGTCAACTACGTCGCGGTCACCACCAACGCATACCGCAACGCCATTGACCTAGCGATGATGGAAGTAGAAAACGAGATTTCTTCCGAAGAACGTACTGAGATAGAACAAGTCTATTCGCGCGGACTCGGCGCTCACTTTATATCCGGCACCAATCATCAAAACGTCGTCATCGGGCGCTCGCCACGCAATCGAGGCGTGCACGTAGGCGCCGTTACCGACACCAGCAAAAACAGTGTCACCGTCAAAGCAATTCTCCCACTCAAACGGGGTGATGGAATCGTGTTTGATGCGGCCTCATGGAGAAGCCCCGACGAACCTGAAGAAGGCGGCCATATTTACGAAGTGATCCCTGTGCGAACCATTGACGATCCCGCAGATTCCGAATGCGAACACTATCGACTTGAGTTCGGTCGACGAGAAATTGACTTCTCGCGCATTCGCATCGGCGACTTGGTATGGCGAACGCTTGACCCTACTCTCGGCCGTCGTTTGAAGCCATTGACTCATCCTAGCCAACCAGTCAGCACGCAGCCCATCAGTTTCAACGTCAGGGCCGACGTCGGCCAGCCAATCAAAGTCTCAGCGTCGCTGCCGTCCGGACTGTCGGCTGAATTCACCGGTGACGCACCCCTTGAACCAGCATCAAAACGGGCGCTGGATCTAGAAACGCTACAAGAGAAGCTTGGGCGATTGGGAGGCACGCCATACCACTTGGACAAGATCGAGTTCGCGAATAATAGCGCCGTGTTCCTGCCCACCAGCCAGTTGAATCAGATCCGCCGCGAATTGGTGGACGAACTCTTCGACGCCAGTGGAACAACGCCACCGATTCCCGCTCAGCCCACCATTGACCAGTGGATCCGTGACGCTGAAATCATTCCCGATACTGACCGCCCTGCCCTAGCTGGCTCCGCTGCAGGCGATGTTCGTCTGCACGTGTTGGTGCGATCGAAAGAACAACTCGACGGCGCGATCGCCGCCGCCCCAGATAGCATCACACTCGACTATTTGGAGCTGTACGGTTTGCGAGATTCAGTCGAGCTGATCAAGGCTGCGGGGATTCAATGCCGCGTCGCCAGCCCAAGGATCCTCAAACCGGCCGAACAAAAGGTGGCCCGATTCCTTGTTTCACTGGACTGCGAGATTCTCGTGCGCTCGGCAGGGTTGCTGACCGATCTGTTGCAACAAAAAACTACCGCCGGCAAGCTAATTGGTGACTTTAGTCTTAACGCGTCCAACTTTATTGCGTTCAAGACCTATTTGGAAATGGGCCTCAAGCGAATCACACCCACGTATGATCTCAACGGCCAACAGATAGCAGAACTTACCGACTACGTTGCTCCGGAAAATTTGGAAGTCATCGCATTGAGCCATCTTCCCATTTTTCATACCGAGCACTGCGTGTTCTGCCGGTTCCTATCTGACGGAACCGACAGTAGCAACTGCGGACACCCCTGCGAGAAGCATCAAATTACGATCCGCGACAACAGCGGAAGGGAGCATCCTGTTTTGGCAGATGTCGGGTGCCGCAACACGGTCTTCAACGCGGAAGTTCAGACGGATCTCGGCTGGCTCGAGCGTTGGACAGAGAACGGCATCAAAAACTTCCGTCTTGAATTTGTGCATCAAACGCCGGAAGTCGTCAAGGAAACCATTATGGCTTTCCAAGCGTTCTTTGCGGGTGATTTAACCAGCGACGATTTGAAAAAGAAACTGAATCAATCCGGCCAAGCGACAACCGACGGTAGCCTGTTCGTACCAGAGAATTTCAAAGACTTGGTTCAGTTGCGGTAGAGCGGAAACTAACCCGACGCGTGAGCGAGTCTCGCTCACGCGTCGGCTAGGATAGCCGTAGCACAAGTGTCCCGCTTGTTTGGCGCAAAGCAAGCGAGACGCTTGCACTACGCCAGTTCCAACATTCTTTCCAACGCAACCAACGACCACTTTTGTGTTTCGTCGTCGACGCGAATGACATTTACCGAAGAACCGGCGGCGTAGTTTTCGAGCGTCCAACAAAGATGAGCCAAATCGATCCGGTACATCGTCGCGCACATGCACATCACTGGAGAAAGGAAATGAATCTCCTGCTCCGGATGCTCCTTCTTTAACCGGTTGACCAGATGAAGCTCAGTGCCGATCGCCCATTTCGTTCCGGCAGGCGCGTTCTGAACAGTTTGAATGATCTTGCCAGTTGAACCCGACACGTCCGCGATATCGTTGACCTCACGCGGACATTCAGGATGCACTAAAATCTTGATGCCGGAATGATCGGCACGAAACTGAGCAACATGTTCAGGCTTGAACATCTGGTGCACGCTACAGTGACCACGCCAAAGAACTACTTTACTATTTTCGAGAACCGACTGCTCATTGCCGCCCATTTCCTCGGCGTGCGGATCCCAGACGCACATTTGATTGTCTTCGATACCCATCTTCAGCGCCGTGTTGCGTCCTAGATGTTGATCGGGAAAAAACAGTACACGCTTCCTTTGAGCAAACGCCCACTCCAAAACTTTTTCTGCATTGCTACTGGTACAAACGATCCCGCCATTTCTTCCACAGAACGCTTTGAGACTAGCCGCTGAATTGATATAGGTCACGGGAGTGATGTCGCCCGTGTCGATCACTTCTTCTAAATCCGCCCAAGCATTTTCGACTTGGCGGATTCCGGCCATATCAGCCATCGAACAACCGGCCTTCAAATCAGGTAGCATCACAGTCACGCGTTTACCTTCGCGTTCTTGTATACGCTTAGGGCTATTGGCCACAATGTCCGCAGTCTCGGCCATGAAGTGAACACCGCAAAACACAATCGCCTCGCAGTCACGCTCGGCCGCCATCTGGCTCAGTTGCAAACTGTCGCCGCGCAAATCCGAGTGATCAATCACTTCATCCTGTTGATAGTGATGGCCGAGAATCTGCATACGGTCGCCAAGGATCTTTTTGACGTTCTTGATTCGCATACTAAGAATTTCGTTGGACAAAGAACGAAAATCCTTGAAATCAAATTTCGCTTCGTTTAGCTGAGTCAGGCTCATAGGGCTCGTGCATGGTATGGAAATTGAGTCGACGGACCGGAATCCGAGCAAAGCCATATTTTAGTCGTCGAGCGACAAAACATAAATAGATTAAGATTTCCGCAAATTCGATTTTCAATCGAATCCGCTTATTCTAGAGGTGCATTCGGTTTTCAACGGGATCTTGTGTTACTCTGCCGACCGCATGGCTTTCTGGACATCTTTGGGCATGAACTCTGTGGCCGCGTTTGACCACTTGGACGAAACAGCATCGTGCAGTGAGAGCCGCAGGTTCTTCTCGTTCTTTTCCAGATCCGCGTTTATTTTGTCGACCAACTTGTTTTCTTCTGTTTCAATTTTCTCGTCGATTGCCCTGCGCGCCCAGCGCGTGGCTTGCTGCGACACTTCGCCGCCCACTTTACTGATGCGATCGATACGGAAATCCTCGACATCCAAGTGCGCGGCAGTCGCCCGTGGACGGAAAATCAAGTCTGGAGGAAATTTGGTGACGTCCATTACCGTTTCTAGTTCAATCGTCACCGCCAGTTTCACACGCGCTTTGCCATCCAAAGAAAGACTGTACAGTTGTACGCCTTTGACCCATTTTTCGATTCGCCCATCAATCTTAAGATCCGATTGGCAGTGCAGATCAAAAGCAACCTTTCCTCCATCCGCTTCACGCATGTCTCTGACAGAGACTGAGAACCTATTTGCTGGATCTACCAAGGACGCATTGAATTTCTTCCAACTTCCATGGTTGACCGCTTTCTTCTTGCGCTTGGTCCGAATCTGCAGCCCCTTCCGACGCACTTTCAATCCGTCAAACCGCTCTGATTGCTTGCCCCAATCTTTGTCTTGTTTGAAATCATGCGGTAAATGCGCAAGTACTAACTTCGTCAACAGCTCGTCAATCTCGTCTCCCGCATCGTGAGATTCGCTCTGGCCAAGTTTTGCTGGCGGTACGACAACAGAATATTTAGCCACCGGCCGCAACGTTTCAATCTCACCATCAAGCACGCTGTTCATCGATGCTGACTGAGGCGCCTGCGCCCGTGCGAATTGCGCATACGCGGGCCAAACGAGAAGCAATGCTACAAGTAGCAAGAACAAATTGACTGACGCGGCACGACTCACCGAAGACGTATCCCAATAGCGGAACAAGTTGACGGACCAATCGTAGGGAATTGGCCAATTCTGCAACAGATTAGAATCAAACTGCCGTTAATAGCAGCTAGTTACTTTTACAAACGGGCAGCGGGACTCGGGTGATATAGAACCGCAATTTCTGTAAAATCTGATAGCTGACACGTTTTGCAACATCAACTACTGGTACTTCCTCTGAATGCCCCGAAGTGCCTAAGAATACGCGACTAGGCCACCATGCCACCACTCACCAAACAAACCCGTGCCGTCTTTTTTGCCACAATGATGGCAACCAGCGTGTTGGCGATTGCTCTGGCAGGTTGTAGAAAAGGCTCGTTTCAATCCAGTAAAGAGATCCCCGCCAGCTTACGGGATAGCGCTCCTATAATACTCAAAGGCAAACTTGCTCGAACATGGGGTGGTGACAATTTCGAGGTTGGCCAAAAGCACCAGCTGCACTATTTCCTTTTGATCGGCGTGGACTGCCCGGAGCCAGGCCAACCGTATTTCAATGAAGCTTGTGATCATCTGATCAACACCTGTTCCGATCGTGAAATAGAAATGGAAGTCCTGCAATACGACGAACTCAAACGCGAGATCGGTCATGCTTGGGTGATCAATGCTGACGGAGAGCGGGTCAATCTCGCCACCGATCTGCTATCGAAAGGACTCGGCTGGCACAACGGCATCGAATTTGAAGGCTCCGATCAATACCGGGAGATCATGGAATCCGCTCGCGCAGAAAAGCTTGGGCTCTGGAGCCAGCCCAACCCAACGCCACCTTGGGAACACTGGAAAATGACTCGGGATGCCATTCGCGGGAAGAAATAGTGGCACCTCGTAGACCAGCTGATTTTGGGCGGCGACTACGACAACTCAACTGCGAACGGATCGGACAGCTCCGATGTGCTGCCAGCAGCATCGGTCAAATGTGCCGCCACGAATAGATTGAGGCCCGCATTGAACACCACGTCAGCCGGAAGCTGAACCGTCGCCACCGATGACAATTGAGCTGCCGACAATGTTCTCACACCCCAAACGAGACTGGAACGCCCAAGCTGATCGGTCACAACAAACTCCAGCCGATATTCATCCAAGCTGCTGGTATTGAGCGACACCGAAAATTCGACATTCAGTAGATTGCCCAAGACTTGGACACCTGAAATTTCAGGGCGATTGATCATGTCGTTGGGCCCAACGTCACCGTCTCCTACGTCATTTGCCTGAATGCCTCCGACCCCGTTATCAATCACAAAGCGTCCGATGTTCCACGTGCGGTTTTCAAGATACGAATTTCCGACGCCGCCGTCTCGATTGCGGATTGCTGTATCTAGATTACCGAACGAGTTGGAGCTTATTTGGTTGCCGCTGGCTCCCTTGACCAAGAAAACGCCCATCCGCATTCCAAAGTCCAACTCGCCTGTCAAATCTGTGCCGAACGCGTTGTTATCAAACCGATTATTTGACCCATGAATAAATGCACCGATGCCATCGGAGGCGATTACATTAGGCTGTTCTGAGGTCCCGATTTGATTGTCGTTGGATCGCACATACAAACCGTAGTTCTTGTTGATCAGGCCCACTGTTGCAGTAACGTCGGTTCCCACATGGTTGCCGACGAATTGAAAACGAGTGTCACCGGAGACCGCATAGACACCACCTCTTTCGTTTCCGGCGATGACATTATCGGCAATCAGTGCGTCGGGGGCGCCGTTCAGAATCATGCCCAGTGTGCCGTTGCCCTGCCCCTGTCGACCGTTAACACTTGTACCGATATAGTTTTCGGTTAACGTTGCGTTTGGAGAATTGACGCCGCCAACAAACAGCCCCACTGTCCCGTTGGCACTTATCACATTTCTCTGCACAGTGACGTTGCGACTGCCCACGATGCGCACGCCGGTTGTAATATTACCGAGTGCCAAACCGTTGGTGCCAATTCCTACATGATTGCCAATCAGACGATTATCTGTGTTTCCTCTCACCAACACACCAATGTTGCCGTTTCCTGAAATAACGTTGCCGTCTCCTAATTCAGTGCCGCCAATTTGATTGCTTGAAGACGTGATAAACACTCCCAGATTCTCATTGGGAATCGCCACTGATTGTTCATTACTTCCGATCAAGTTGCCTTGCACAATTGAGTCGCTCCCAGTTGTGGGACCAACGAGCGCCAAGCCTGCCCAGCTATTGCCGCCGATTAGATTGTCTAAGATCTTATTCCGTTGCGCAACGCTGTGTACGCCAACGTAGTTCGCCACTGCTGCATCGCCGGCAATCGTCGTGCCGATCTTGTTGTTGGTGATCGTATTGTCATCAGCCGACATGCGCAACTCCACACCAGCAAAATCGTTACCGCTGATTACATTGTCCATCAAGGTATTGAAGTCTGCATCTTGTAGCCTGACCCCCGAACCGTTGCCCGCCTCGATGCCGCTGGTATCGATTCCAAGATAGTTGTCTTCGATTATAACGCGATCAGCCGAATCGATTTTGATTCCACTGCCTCTGAATCCCGTAATGGACAAGGCACTGATCTGTGAATCGTTAGCCGCCACTTCAATGCCGGCAATCGGCAACACCACTTGGCTGCCATTGATTTCGATCAAAGGCATTCCAGCGTATCCGGGCTGAGTTGTGCCATCGATGGTTACCTGGTCGCTGATCACTGGCAACGCCGACAGCAGCTGAATTTTGTGCGCGTCAGCGCCTTCGAGGTGAAACGAGACAACCTGAGCACCCGGCAACAGATTCGCATATTCGATCGCCGCTCGCAGCGATCCTACACCTGAGTCATTGGTATTTGTAACGTGCAGGCTATTGATATCTTTTTCTGCGACGCCAAACACTGTCAGGTATTTATTTTCGATGACCGTCGGTTCCGTGATGCCAACAACAGAGGTGGCCGTATCGGTGCTAGACCAAGCCACGGACAGATGGTCGCCGCCACCGCCTTCTTTCATCAAGGCTTCGATGTAGTAACTAGTGTTTGCTTGTAATTGAATTGACGCCGATCGTTGCGAGGAATATCTGCTAAACTCGTTACGCCCTGTGAACCCATACACATGTGCGATTCTCGTTTTATTCGCCGGATCGGTGTCGGTGCTTAAATGTAACTCGCCCGCATCGTCGGACGCGATCCAGAACGTGTACAGGCCAGTCACTGGCACGGTGACGTAACCTTGTGTCCGCACGCCATAGCTGTCGCCGACGTTCGAGGGCGTTTCAAAATTCTCCAGCAGTTCGGTGCGGTCAGGTTGATGGGGATACTTGTCGCTGTTGGTCAAACTCGAAATAAACGTGCTATCGATATCAGTGAACACATCTGACTTAACTCCGCGCAAGCTCGTCTCTATCTGAAGCTCAAACGTCTGACGATTGCCGGCACTAGATTCCAACGTCACTGACAGTGATTCGGTTCCGATGAAATTTGCTTCCGGCGTGTACGTCCAAGTACCATCACCGTTGTCCATTAGGTTTCTCTGTGCGGGTCCAGCAACCGCCACCAAATCCGCCACGCCATCGAGGGAACGGCCGATCGATGCCAGATCCAGTGTCGTGCTGCTGCCGCTGACAAGAGACGTGTTTTGCGTGAATCGATCTACCGCCAGCGGCATCCACGAGGGAAAATTCATCACAGCAACTTCATCGAGTGCCGCTTGGGACACTTCCAGTTTCCAATTGTCGACCATGTACTCGGTCATGTCGTAGCCCGTCGCGGTACTCCAACGGATCAACCACTGGTCCTTTTCATCCTGATTGGTCTGCGGCAGCGCATCACGGTCGTTCAGATACTGCTCGTTATAGGTCGACAGCACATCTCGGTAACCCTGCCAGCCCCACGGCCCATCGGCTAACTGAAAGTAAAACGGATAGGGATCTTTGTCCTCAAAATTTTCACTGATGGCGTCGTTAATCGTTTCGGCGGCTCTTTCGATAACCAAATCAGGGTACGCCGAGTATCCCCATCCGCCGGTGGGTGTGTTGGGAACTTTCAGTTCCAGTGCTGCATTGGCAAAGATGTTCACGGTTACTTCCGTATCTCCATCGAACGTCCAAGCACTGTTGTAGCCGTGACCAAGAACATTGTGTCGCTGTTTTTCGTGCCCCAGTTCGTGGAAGTACCCCCAGTTACCTTCCCGTTCAAGGTGTTGAAGGTCGACCAGTTCCTCAGATGCCCAAGTCGGCCCCTGAATCGGATAGCCAGCATGCAGTAAACCGGCGCTAATCTGGACATCCACATTGAAACGCTCGGGTCCGGTTCTGAGTGCCTCCACGCCACCTACCCAGTCTGCGAAATCAACGATGTCATCCCAATAGGTTAATAACTCTACGGGGTTCTCCAGCATTCGAATCCAAGACGACGGAACAGACATCGCGATTCCGTCTGAAATCAGTTCCGCGTAGGCGCCCGGCTTGTTTCGCTCGACCAGCCACTGCGCGTTGGTCATTTCGCCTAAGACGAAGGTGGGCGCTTCGACGGCGTTGGAGATCGTGACAGCCGCGTCGCCAATGGTGGGACGCGTTCCAGCTGCTTGCCCCGGAGTTTCCAAATAGATCGTTCCACCAAACGCATTAACGATGCGGATTTCATTACTATCGATTTCAAAACTGGTCGAAATATTATACGGCAGTCGCACCCAAGCATTCCGGCTGGAGATATTGTCAACGTGACCGTTGATGCGAAACTTATATCCCTGACCGACTAATGAATCGGGGACTTGGATCGTAACAACCTCCCCGGGAACGGCGTAGGCTCCGGTCGCAATCAACCCCGTCCGATTGACGGCGACGGTAAACACTTGGTCGCTCGTACGCAAAGCATCGGCAGGGATGTCTCCAAAGACTGCTGCTGCGGTAGGGTGAGCAGGCACCTCATCGACGCTCAACCCTCCCAACCAACTAGCCTCGGCAGTCAAAATAGCTTGACCGGCATCAGAGGCTATTGGCGTATCTGGCGTTGCTCGAACTTGCCCCAGTCGGTGTTCGATAAAGGCATCATTGAGGCGGTGACGAGTCGTGTCATCGCTGGGAACGTGATTCATTATCTTAGCGAATGTCCTAAATGCTAGATCAGATTCAGCTGGAGTGACTACCGTGGTTCCGTCAATCACACCTGCGATCATTTCGGCGGTAACCTGCCCTACCGTTGCCTCGACCTGCACCGGTGCCGATGAATAGCTCAAATCAGAAGTGAAATAGATTCCAACTTGGTTCAGAATTCGGTTCCCTCCCGCTTCGGCGATTGGCTTGTCCCACCACCACTGATAGCCGACGCCGTAATCGGAAACGTAAATCCCGCCGCCGTTGCTCACAAAACCAGACACCACTGCGGCTTGATCGGCCGATACGTTGGAGCCTAGAAACCCAACCAATACATCCGCGTCGGCCAGTTCGGCTTCCATCGTGGACCACGAGACGGTTCTCACATTAGTGTATCCTTGGGCTGTGATCCATGTGGCTACATTTCCATCAAGTGTTACGATCTTGGCAGACTTGGCTGCGCTAGATCCGTTTGGTTCTTTGGCCAACCAGTCGATGCCATTGGTGTAGAGCGCTGCCATGCTCGGGTCGTCCCCGTAACGATTCATCGCCAGCCACTGGTGATCATTGGTTGCGATTGCCCGGCCTTCACCCAAACTAGCACCGGCAAATAACGACTCCGTCGAATCCGATCCACCGGCATGTAGAATCGAAAACGCGGATTCGCCAAACGCTAACAACCGACCCGGCTGATTCGGACTTGGAAGAACATCACCAACACCGTCGAGAATCTGAGCCCGGGCGGCATTGATATCAATCTGGGCATTGACCAAGACATCGACGGTAGCCGTATCCTGATTGCCGGTTCCGTCAGAGACGGTGTAGGAAAACTGATCAGCTCCGAGAAATCCGGCGGCGGGCGTGTAGTTCGGTTCTCCACTGCCAAGCGTAATCGTGCCTGATGCTGGCTGCGTGACGCTGGTGATGGTCAGGCTGTCTTTATCGGCATCGGTGTCATTGGCAACGATGTAGCCAATGTCCCGTGAGGTATCTTGAACAAAGGTAAGCGTGTCATCAACCGCCACCGGAGCGGCTAGAACTTGTCGCGTTTCCAGCGTTTGATACTCAAGGTTTCCGAATGTAAGGCTTGTGCGTGTACGTTTTTTGATGGCCATGCGGGCTAGCGGAGTTTGGTGTCAACAGGTTGCTCCGACCCGACGATTCGAGTCCAAAAAACATAACTCACAAATGAGGTTTTTGCAGGCTATTTCTTTGAACGGCTACCGTTGTTCGCCCGTTACCAGCGAGGTTGAAACTCGCCGGATCAAGTTTCACTCCCAACGGAGACGCGCTCATACTATTAGCCAATCTAACTCCAAGCAGCATTCCACAACGAATACCAACAGTCTGTCTCGAAGTGCGGCGCAAGCATCAGCCGGCATTCCGACGCCGCTTCGAGAAGCGGAAAAATAGATGTATTTGTCCACAAAAAGATACATATTGTGCTATCGCACCTCAAATTGCCATCAAAGTTGCTAATGCTTTGTTTGTCCTTATCTGCGAAAATGTAAGCTCTCATCAAACGAAGCGTTCTGTTCATGCAATGACTGCGTGACTTTCTGACAAGGACTGTCTCCAAAATTTCAATCGGAGACTTTTATGATTAATCGCCTTTCTGCGCGTCCGGGATCAAGCTTTACCAATTCCAATTCCGAGCGGCCATTCGACTTTGCTAGAGAACAGCATCTAAAATTTTCGGCTGATCTTGATGGGCAAATTTTAGAACTTGAGCAACGGCATGCGCTCCAAACATGTGCTCCTCAAATCCCTCAACAACGGATTAACACCAATGCATCTACCGCGCATGACGAACGTGAGCCATGTACATTTGATGACTTCGGCTTGGTACAGGGACTCGAGATCGACGTCAGTTGGATGTAGTGTTGGGAACAACACGCGGGATTGATGCACGTGTTTCAGGAATGTAAAACCAGATCGCCGGTAGAAGGCCAGCTGATTGAGCCGACCTTTCTACCAAGGCGAGCATTTCTCGGAAGCCCCGACGAACGTCGAGCTTTTGTAAAATTGAAGGCGGCGACAAAATCGGGTAGTATTCCTAATGGTTTGTCAAAGCTGAAGTTTAGGGTTGGCCGTAATGAGATTCGCCAGAATTCCTTGGCCTAGTCGCATGCAAAGGACTTCTGGCGAAGTCCACTACCCAAATCTTTAGTCCTAAAAAACCACTAGATCGCTTCTCCCCGGAACTCAACAAGCGCCATCTCCAGCATTGGAATACTTCGATGAACATTACGACCAACACGAATAAGCCACAACTGATTGTTCCGCGACGAAAATTCCTCACGTTGGCAATGGTAGGAAGCGCAGCGGTAGCCGGTTCAGCATTTTCGGTCAACTATTCGAGAGCGATGGATAAGCCCGGCGAGTTCGCCGAAGCCCTTTTGCAAACACCTCAGATGGCCGAAGGCCCTTTCTATCCAGATAAGCTTCCGCTAGACACCGATAACGACTTACTGATCTTGAACGATTCGATCACGCCTGCGGTCGGTGAGATCACTCACTTGAGCGGTCGAGTGCTGACCACTGCAGGCAGTCCCGTAAGAAACGCTTTTGTCGAAATTTGGCAAGTCGACAACCGGGGAGTTTACTTGCACAACCGATCTGCAGGTGCAAAGCAAGGTGATACTAATTTCCAAGGTTACGGCAGGTTCCTAACCAATCGGAAGGGCGAGTACTACTTTCGGACGATCAAACCGGTTTCCTATCCGGGTCGCACTCCACACATTCATTTCGCGGTTTCAATGAACGGACATCGCGTACTGACGACTCAAATGTTGACGCGCGATAACGCGGCGAACGAACGAGACGGACTTTTCAAACGATTCAAAGACGAGCAGAGTCGCGCGGCTATCACTGCAGTGTATACACCGTTGCCAGATTCAAAGATTAATGAATTAGTAGTCGAACACGATCTAGTGCTCGGCATCACACCCGACGAACACGCAGCATCACCAGTAACTGGCGGAATCGCTAAACCGAATCGTAAATAGGACATTTTAAATTAACACGTCGACTAACTTTTGTCGTCCAAAACATAAGCGACAACAGCTTTTGATGCATCGACGAAAAGGCGAACTTGCTAATTACAAGTTCGCCTTAATCCAAATCTAGCTGTTTATTTCGTTAATCGGCAAACAGGACAAGTCAAACAGGAACAAATTGCGTCGCTGACTCCCAGTGAACGGTCTTACTTGGGCATGATGACAGCGTCGATGATGTGAATGACACCGTTGCCGCACTTGATATCCGTTGCTACGACACTAGCTCCGTCAACGGTGACGGCTCCGTCTTTTACGGCAATGGCTACCTCGGACCCGTTTACAGTCTTGGCCGATTTTAGCGTTACGACGTCCTTGGCCATAACTTTACCGCTGACGACGTGGTAGGTAAGGATAGACTGGAGCTTCTCTTTGTTTTCAGGTTTCAATAAATTTTGTAGAGCCGCAGCGTCAACCTTGGAGAACGCATCATCGGTTGGAGCAAAGACTGTGAACGGTCCCTCACCCTTTAAGGTCTCCACGAGGCCCGCCGCTTTGACAGCAGCGACAAGCGTGTTGAACTTTCCCGCCGCAACCGCTGTATCAACAATATCTGCCTTAGGCATAATTACGGCGTCGATGATGTGGATCACACCGTTCTTGCAAACGATGTCCGTTGCCACTACGTTCGCACCGTCAACAGAAACTTTTCCATCCGCAACGTTAATGTCGACCGTCTGACCGTTAGCGGTTTTCGCCTCAGCTAATTCGACCACATCGCTGGCCATCACTTTACCCGGTACGACATGGTAAGTCAGAATTCCTTGAAGTGCTGCTTTGTTTTCCGGCTTCAAGAGTTCTTTCAGCTTCTCTTCCGGGATTTTTGCGAACGCATCGTCTGACGGAGCGAAGACGGTAAACGGCCCTTCGCCTTTTAAAGTCTCAACCAGTCCGGCAGCTTTCACTGCCGCAACCAGCGTACCGAATTTTCCAGCGGCAACCGCTGTGTCAACGATATCCGAATCGCTCTTTGCTTGGCTCTGTGGTGAGACATATCCCACGGTAAACGTTTTTGCAGCCGCGCCCTTCTCCGCCAACTGAGCTTGTTTTGCAGTCGGGCATTCGCACTGAGCACTGACATTGGAGGTTGCGCAAAGCAACATGGTTGGTAGCGTGCAAGCGACAATAAATTTGGTGTAAAGGTTGATCTTAACTTTCCTCGCAATATATGATTTTGTTTTTGAGCCAATCTTTGTTCGTCATCCTGGCGAGCGGTATTACCCGAATCATCATGAAGGAGTTAACAAAAAGTTTTGGTCTCTCGCCCCGCTGCACTTCGTCGCGACTATTTCGAATTCACCAACGCAAATCGCGCAGCTCAGATCCACGTGTTCGCCAACCCGATCACAGCGTGGCGCGAAGATCTTCAAACGCTTTCTCGTTAGCCTGCACATAACTCACCAACGTCGTTGCATCTCTATCTTCAGTAACTTGTACGGACATAAAACGATCAAAGCATCTACATCTGTGGAATCTTTTGATTGAGCTTGGAAAGCTCAAACACTTTCTCGACGCGTTTCTCACGTGTCTTATCGGTGTTAGCCAGCTTGATCCATCGCAGAACGTTCCGTCGATAACGGCAGGAGTTAGGCGCAGAAACAAACGATTTACGAGGTTTCCTTGGCTTAATCTGATGGTAACATCGCCCAAAGTTCCGGCCGGCCGACGTTGCAATGAACTGAGCGTGATAGAAAGCCCAAACAAGCCCACGAAAAGAACAGGGTTGTCCGTGCCACGTTCCATGCCGCCAAGCCCTGAATTGGGTCGGAGCTGTTTCGACTTTTGACGCTGGGCACCGGATGAAAGATTGCTTCAATCAGCGGTGATCGTTCAGGCTCATTGTCTTGCATTTGATCCAATGCGAATGCCGTGTCCGAAATTAGTTCCGGTGGTATTCCTTGCTGTAGGAGATCTTGGTCAATCCGTAGTGAAGCGTTCCGACTAAGAGTGGGCAAAGTCAGCAACCCGAAGAAGGACCACAGGGTGAACCCGCAAACCGTTGTTACCAGACCCGCGACGCTGGTCAACCCTGCCTCCGGCATAAACGAACAAAGCACGAACCCTCCGACGTTCCAAGCGCAGGCAAGTAGTAAGCCGCGTGTGTAGCTACCACTATTGATAGCGACGGCCCGTCGCGCGATCGCAGCAGCCAACTTCGGGCGACTGAAGGAGAGCCAAGACTCAGGAATTACAATTTTTGCGTTCTTGCCCACACCAACGATGCCACCAGTAAAGCCGACGTCAGTGTGCTCAACCACAACCGTTCGGGGAACGAAAATTTGCCATGTCTGGATCAGATTTGTCGCCTCTAGTACTTTGGTTGCGGAAGCATCACCGGTGACTCGCCGAGCCAAAACCATGCGATCTCTCACGGTAAAGCAAGCGAAAATGCCCAGAGACACTGCGGCGATGCCGCCAACGACACCCCACTGTTGACTGAACAAAAGAATCAAGCAACCGAACAAGACGAACAATAATGCCTGCGAGACAGCCGCTACGGAGTAACTTCTCAACCAACTGTTGAACGATTGTTGTGACTTTTGAAACCTAGCTGGTAAGTAGTAGCCGCCGAGAAAGTCCATTGGCATTAGCCACAATAAAAACAACCCTGTTAGACAGACAAGCTGCAACGGCGCACCAAGGTTGAAGCTCCCTTCTTGCTGGAGCAAAGCTTGTGAGAGGTCGAGCAAGATAGCCGCAGTAACGATAGCCACAACGGATCCGACACCTGTAACTCCTAACCAAAGTCTAGCGCGAGCGTAAGTCATCTAATCTTCCAGAGAGTTAGCTTCAAGTGTGATGTGGCGGAAGAAGACCAACCGCATCTGGATAACCGTCGGTGTCCTTAGGTGGCAACATCGCGGGCATTCCAAATGAACGATTGCTGAAGAATCCGCATAGTTTTAGGCCGTTTCTGATGGCAGATCACAGAATGTGGATACCTCGGCAGGCATTTCGAACAATCAACATGCTCGCTTGTCGACACCGAGTTCAGGATTCTCATGTCCGTTCTATCGCCTGTTGTGAACGCGATCAAGCTACGGTCCATGTCGAATAACGTCCGAAGTTCTATGACGAAGATCGAGCGCGCGGCGATCACAACCGTTATGGAAAAACAACTATGACGTTCAACTACACGAAAAAAACTGGCCAAGCAAAACAGGCTCAACTAACTCGTACACACGAACGTGTGATTCTCGACCGTCTGTCAGATTAAGTAGTGGCCACTACTCCCAAAATTAAGCTTTGACAGGCCACTAGGTTCATCGGAACACTACTTGTCTGCAAGTTTTCGATTTCCCCACAACCCTGCATGTTTAGTTATCCTTACATCTCCAAGCACTTTGCATTGGCACGCCAAGCGCAGACCTGAATCTGCTTGGTGCGGTGGAAAACCAAGCCTCCACTTTTCAACCATCGTCGGTGGCGACACGCTTCCCTCTAACTCAACGGCGCACGTACCACAAGTTCCAACTCCACGGCAATGAATCATTGATGAAAGTCCGTTGTAGAGTGGACTTTTCTCATCAAGCAACACTCGCCTCAAGTTTGCACCTTGGTCGCACTCGATCTCCTTACCTGAGAATGAAATCTTTGGCATTACGCTCGCTCGGAACTCGGTTGAATTGATGAATCAAGATCTTGCATCAACTGTTTTAGCCGTCGGATAGCACGTAGGTATCTCATGCTTGCTGCGGGTTCATTTATACTCAGCAATCCGCTTATCTCTTGATTTGTGAGGTGCTCGTAGTGTCGCATCACGATGATCTCAGAGTCTGTCGCATCTAGCATAGTGATCGCATCCTCAACTTTCCTGCCCAATTCCTTCTTGACTAAGGCTTCGGCTGGCGAAACGTCAGTGTCGCAAATCAACGCGGCAAGATGCATTGAAGACTGATCACTGCCCTTCGGAATAAGCATCTGTCGCTCTCGATCCACAGAACGTTTCGCCGAAACGCGGTGACGTCGGTGGGCATCAATGACTCTATCCCGTGCGATTTGACGAATCCAGAGACGGAAAGGGATGGCAGGCGATTGGAGGTATTTTGGCAACCTACGATTCACTTCGACCAGTACATCTTGGACAACATCGCTGGCACCAACCCGGTTTTGTATTTTTTTATCTAGGCGCATACGTACCAGTTGATTGAGCGACTTACGATGTCGATCCATCAGCAAGTTCACGGCTGATTTGTCGCCATTTCTAGCAGCAGCAAGCAAGTGCTCTGTTGGCCGCGGTCCGCACCATGAGAGGGTGTCTCCCAACATCGAACCGCTTGAAAGAATTGCAGAATTTCCTTTGGTCATTTGATCTAATTCCTGTGACATCAGCATGCTCCGGCTATCTTAAAAGACTAGGCTGCGATAGTCCGAACATCACTGGTTATTTACCCATTGCGAAGAACCGAAAAACTTGTGGCCCCGCAACAGCCCATCGATCTCAGAATCCAATTAGAAGTGTTTTTAGGTGACGATTTTTCACGCTTTAGAAGTCCTCCACGGCCCGGCGGTGACTCATGGCCAAAGTAAAACGGGTCCGCCATGAAGACTGTTCTGGCTGAGCACTTCCGAAGGACGCTCTGTTTCGAGTTCGTATCGAAAAGAATGGCGGCTGGGTTTACGCCTGCAAAGACTGCCTTGAAAGATTCAAACACGGCAATCCTTACTACCAATACGATGGTACTTGGAAAAGCAAGAAACGACATTAATCAATAGATGCCGCACGCAACATAGATGAGCATGTTGTGTCATTCTCTGAATGAGCTAACGTACCAGATGCATATCGGACCGTCGCGACTGCATGTTCCGTTCCGCCAATTTTGCAAGTCGATAGTGGCGTGGTGTACTGCAGGCGAATCGTCGTTTCCGAATCCCAAAGTTTGACCAAGTCGTCATCACCCACAGTAGCGACATGCAGCCAACGAACGGGTCGGACTTTTCAAACGATTCAAAGACCAGCAGAGCCGCACGACGATATCTGGCGTATACAAACCATTGCCAGATTCAAAATTCAATGAGCTGGCAGTGAGCCACGATCTAGTCTTGGGCAACACACCGGATGAAAATGCCACGGCACCTGTGACTGGCGGAGTTGCCAACCCTACTCGCAGGTAGAGCTTGAATTAAAAGCGTGTTCAATAAAGTGCGGATGAGAGGATTTGACTCGCAAAACGAGCGTGCTGTTGCATCGGTAATTTACGTGCGATCTTGATTAGAGCCACGTATAGTCGATTCAAAGCTTGGCCAAACGTAGACATCGTTGGACAGCTGTAGACACCTTGTCCCAGTATTTTGTCTCACTGGGACAAACTCACTTTGGCGTAATCACCGACCAACAGGTGTTTTATGTCTATCTATAGAGTCGAGCCAATTCAACCTAGAAACGGTATTGCTCCTAATGTTTTAGTACCCGCTCGAATCAGCGGGTGTGAGAATCAATCAGAGGCTAGCTTGGAGGACCAGCAAGCCCATGCTCGCGAGATCGTCGGGGAACTGTGGGACGGCGACATAAGCCAAGCTGAATTCCATGAAATCTCAACCATCGGGAAAGGTGAAGACCTGTTGCGCCCAGAGCTAAGTGAAATCGAAGCTCATTTGAGAACGCGCAAATATGATTTGATGGTCTTGGACGACACTGGAAGGCTCGTACGTGGCGCAGAAGCTGTGCGAATTTTCGGGATTGCAGTCGATCACGGTACGCGAGTCATCGCTCCCAATGATTGCATCGACACCAACAACCAGTCTTGGGAGGAAGATGTGATTTCTGCCTGCCGAGATCACGTTGGGCACAACGCTCACACCTCCCGACGGATCAAGCAGAAGTGCATGGAGCGGTTCAAACGAAACGCCCAGTCTACATCACTTCCAATCGCCGGCATGCACAAACCTGAAGGCGCTAAGTCTTATCACGACTGGTCGTGGGGCGAATCTTGGGAACTAGTCATTCTCAAGGGAGTCCGCGATCTTCGCCGTCACCTGAACTGCAGCGCTGTGGCCGATTACTTCAACTCTGTCGGATTTCCAACTGGGCCCTACTGCCGAAACGAAGTTTGGGATGGGAAAATGGTCCGTCGTTTTTACAAGAACCCAAAACTGAAGGGCAAACCGGAACGTGGAAACATGCACACCACGAAAAAGCATGAATTTGGTCGTCGGCTCTCGGAAAAAAATCCAGAGGGGCCGGTCTCCATCGAGGTGCCAAGCTTGGAGCTAGTTCCAGCTGATGAGTTTGACGCGCTAAACGCTGCGCTGTCCGAGAAAAACAAAAAACTCGGGCGTAAACCTAATCCTAACGGCGAAGATCCACTGAAAGGCATCCAGCGGAAGCGCACACGCTTTCCCGGTCAACACTCCCAATGCTGGTATTGCGGTCGTCAACTTGTGTGGGGTGGAAATGGCTGCTCTTTTTTTTAGCTATCAGCGGTTACTCCCGCAATATGGCGAGCGTGAGAGTTGATGCCAAGTTGCCCCCGCCCCTGCGTAAGGTCTGCTGGGCTACGATTACGGCTCTTGAAAGAATTTAGTGGCTGGCGATCGAATCGCGGCATTCAACTACGTAGCGGAACTCGTCAAGAGTTTCGTTTCCTCCATCTTTCGAAAGTCTTGACGACTTCCGCTACAAAATCGGCCACTAAATTTCCCGAAGAACCACGATTACAGGTGAGCCTGATAGGGTCGGCCGAACGAGCCTGTTCGCCCGCTTTACGCAATACAAATCTTGACTGTCTTCGGTTGTCGCAAAATCACAACTCGCGGTTGTGCCATTGCCTTCGATTCTCGGTAGCATTGGTGGATGATGCAATCCGAGCACCGCCAAATATCCATTTGCAAAACCAAATTAGGATTTTCATGATCGTTCAATTCTTGAAACAATTGTTTGCCACCGCGTTGCTTATCGTGGCGTCTGCGAGTTCTGTATTTGCCGATGGCCAGCCTCATTCGCTGACCGTTGGTGATGGCGCTGTTGAAGCGCTGGGTTTTCACGATCCAACACCGACGTTTTCGTGGAAGCTTCCCGCAGGAGTCGAGAGTCAAACCGCCTACCACTTAGAAGTGACAAACACA
>CAZDBE010000074.1:0-19521 GCA_964503675.1 uncultured Pirellulaceae bacterium | reverse complement strand
ACATTGTAGTGGAGAAGAGGATCGCGCTCCACGAACTGGCTCGATTTCGCCGAGCAAAATACGACTCTTTACTTCTGCGGTGACGCCAAACCCTCGGCCAGTTGTTTGCGTTTCACCCCCAACCACCAGCCTGCGATGGCTCCGCCCAGGACCAGCGGCACTAGACCTACGCAAATTGTGCCCAGTACTAGAAACGAGCTGATGGCGGTGTAGAGGTTTGCTGACACCGCATCGCTGCCGCGCACTACGACGGTATCAATAAACGATTTGGATTTGTATTTGGCGTCTTTGCCAACGACGGTGAACAACATCTCCTTTGCGGGCACGGAAATGCCGTAATTTGCCACGCGGTTGAAAACGTCTACGGCAGATACTGCTATTAGAGTGGGTGATACGCCGACGACATAGATGCAGGCAAGGCTCACCAAGGGCCAGATGACCAGTGCTACAGAGATTCCAAAACGTTTGACGACTTGACCAAGGATGATGGTTTGCATGATCAGCGTACCGGCCTGAGTCGCGAAGTTGATACCGCCAAAGTGAGCGGTCCTAGCGGCTGGATCGACGATTTTAGCCTTTACCGTTTCGTTGAGCAGGAAGTAGACGAACGTGCCGAATAACTGAGCCAACACGATGTACAGACAGATCATCTGAAGGTAACGCGATTTACTGATCTCCCTCAAGCCAGCTGTCAGGTCATTGAAAATGTTAGTTTCTTCTTGCAGCTGTGGCTCACGCAATTGAGATGCTGCCGATGACTGAGCAACGACTCGCTGCAACCACCAAGCAAACAGCAATGAGACTTCTAGCAATGAACAGGCCAAAAACAGCTGGTAGCGCGTGCCGATTTCGGTAGCCATGTGGCTTGTAAACAGTGATCCGGCCATCGATCCCAATGTTGCACCGGAGGCGATCGGTCCGAAAAGTCGCTTGGCCTGTTCGTTGGAAAACGTATCGGCCAGCACGCTCCACAACAGAGACACTACGAACAGGACAAAGACGCTGACCCAAACGAAAAACACCATCTGGTAGAGCAGACCATCCCATGTCGTTCCGTTGATCGCGCCGAAAATCAAAAGATTGGCAGCGAAGAAGTGAAAAACGGTCATCACCAGTTTGGGCTTCGAGCATGTTTTCACCAGCCACGCGAATAACGGGACTGCCATCAGCATCACGACAAATACTGCGATGAACAGTCGCGCTGTAACGGCCGATCCCAATTTGGTGGCAAACGTTTCCCTGATCGGCCGCAACAGGTTGTAGGCAGACATCAGAAAGAAAAACCAGCAGAAAGCGAGGATAACGCCTTTCCACTCGTCGCGTCGGATGTCGATAAAGTTAGTGATGAAACGCATAACAGTAAATTCGGTTGTTGACCGAATCGTCGACCCTTTCGGTTATAGACCGAAACTGCGTATGTTGTCTGGGCACGAAAAAAGCTCAGGTGATTGGCCTGAGCTTTAGAGTTTCATATTGTCGCTGGCCGCCTACTTGGTGGGCAGCGCGAACGGTTTGTTCTGAACCGCTTTTCGAACCGCACCGCTGCGGATGCACTGCGTGCAGACACGCATTGTCTTGGTCCCACCACCGGGAGTTGCGGTGCGGATCTTTTGTAGGTTGGGGCGGAATTGACGACGAGTCTTACCAGTGATTTTGGTACCGACGCCACCCAAATACTTCGCTTTACCGCGAGTTTCGATTTTGTGACCCATTTGAGGGCCTTTTCCGCATACTTGACAGACGCGCGCCATATCTTCAATTCCGTACTGTAATTCTGTGATCTAAAGCGAGGCATTATAGCGACTGTCTATCGTCTGGCAACGGCATAAAATGTAGGTTTTCTCGGCAGAACCGGGAAGATATCTGCACCGTTGGATCGTGCGGTTTGACTATACACGTGATTTTACGCTAGTTGCTTGGTCATCAGCGACTGGCATACTTCGAAAGCTTGGTCAAATGTGAGCAGACGCTTACGCATTTGGGTGTCTTTACGGAAAGCAGACATGATCATCAGCTGGAAATTCATTTCCATCAAATTCGTTGCCGGAGTGTCCGTTTGAGTTGCGATCGAGGTGAGTTTCTCTAACGCCGTTGCCGCCCGATTGGCCGACAGGGGCTCAGCGGCCGATCCGACCAACCGCCCTCCACGCAGAATCAACCACAATTTTCGCCGACCGAAGCTGTCCATGGGAAGAACTCCGTTTAACTTCTTGCGAGATTCTTCCAGCGCTGTCAGTCGCAGCACCAACCACGAAAGGTGCTTCAACTGGTCCCTCAAAATGGTCGCCCGTTCATATTGCAGATTCGCTCCAGCGGTTTTCATCCGATTCGACAATCGGTCAAGGACGCTGATATCCTCAAGATTCAGGAATCGCATCAGCTCGTCCACGTTGTCTTGGTAATCACGCTTGCTGCACAGACTAGCACAAGGACCAGGGCACGTTCCCAATTCGTAACGGATACACTTGGGCGAATCGGTCTCGCCAAAGAGTTGACTTTGATCGTTGTAATGGAAGCGAGTGCGGTCCGGACAGTCACGAAGATGAAAGACCTGATTCAGGCAATCGACGGCGGAGCGTAGCCTGCTCGTTCCGGCGATCGGTCCAACGAGAAAGTCCAGTTTTTTTGTCACCCGCCGCGCAAAGCTTGCTTTGGGGGCGCTTCCGCCTTCGATCCCGACGTAAGCCGGTTGCCTGCGCGTCGGCTGGCCCTGCTTGTTGAAATCGGGCCGCCAACGGTAAATGAGTTCCTGTTCGCGAATAAGCGCCAGTAGCTCATGCGAAACGGGCTCCCAAACAAGAAGGTGGCTGTGCCTGACAATTCGGCCCATCTTCGGGTCTGAAGGCGTCTTGGCGAAATAGGACAGCAACCGTTTACGAAGTGACTTGGATTTGCCCACGTAACAGACCTGGTTGTTTGGATCCAACCATCCATAGACGCCGGGCGTCAGTGGGCAGTGGTCGTGCAGCATCGCCCGAGCGTCCATGCGATCACAGGGGATAGGTTGACCGCTGGTGGTACGACGAGCGACTTTTGCCAGAATCGATGAGCCAAAACCTTCGAACTGGCCGGGTTGCTGTTTGATTAAAGTTGCCATGAAGCGTCCCTGCTCGGAGTCCCAAAGTACGGAAATCTGCACACCCATATTGAATCAATAACCTGTTTTGAACGCAAGTTGGCGGCGGGATCCGAAAGGTGCTATCAGTCAAAATTGACTAGTTATTCCATATTTGGCAGGAAGGAATTAGCTGTTCGTTACAACCGGGAATTGGGTTTTCTGATGGTTTCGTTTGTGCCGGCGTCGATGATATTTTTTCTAAATTACTAATGGTTGTCGATTTGACCGGACGATACAGCTTTTAATTCCACGCCGGGAGGGTGAGACATGGATGGTCTCACATCAGGTTAAAGTCATAGCATGACGATGGAGCGACATGCTGTGACTTTTTTTTATGCGCTCACGTCAGCAACGGTTGTCCTTACGTATACGCTAGTGGAGCTCTGCGGGGAGATGCTGAGTTGCTATTTGCGTAACAAACCGGTGGACCGTTCCGCTATAATTCGGCATGGTTTGCGATCATGCTACTAATTCGACTGCGCCTGTTTACACGCCAGGTTTACTGGTGGTGATTGCCGTCTCCTGCGGCATCGCGGTCGATCGATTCTTCAATCTTCACTGGTATGCCTATCTGGTTATGGTGGTCGGAGCCGCATTTGCATCAATTCTTTCCAGATCTAATACGCCCAAGAGAGACGTTCTCACAAACGATCGCGGCGCTAGGCTCATGGTCTGCGTCATTATGACGGGCTTTGCCGCCGTTGGCGCGTTGCGGCATCATGTTTACTGGAACTGGTACCCGGAAAACGAAGTCGGATTTCGCGCCGCGTTGCAGCCGTCACCGGTGGCTGTGAGGGTCACACTACTCAATGAGGCTCGTCAAATTGCTGCCGATCCAGAGGGGGCACGTTCGTTCTCTTCCGCGGAGGTGAAGATTTGTCGAGCACTGGTGCGTTGCGATGAAATTCGCGACGGGAATCGATGGGTCAAAACTAGCGGGCTAGTTTGGTTGAGGATGCCGGTGGTCGAACCGCAGCTTTCCGCTGGCGACCAGGTTGAAGTTTTCGGCACCCTCTTTCGTATTGAGGGCCCATCTAACCCCGGCCAATATGATTTCTCAAGACACTATCGTCGCCAACGAATCCTTGCTTCGTTGCACTGCTTCGATGATCAGGCGATCAAAGTGCTCACACCCGGTGGGCGTCACTTTATTTCAAATCTTCGTACGCGGCTCGATCGACTTGCGTGGCGGTACCTGCCTCCCGACCAAGCCAGTTTGACATCAGCAATTTTGCTGGGAAACCGAGAGCAAGTCGACGTCGAGCGACGAAATAAATTTCTGAAAACGGGTACAGTACACCTGTTGGCGATCTCTGGCCTGCACGTTGGAATTCTAGCAGGACTGCTGTATTGTCTGTTTAAAGCTGGGTGGCTGGGACGAACCAAATGTTTGTTGCTGACCATTGTGTTCGTCGTGTTCTACGCGTGGTTAGTCGAGTTCCGGCCGCCGGTTGTCAGAGCGACAATTTTCATTGTTTTATTTTGTTTGGCGCGCCTTTCGGGGAGGACCGGGCAGGCGTTCAATATTCTAGCGCTGGCCGCGCTGATGGTCTTGATGCTAAATCCTACCGACCTGTTCTCCTTGGGTGCTCAATTATCGTTCTTTGCCGTGGCAGCGATTACGTTTGGAAAGGATTGGATCTTTGCGTCCGATGCCGACCCTTTAAATCAAATCGTTTTAGCGACCCGCTCGCGCTCTCAGCGGTGGTGGATTGCGCTCCGACGAGGTTTTCGGGCCGCATTTGTAGTCAGCGCTTTGGTGTGGCTGATCGCTATTCCACTGGTGGCCTGCCAGTTTCATGTACTCTCGCCAATTGGACTGATCGTCAATCCGGTGGTGATGCTACCGATTTCGCTAGCGCTGTACTCGGGGCTGGCGATCTTTGTTTTTGGAGACGTGCTACCGTTGATGGCGCGTGCTGCGGTTGTGCTTGGAACGGTTAGTTTGGCGGCGCTCGAAAGTATCGTCGGCGCGGCAGGCAGTTTTTCGGGTGGTCACTTTTGGACATCGGGGCCGCATTGGTGGGCAGTGCTGATTTTCTATTTAGGATGGTTTGTGCTTGGGCTATATCCGACGACGCGTCTCTCAACACGCAGCCTATGTGTGCTTGGTGTCTGTTGGTTGTTGTTGGCGTGGGTGCTGCCGCGGTATGCCGAGCACTGGTGGGACCATGGTAGCCAGTCTCCAATGGAGGTGACCTTCATCGATGTGGGGCACGGAACCTGCGTGCTGCTAGAGTTGCCCGAGGGAGAAAATGTACTTTACGATTGCGGTTCTACCTCGTCAGCGCGTTTTGCAGTCAATACCGTCTCGGGTGTGTTGTGGTGTAAGGGGATCAATCGCATCGACACCATTGTTCTCTCGCACGCCGACATCGATCACTACAGCGGTGTGGAAGGTATCTCCGAGAGATTCACGGTAGAGAAGGTGGTTCTCTCCCCAATGATGATGGACAGCAAATCGCCTTCGGTTATCCAACTGTTGGAAAGTCTTACAGGTGAGGGTGTTGAGATCAAGACGGTGACGGCAGGTGATGTGATCGATCTAGGAAGTGTTGTGCAAACCAAAGTGTTGTCGCCACGTAAAGCCGGCGATCACACCAATGACAACTCAGCAAGTCTCGTTGTGGCCATGGAGTGTCACGGCAGGACCGTTCTGTTGCCCGGCGATTTGGAGAAAGAAGGGATGGAGCGTTTATTGCGACAGTCGCCGATCAAGTGCGACTTGCTAATGGCAGCTCATCATGGATCTCCCAACAGCGATCCAGCGCGTTTTCTTCAATGGGCGGCACCTAAGTTTGTGGCCGTAAGCTGCGGCGACAGGAAATTCTCGGCACGGGCGAAAGAGTTGTTTGCTCAATCCGGTTGCGAGGTAAAACGTACCGACGTTGGCGGTGCGATCAGTTTTGTTGTTGAACACGACGGAAAGATGACTTGCCGCTCGTTTCTGGATGTGGATTGAGCCGCGTTGGCTCAACTAACGCGGCTTCTTTTTTGAGCGCTTCGGCGTGGAACTGGCATCCGACGGTGGCGTCTTCTTGTTTGATTTGTTCAAACTGACCTGAGCGTTTTTGATTTTGCTGACCGCAGCCCGGCGAGGGGTAGATTTTTTGCTTGCTGAAGCGCTTGCATTCTTCTTACCCTTGGCTCCAGTTTTTCCGGAACGGGATCGCCAACGCGCCTTCTTTTTGGGCTGGAGATCAGCGACTCGCAAGTTTGCGTTGAACTCGCGCAGCCGATCATCGTTTTCGATAGTTGCCTCAATATCGGCAAACAAATCGTCAAACGCCTGGTAGTTCTCATCGATACGCTGCAAGCGGTTTTGAACTTCCGGGCTCTGCGCAGAAACAGCCGAGGGATCGATGGTGATCTGACGGCGCTTGAGTTTGTCTGCTGAGAAAAAAGCCATCGAAGTTGAGGCGATTGCCCAAAGGAGGAACTGGATGATAAAAGTATATTGTACGCAGCCTCGGTGCCCTCGTGAGCCCTTTTTTTGTTAAAGTTTGCCTGTTGGGCACCTTGGGCGTAGCTGGAATGAAAAGACTTTGAGCACACTTTGGTGTTCTTCTTGCTGGCACCAGAAACATACGTGCAATCAGAATAGCTTTATGTTCTGCTGGGCATTGAAACAGGTGAAGTTGTCCGTAGAAATTGCCTTTTACGCCATCAGAAACCTTACAGGAATTGCCGATACAATGACTGCGATTACGTCGCGACAGATTTCTGCTCCTTGGCTCAATAGCCGACCTAGGTTTGTCGTTCTTTTATAAAACTTTGCAGCGAACAAAACGAAAAGATGATCCGAGTCGGACGCCCCATCTTCATTGCTCTCACTTGTCTTTTGAGCGCTGCGATCTTCACCAACCAAGATGCGTCTGCTCAGACCTTTACGAGTCCGCAGATTCCTTCCGGACGAACGCTTGGTGACTTAAGTGGTAGCAGTTCGCGCGGAGGGGATTTTGTCCCATCGCCGTCTTCGGATTTTAGTCAGCGCCTCAACGACCAAGAGCCAATTCCTCGATTTGATACTAGTGCTGACGAAGCTGAAGTGGAGCCCGGGACGACGATTTTTGGTCCAGTCGATGGGGCAGTCCCGACGATTTCGAGAGAGCGTCCTTGGAGTGATGAAGCATCCCAACCATTCAGTGGCAGCGATTCGGCGTATACTGATGGAGCACGGCAGCCTTCTCAGGCAATGCGTGAGACGTCAGCGCGTCGTTCTAAAGCTGACATCGGCGAGATGCCGGGCCGTGAAATTATTCGGCAGCGCTATCCCGACGGCAACGTTCAAATTGCTCGTCACGTTAAACAAGACCAAAGCGGAAACTACGTCAACGACGGGCAGTGGCAGCTGTTTGATCGTGAGGGCATCCGGATTGCGATGGGAACGTATGTCGATGGAGCGATGGAGGGTCAGTGGGCTCGTCTGCATCTCAAAAGCGACGGAGGTATCTTTCTTAACCCACCGTTCAGTTTGTTCCAAGGTCCATTTAAATCGCGCGCGACGTTCTCGGAGGGAAGAATTTCTGGCCAGTGGCGAATTACTGATGCCAAGGGCCAGAAGGTTTTTGAGATGCCCTACACGGACGGAAAACGTGATGGACTTGCGGTCTGGTTCTATCCCGGAGAGAAAATATTTCGCCGCATGCAGTTTGCAGACAATGTCCCCGACGGACCATTGGTTCAGTTCGATCAGCGCGGCAAGATCACTCGCAAAGAAGTTTATCAGGACGGCAAACGCATTGAAAACCGCGTGACGTATTACCGGCCTGGCAATCAGAAACAGGAAGCCAAAATAGTTCTGCGCGGGCGTGTGGAGCTAAACGGTGAGGACCAGTGGTGGGATGCCAAGCCGGCGGAGTTGGTTGTCACTGGTGAGGACAGCGAACAGGGCCCAATTCGGTCTTGGTATCAGAATGGCCAAGCAAAGATGGTTGGCAATCTGGAAGATGGATCGCGTGTCGGCCGCTTCGTTTGGTGGCACGAAAACGGCATCAAACAGTCCATGGGCAACTACGATGCTCAGGGACGAAAGACCGGCCAGTGGATCTGGTGGCATGAGAACGGCATGAAATCAATCATGGGCCAGTACAAAGAAGACGAAGCCGACGGGCTGTGGCGTCAATGGGATCAGGATGGGCAGCAGACGCGCGAGAAGACATTTGATGCGGCCGCTGCCGCACAAGCCCGTGGTCAAAGTTCAATTGATCTGTTCGCCGGTGAGGACGCCGGCGAAGCGATTGATTTTGAAATGGCCGAAGACGGCTCAGTACAGTCGATGATCGACGAGGGCGATGCGGAATCGGATGAGAACAGCAAACGTGGCTCGCAGGGAACCGATTCGCTTGAGGACATTTCACCTGCTGAAATGGAGGGTGAGGAGTTACCGTCGCCGGGCAGTTCGGCGGATGAGGATAGCTCCGCCATTCAACTTCAAGGGCCCGGACAAGCGACCGAAGAAGAAACGGGGCAGTTCTTCCAGATCAGTTTTTAGTCCCTAGAGTGCCGTCAAATCTATCGTCAAAGTGGCTGGAAGATGGGCACCAGACCAAACCTAATCCGTACATTCGGCACGCGCCGGTGACGTTTTACATGGTGAAGAGCGGTTTCCAGAGCTTGATGATGGACGGGCCTTGGCCTCGCAAATAGGCTGGAAGCTATGAATCTATTCATAGCTTTAGTGATGGGCGCCTGTGTGGTCGCCGCGACTGTGGGGAACTTCCCTGACATCGCGCCCGCCGACACTCGGTGGCAGTTGCGATTGTGCGCGATCCTTGCGTGCGTCCTCGCAGCACCAATGCTGGCCGCCTTTCAAACTTGGTGGGTGGCCGGAAGACTACGATATCTCGGCGACGATCCTGCATCACAGCATCCGATTTTCAAACGCATCGCTTTTTTTCACGCGCTAGCATGGGGGGGCGTGATGCTCGCCACTTTTACAATTCTAAAGTGGCCGACCCTTGTTGCCGACACGTTTCAAGTGCAGTCTCTGGTCGGCGTCTATGAACTTACTCTGTTAGCTCCGCTACTGTTTTCGATGACGCTTTCGTGGTTCGTGTTCTTCGACATTCAGGCGGCCGTCCATATGCCCGAGGCAGCTTGGGCGTTTCGCCTACGTAGACGTCTTGCCTACGTTGAAGTTCGGCTGCGGATGATCTTGATGACGATCGTTGGTCCGCTGTTGTTGCTGATGATCGCGATGCGTTACTCGCAGTGGATGGAGCAACTGAGCACTGGCCAAACGGTCGCTGTCGCGTCTGTCATTAGTCTGGCGGTGATGTGCGTGTTCCCGTGGCTCGTGACGCGACTCTGGAAAACGAGTCATATTGAAGACCCGCAGCTCGACCAAAGACTGATGTCGATCTGCAAACAAGCAAACATTGGTGTTCGGCAAATTAAGATTTGGAAAACGGGCTATCAAATGGCCAACGCGGCGGTGACGGGACTGCTGCCGGGTACGCGTGTAATACTGCTATCGGATTTGCTTTTGAGGCAGTTTGAACCTGAAGAAGTTGAGGCGATTGTTCGTCACGAGGCGGGCCACGTACGACTAAAGCACTTGCCACTGAAGATGATGTTCATTGTGGTGCCGATGTTGGTTCTGTTGATCGACAAGGCCAGTGAAACCGGCATCACCAGTCGACTTGGCGAAGCACTTTCTGCCTCCGGTGGCGTGGTCGCCGGTGAGCATGCTGCTCATCTGGTTGCGATCGGATTCGCTTTCTATCTGTTGGTCGTACTCAGATGGTTGTCGCACAAAATGGAATTTGAAGCGGATCTGTTTGCTGCGACTAACTTGACAGACTCAAGCGCCGGTCTCTGCGTAGATCAAACCCGAGCGGCATTGTGGCGTTTGGCTGTGTTGTCACCTGACCAGTTCAGAAAACGAACGATGATGCATCCAAGTATTAAGGACCGCATCATGTTCATTGAGAGAATTGCAGACGATCCTACATTGGCAGACACCTACCGCCGGGCGTTCTCTAGACGGAAATGGATCGTGATGGCCTTGTGGGGCGTCGTTCTGCTGGCACCACTATTGCTGGTCGGCTAAACGGCACGTTGTACGATGTGAAGATGACCGGATTCTAAGGGATTATGGGACCGGCGGTTAATGAAATCTGCCCCTATACGCGATTGTATGTTTTTTGTTGGACAAGCGCTAAATGGCTTGTATCCTTCAGCATCGCTGGATCCTTCTTTTTTACTGCCACTCACTATTTATTCATCTTCCGGGCAAACACTATGGCAAAACGCAGTTCAATGACTTTGCTACAACGCCTGCAGACGGCCGTAATTCATCATCCCCATCTCGATGGTCGCCGCATCCACTACAAGACTTCAGGCTCGAGCGTGAAGATCGAAGGCAAGGCAAATACCTACTACGAGAAACAGATGGCTCAGGAGTTGTTGCGCAGTGTCGAGGGCGTCGGCGAAATCGAAAACAATGTGATTGTTTGCTCGTAAGATGTTTCCGTAGGATCGTTCGCAAGAGTGGTCTGGCTAAGTTATAGCGCTCCTACTCGCATCTTCAGCATTGGTTTGTAGTGGACGAGGCCACGAGTCCTGAGGCAAAATCAAACTGGGACTCGTAGCCTAGTCCATACTGGCAAAGCCCTCTCCCCTGCCCCAATTCTTCAGGAATGCTCCTGACGATCCATTGCCTTCCAAAGTCTGGCATAAGCCATGGCGGGACTTACAGCTTTGGCTACAATACTGGTTTTCAGACCAATATTGTGGATCGACCAAACACCTCGCCATGTCTAACCTAGCCCAAAATGTCGCCAAGCTGGCTCGCATTGATCTTCCCGATGACAAAGCGGAAGCCGTCCAAGAGAACTTGGTAAAAGTGCTCAATTATGTCCAGCAGCTGGAAGCAGTCGAGCTACCCGAGGACATTGAGCCATTCTTTGGGGCGATCGAATCGGTCAATGCGATCCGCACCGACGAAGCCCAACCTAGCTACCCTCGTGAGGAAATTCTGTCCAATGCTCCGGATTCGGATGGCCAGTTCTACAAAGTTCCCTCCGTTTTTGATGAGTAAAACCGACACATGCAAATTGAACAACTCTCTGCCGCCGAGCTTGTAAAGCAAATCGGTAACGGCGAGCTAACAGCAGCCCAATGCACTGATTATTTTCTTGGCCAGATCCGCGAAAGGAACGACGACAACGGCGCCTTCCTTGCGCAGTGCGATCAGGAGGCAGCGGAGGCAGCGAAAGAAATCGATGCGTCGATCGCAGCCGGTAAATCGCCGGGGCCTTTGGCAGGCTTGCCTGTCGCTGTCAAAGACGGTATTTGCACCGCAGGAGTGACAACGACTGCTGGAAGCAAAATGCTGTCCAAGTTTGTTCCGCCTTACGACGCAACCATCGTTAGTCGGTTGAAAGATGCCGGCGCGATCGTGATCGGCAAAACCAACATGGACGAATTCGCCATGGGTAGCTCGAACGAAAATTCGGCTTTCCATCCTGCGAAAAATCCTTGGAACCACGATCACGTTCCTGGCGGTTCAAGCGGTGGATCGGCAACAGCTGTCGCCGCGCGAATGGCTCCGGTGGCGATTGGATCAGACACCGGCGGTTCCATCCGCCAACCCGCATCGTTCTGTGGAATCACGGGATTGAAACCGACTTATGGACGCGTCAGCCGATACGGATTGATTGCGTTTGCCAGTTCACTAGATCAGATCGGTCCGATGACGCGTTCGGCGGAAGACTGTGCACTAGTAATGCAGACGTTGGCTGGCCACGACAAGAGAGATTCGACGTCAGCACCAGTCGACGTGGCCAATTACATGGCGGCACTTGAAAAACCACTCGCTGGTTTGAAAGTTGGAATCTGTAAACAACATTTCGAAGAGGGACTGGGCGACGAGGTTCGTGCCAAGGTCAACGAGGCGATCGATGTTCTCAAGTCGCTGGGAGCGTCAACAGTTGAAATCGAATTGCCTTACACGCAATATGGAATCGCGGCCTATTACGTGATTGCTCCGTGTGAAGCATCTAGTAATTTGTCACGTTTTGATGGAGTTCGGTACACCAATCGGTCGGCGGCCGAGGGCCTTGATGAGATGTACTCAAAAACGCGTGCCGAGTTTTTTGGCGAAGAGGTCAAGAAGAGAATTTTGCTTGGCACGCACGCGTTGAGTTCCGGCTACTACGACGCGTATTATTTGAAGGCGTCCAAGGTGCGTCGCATGATCAAGAATGATTATGACGCTGCCTTTGAGTCAGTGGATTTAATTCTGGGCCCAACCGTTCCGACGACTGCATTTAAGTTCAATCAGCACTCAGCCGACCCGTTGGCGATGTACCTTGCGGATATCTATACGGTGGCGGCCAATCTCTCTGGCGTGCCAGCGATTTCCATACCGTGCGGATTCGATTCAGGGGGCCTTCCCATCGGCCTGCAACTTCAGGCGCGTCGTTTTGACGAAGCGACATTGCTACAAGCCGCCCATCAATATCAGACTCAGACCGATTGGCATCAAAGGAGTCCGCAATCATGAACAAAACACTCGAAACAACTCCTGAACAGCGCGATGCCGTGACCGATGCCGATGTGACTCTGATCGTCGGTTTGGAAGTTCACGTACAACTTGATACTCAGTCTAAACTGTTTTGCAATTGCTCAACTGCGTACGGCGCCGATGCCAATACTCAGACCTGCCCGGTCTGCACGGGTATGCCAGGAACTCTTCCGGTCATCAATGAACGTGCCCTTAAACTTGCGATCAAGACGGGGCTCGCCCTCAATTGCCAGATCGCCAATTACACCAAATGGGACAGGAAGAATTATTTCTATCCGGATCTTCCTAAGGGATACCAGATCAGCCAGTTCGATAAGCCGATCTGCGGCGAAGGCCATCTGACGATCTCCGACGCCAAAGGAGCTTTCGAATCGCGCGACATTCAAATCGAGCGGGCTCACTTGGAAGAGGATGCTGGAAAAAGCATTCACGATGAAACCGGAGCAAAGAAGCCGTCGAAGATCGATCTCAACCGAACGGGAACGCCTTTGTTGGAGATTGTGACCAAGCCCGATTTGCGCAGCGCCGAAGAAGCCAAAGCATTTCTTACCGAATTGAAATTGATTTTGACGTACATCGACGTATCAGACTGCAATATGCAGGAAGGAAGCCTACGGTGCGACGGTAACGTCAATTTGCATATCAACGTTGACGGTGAGAAGATCGCGACCCCGATCGTTGAAGTGAAAAACCTGAACAGCTTCCGCGCGGCCGAACGTGCTATTTCCTATGAAGCCGCGCGGCAATTGCGTGTATGGAAGAAGGATGGCCTAGGAATCGCCGACGCCCCGAAACAGACTCGTGGCTGGGACGATGCCAATCAGAAGACAACCAAGTCGCGCGAGAAAGAAGATGCGGCCGACTACCGATACTTCCCCGATCCGGATTTGATTGCTGTTGAAACGACGGATTCTGAAATCAATGCCATCGGTTCGACCATTGAATACTTGCCGTCAAAACTGCGAACGGAGCTGATGGGCGCCTATGGACTGGAGCCTTACGACACCGAAGTGATTGTCAGCCAAGGCATCGGCGTGGTTAAATACTACAAAACGGTCGCAGATTTTTTGACCAAAAGTGCTAGCGGATCAAAGGCTCCGGGCAAGACGGCCAGTAACTGGGTGGCTCAGGAAGTACTTCGATATTTGAACGAGCAGAACTGTGAAATTGGTGACTATCCAGTTTCGGGAGAGCAGCTTGGCGAACTTCTGACGCGGATCGCCAAAGGTGATTTCGACCAGACGCGTGGCAAGGATGTTTTGGCTCAAATGCTTGAAAATGGGCTGAATCTTGAGGCTGCGATCGAGAAATTGGGGATCAAAGCCGTCGATGCGGGCGAGGTCGAATCTTTGTGCCAGCAGTTAATTGACGAAAATCCCGGCGTGATTGAGCAGATTCGCGGCGGCAAAGTCCAAGCGGTTGGCTCGCTGATCGGAAAGGCGAAGAAACTGAATCCGAATATCAATCCAAATGCGGTTAAAGAGAATTTATTGAAGCAAATTGGTATTTAACGATTTGGGAAATCCCTGAATAATCCTTGATCACCCAGGCATACAAGGAGGTTTTGATGGCCAAGCAAAAAACACTTTCCAAATCAAAAGTTACATCCCCGACCAATCAGGTTGATGGTATTGTTGAATCGATTGGTCCACATGGTCAATTGATCACGTCAATCGAAAATGGCATTTTGGTCGACGCGGGGCAGGACGAATCTGTTTCCGTTATGTTCGGCGCCCACACGACCGTAGGTGTCTTTCCAGAAGATCACGGTCAGCCCGACGCAACGCTTGTCGCCAGCATGGGGCAGAGTGGATTTTTAGAAATCGAAATCGTAGGCGTTAGCATCAGTGAGATGCTTGGCATCAAGGCCGGCGGCCCTGTCTCGGTTACTTGGTAGCCATTGCAGCGCCAATCAAATAGGACGCAACCTTGCGTTCGTTATTTACTGCCCGCCGAGAGTTTTCATTTTTTGACGTGTTTTCTCCGCGGCTGTTGAGTTCTTGCTGCCGCTGGTCACAGCCATTTCCCAACTACCGTAGTCGGGGTTGGGTAGCATGAACCAGCGCTCGCCCCAATAATGCTGATATTGTTCGGCCAATTGCGAACGCTGCTGCAGATTGCTTTTCTTCACGAACAGAAAATCGTTCAAGTCATCGCCCAGCAATAAAAGAACTCTATAGGTAGCAGCAATCGAATCTCGTCGCGCAGATTTTCCGGATGTCCATTCCGGGCGTTCGTTCTTAGAGAGGATTAAATCTGGATCGCTAGACTTCATTAATCCTTCTGAGATTAAATTCTCTCGGGTCGCAGGTTCAAGACTGAAGTCGCGGTTGGTGACAAAGAAGACCGTTACGCCCATCCGGCGGCAGGCGTCGACGAACGATTTGGCACCCGGGACCGCTGGTGACACTTTCGCGTTTACGAATCGACTCCATGACTCTCCGGTAAATGAGCTGTTGTTGAGGATCAACTCTT
This sequence comes from uncultured Pirellulaceae bacterium, assembly GCA_964503675.1. Taxonomy (GTDB): domain Bacteria; phylum Planctomycetota; class Planctomycetia; order Pirellulales; family Pirellulaceae; genus Mariniblastus. The sequence continues at coordinate 4,396 of CAZDBE010000074.1, read as the reverse complement.
GCTGATAAGCGGAATTGTCCAATACCGTTTCGTCCACGTCCATGATGACGCAGACCGGTCGCGCTGCCCGGCCTTCGAGTATCGAGGGACCGGTTGTCGAACTACCGAATACAATCGCTGACCAATTACTGTCGCTGATGGCCGAATTAAGCTGACGGGTCGCGGCAATAAACGTCTGCCTCGTAATCGCTTTGTACTCAGCGGCAAACCTGACCCACAGCGTCGCGTCTAAGTCTTCATGCCCATTTGGCAATAGGCTAGGAGATGTCCTCGATGCGGGCGGCGACGACTTACCTGTCTTGAGATGCTCTTGCAGTATGCTTTGAGCGCCGGCCTTTTGGGACGCAGCCAACGCGAGCAGCACTGTGCTCATCAGGAATGACGCGTGCAACCATTTTCGTAAGATAGTTTTCATGGCCTGATTATCCCATGAAATTTTCTCCATTCCAAGCCAGTGATTCGTTAAAGTGTTCGACTGCTGAGCCGTTCGTGTCTCGTCGGAGGGATCCCTTTTTGCTACCGCTCGAACGAACTAACTAGGAAACCGATTGGAAGATGCGATTCCAGACACCTGCGTCTGGATTTCCAGTGTTTTCCATCATTCTCCAGTTGCCCCGTCGCAATCACGCTGGACAGCACTCGGTATCCCTTTGATAATCTGTCTTTCCCGAGCGATTTTCCGCGAAGCTGACATGTTTGAACGCTGGTCACTAAAGTTTCCTATCACCCTTGGCGTGACGATGATCATTTTGATCGTCGCGCTGATCGTTGGTTGGGTTATTCTGACAGCCTACAATGCTGTTCAGTCTCAACAAGCCGGTTTCTACTGGATGCTGTTGTCGGTCGGGTCGGTTTTCTTTGCGATTTTGCTGACAGGAGTGATCTTCTATCTGACGCTCTCGGTCAAAGCGATCAATCTGACCCGGCGACAGTCCAATTTCATCGATAGCGTCACTCACGAACTCAAGTCGCCCATCGCGTCGCTGAAGCTATACTTGCAAACGCTCGACATGCGAGACGTTAGCCCGGAGGAACAGGCTCGGTTTCTCAGATTCATGATGGACGATGTCGAGCGATTGGACAATTTGATCACGCACTTGCTGGAGGCTGGGTACGCCGAAAAAATGCGCGAGCACGAGTCGGTCGCGGCGGTGGATATTGCAGAGGTGATTCGACAGGCCGTGCGGAGCGTTACGCTGCGTTACCGAGTTGACGCGGAAGTTGTGAAGCTTGACCTCGAACCTTGCCTGATCAGCATGCCGCTGGTGGATGCGGCGATGATCTTCAGGAACTTGATCGACAATGCGGTCAAGTATGCTGGAACGCCCCCGCATGTGACGGTTTCCTTAAAACTGTCCAACGAGACGGTTACCTGCCGCATCACCGACAACGGACAAGGGATACCAGAAACACTTCGGCGAAAGATTTTTGGACGCTTTGTAAGGCTGGGAAGAGAACTGCGCCGTGAAAAGCCGGGAACAGGGTTAGGCCTGCACATCGTCAGCACACTTGTTAAACGAGCGCGGGGCAAAGTAATGGTGATCGACCCTGAGTCCGTCGAAGAAGACCCAAACGTAAAGACTATTTTTGAAGTACGTCTACCGGGGCGACCGTTGCGAGGCTCGGGCGACGAAAGCTCGTCGAATCGGTTGGAGTCGGATTCACCGGCGCAAGTTTAGTTCATCAGATTTTCCTTATTTAATTCTGCTGCAGATCGATATGAGTCATATTCTGGTCGTCGATGACGAAGAACATCTTGCCGTCGGTATCAAATTCAATCTTGAGGCCGAGGGTTTTCAGGTCACTGTCGCCACCAGTGGCATCGAAGCAATCAACGCAGTTGAATGTGCTGAGTCGGTTGATTTAATCGTGTTGGATTTAATGCTTCCCGGCATGAGCGGTTACGAGATTTGCGAACAGTTGCGAGAGTCAGGCCATGAGATGCCGGTGCTGATGCTTAGCGCAAGGACGTTGTCCGAGGATCGCACACGCGGATTTGATGTCGGGGCCAATCAGTATATGGTCAAGCCTTTCGAACTGCAGGAGCTAATTAGCCGCATTAAGAATCTACTCGGCCAACAAAATCGACGCGCGCCATCTCTCGGCAAAGAGCTCGACGTGTACGAGTTCGCCGACGCGAAGATCAATTTTAAAACTTATGAGGTCGACATTGGTGAGACATCGGTCCGGATGACGCAGTTGCAGATCAAGGCACTTAAGTACTTTGTCCAGCACGAAGGTGAAGTGATTTCGCGACATCAGCTACTGGAAGACGTTTGGGAGATGCCAGGCCACGTGACGACACGGGCGCCCGACCAGATACTTCGCCAGTTGAGGAAAACGTTTGAACCTGACCCCGGCAAGCCCGTTCACTTTTTGACGATTCGCGATGCGGGCTATCGCTTCGTTAAGGATGGCGTCGAGTGAATCGAAGGCCATTTTTGATGTGGGTGTCGCTGGCGTTGCCGTTAGTCGCATGCTGCAATGATGTTGCTTGGGCGCAAACTCAACCGAACAACCTATCGTCGGTAAGTTTTGAGAGCGAGATATTACCGATGCTACTGCAGCACTGCGTGCGTTGTCACGGCGAAACGTTAGTCGCGGGCGATCTTCGATTTGATGCTGGACGAGAAAGGGTTGTCCGAGGTGGACAAACAGGTAGCGATATTCTTGGCAGTAGTTCAGCCGATAGCGAGCTATTTCGCCGAATCACGTCAACCAAACCTGGCTACCGCATGCCGAAGGAAGGAGATGCGCTGTCTGCAGCACAGATTGGCGTGGTTCAGCGTTGGCTAGATCAGGGAGCGCCATGGCCATCGAACTCGAAGCCCACCAGGCGGAAATCGGAGACGGTGACTGAGCAGTTCGGTCGGCATTTGGCTGATCTTACAACGCGTCTGGAGGAGCCATCGTTCCGAAACCTATTCTGGCTGTGCGTTGGGTTTGGAGTGTTGGCGTTGTTGGGCGTGCTGATTTCTTGGCGGCGCCGAAGGCGAATTGCAGCCGGTCTTGAAATGCCGACCGAAGATGCAACGTGGAAGAATTGGGTAATTGGAGCCCTCATGTTCTTGCTGTTGGCAACATGGATTCACTATGACGGGAAAGCCGATTCCATGGCCAAGGAATTTAACGAGGCAAAAAAAGAACTGTTCAAGTACGCCGGATCACCGGACGACGATCCGCTTGAACCGCCCTACCCTATGCACCCGAAACGACTTGGCGGGGTTTATTATCGGGGCAACGATGAACGCAACGAAGCGTTGTTCAACGGCGGTTTTTATCGGACAGCTAAATTAGAGGTATGGTTGGTTGACGAAGGAGGCACTCGTTTGGGTTGGGGCGATGCAGTCTTGGGACCGCTGTTCGTTGAGTTCGAGATTCACCGAGCTGCCCAAACGACGGGAGAGCTGTTTTCTGACCGAGTCATGTCGCTGATCGCATTGACCGATTCTGTTTCTCCGCAAGCCGAGCGCGAGGTTGCTCAAATGGAATGCGTGACGCCCGGTCAGGTTTGGAAGGCGCGATTGCCGATTGGTCAGCCGGAGAGTTGGCCCTCAGGAGTCAATAGTGGTAAGTTGTTTTTGGTACAACAAACGTCTCAGCCAAAGCCCCACTACGGGATTGTGTACGAGGTCAGCGTTTTGGAAGGAAAAATCGAAGACACGTCCCAATTGTGGATGGGGTCGCTTTACGATTTAAACGGGCGGGTGTTGGCTCCGCGAGGGGACAAAATATTGCTTGATCGTTGGCTGGATTGGCGTCCGATCCCAGAAGTTGAAGGTACCCAAACAAACGATCCGAAGTTACTGGGAGTGCCGGAGCATCTCTAAGTGTGCCTTTTCGGTGCCATTGTTCTGGCCAATGAATCGTGATGTCCCAGATTGACGTTTCCATGTGAGGGCTTTGGTCCCATCAAGCGGCGTTAATGTATCAGATGTTCGGCGGGGAAAAAATTAGTGGAACCGATGTGGACATTGGCAACGCTGTCGTCGAGTCGTTACTGACGAACTGACTACTTCAAGCCTTTGTTTTTGGTCGTGCTTCAGCCAAACGTTAGCGTTTGGTTTTATTGCCTAAACTCTCTGTTGTACGCATTTCTGTTTAAGTTTCTCCAAAGAAATTTCTGGCAATCTGCTACTTGATCGGCAACAATGATCGTCGAGGTTGGTCTGGGGTGCGGGCGGACTGGCGAAGGCTACTAACACAAGCCAACGACCGACCAACGTTTGTTTATGATTCTTTCTGGAAGAGGAATACTATGCCACTTTTTGAAGTTGAAACGGATTCACACATCATCATTACTTGGGCCAATGATGAACAAAACGCAACGACGCACGCCGAGGAATGTTATCCCGGTGAGAGCATCGTAAGGCTGACGAAGCGGCCAAGAGATAGC
>CAZDBE010000073.1:0-19605 GCA_964503675.1 uncultured Pirellulaceae bacterium | reverse complement strand
GTGTCGATACAGCCACCGCACAGTTCGCAGGTGGTGTCGATCAAGCTCCGTTGGCCAGCGGTTTCGATAGTCGTTTCACCGCCGCGATTAGAAAGCGTGATTGCGTTTACGGCTTCGACTTCGTCACAATAACGCGTGCAGCGCGCACATAGGATACATAGTTCAGGATCAAATTGGATGTATGGATTGTCGTCGCCCGGCCGCGCGGCACGTGGAGCGTTGACGGGTTCGAGTCCCATTGCTGGGACTGTTTTGCAGAGGTCGCGCAACTGGTTGCCATTGGCCGTTTCGATCGGCAGTCCGGCATCGTCCAAGTCATGATCGGCCATGTACAGGTTGTAAAGGACTGTGCGATGTTTTTCGATGCGGTCAGATTCAGTCGTGATTTCCATGTCGGGCGTGACGACCCAAGCACATCCGGGCTGCAAACGCCGTTGGCCAGTAACCTCGACCAAACAAACGCGGCAGACGCCAACGGGTGCGAGTCGATCATCGTCGCAGAGCGACGGGATCTTTACGTCCGTCCGATCGGCGACTTGAAAGACTGTCTCGCCGGCGAAGGCTTCGACTGTCTGGCCGTTGAGTTTGATTGAAAATGATTCGCTCATGGAATTGGTTTTCGGTTCTCAGTGTTCAGTTTTCGGTTACGAGCGGGTCTTAAAATGATCGGGAAAATGTTCTCTTGCGGAGGTGAGTGGTTTGGCGGCGATCATTCCAAGCCCGCAAATCGAGCCTTCCTCCATCTCCCACGCGACGTCTTCAGTATGCTCGAAGGTTGCCGGGTCTCCTAATTGAATATATTTCTCATTTTGGCGTCGCATGTACTGTGTGCCAATTCGACACGGGGCGCATTGGCCGCAGCTCTCGCGCTCGAAGAACTTTAGCTGCCAGTCGGCGGCCTGAGCCATGTCGACGGTGTCGTTGATTACCACGATCCCGGCACTGCCCATCATAGATCCGGCATCTGCAAGGTTTTTGTAGTCTAGCGGCAGGTCACGTTTGGAGATTGGCAGGAAGCCTGACGAAGCGCCACCCGGCGAAAACGCGAGCGGAGTTCCTACGTAACCGCCGGCCTCGGCGACCAATTCGTCCAGTGTCACACCCAGCGGCATTTCGTAGACACCTGGTTTGTTAATGTGTCCAGAGATGCAGTAGAGCTTGGACCCGGCCTCGGTCCTTCCTAGGTCGTGGAACCACTGTCCACCGTTGTGAACGATAGCGGGAACACAGGCAATCGTTTCGACGTTGTGGATCAGCGTGGGCTTATTGCGGAATCCAGATTCGGTAGGGAAGGGCGGTTTGAGTCGCGGCATGCCACGTTTGCCTTCGAGCGATTCCAGCAGCGCCGTTTCCTCGCCACATATATAGGCACCGTGGCCGCGTACGATGGTGACGTTGAAATCACCAAGAGGACCCTTTGCGTCTTTTCCTTTGGCTTCTTCAACAGCCGCTTCCAACACGCGCACTTCGTTGACGTATTCGCCTCGAATATAAATGTAGATCTCGCGCGTGCCGATCAGCACCGCCGCGATGGCAAGTCCCTCCAGCATTTTGTGCGGCTGACGCAGCATCGTTTCGCGGTCTTTGAACGTGCCGGGTTCGGCCTCATCTGCATTGCAAACCACATAGCGTTCGGTTTCGGCTTGGTTGATCAACGATGTCCACTTGAAGTGAGTCGGAAATCCGGCTCCGCCGCGTCCCTGCAGGCCCGATGTTTTCAGTTCTTCAATTACCGCTTCGGCACCCATCAAGCGTGCTTTGGCCAATGCTGTGTAGCCAAGATCAACCTCTCCCGCGAGGTTGATCGCAAGACTGTCGCTTGCGGAACTGATGCTGGTTTCGTTTTCTGAATATGTGACCAGCTCCATCTCATCGCTTAGCGTTGCAACAGCAAGGTCGCACTGGCCGAGGCAGCTAACGCGTTCGCAAGCGATACCTGAGTTTACAATCTGCAGTGCAAGTTCGTCGGCTCCAAACATTTGGCACGTCAGCCCATCGCAAACCCGAACTCGTTTTCCAGGATTGTTGATCAGAGAGTAAAACTTGCCGGTGCCCCAAATGTCGGCTTCGGGGACGCCCGTTGCCAGTGAGACCTTGCGGACCGATTCTTCGTTAACGCCGCCTTCATGCTCCAGCAGTTCGATGATTCGTTCGCGTTGGGCATCAGGTTTAAGCATGTGTTCTTCTCGGGCGTCGATCGGTGCGCCGATTGGTACCAAGAACTGGAATTCGTGAAATCGGCGTTTTTTGTTAGGCTGACTAGTGAACCGCAGGGTTTAGGCTACTGTCACTGACTATAGTTTACGCAGATCGCGGACAAATCTGAAATAGATGATCTTGTTCACTGGGCTGCGCTTCGGTCTTGTATTGAAAAAAGTTAAATCACCAACTGGACTGTTTTCCTTTGAATTCGTCGTTGAAATCCTTCTCCCGCATCGTCGTCAAGATTGGCTCGGCGTCACTGGTCGATCAAAAAACGGGCATTCGCCATCAATGGTTGCGTTCTTTGATTCAAGATGTGGCCGAACTCACTTCCAGCGGTACTGACGTCATCATTGTGTCATCCGGTTCGATCGCCCTTGGACGACGAATGATGACCGCCAAGGGAATCACAGCGGCCACCGGCAATCTAGCACTTGAGGAGAGTCAAGCTGCGGCATCGATCGGGCAAATTGCTATGTGCAGTGCGTACTCGCAAGCGCTAGGCGACCACGGGCTGACGGCAGCTCAAATTCTGCTGACGCTGGGTGACACTGAGGAACGTCGCCGGTATTTAAACGCGCGTGACACAATCACAACGGCACTGAAATGGAAAGCGGTACCGATCATTAACGAAAACGATTCTGTGGCAACCGCCGAGATTCGTTACGGAGACAATGATCGATTGGCGGCAAGAGTCGCGTCGATGGTAGGAGCAGATTTGCTGGTGTTGCTGTCAGACATCGACGGGCTGTATAGCGCACCGCCACATCAGAATCCGGACGCCGAACACCTGCCGCTTGTTTCGGCGATCACGCCAGAGATTGAAGCGATGGCCGGATTGGCGGCGTCCGAGTTTTCTCGTGGCGGGATGAAAACTAAGATTGAGGCAGCGCGTATTGCGACCGCGGCAGGTGCTGCCATGATTATCACTTCGGCCGATCAGCTCAATCCGCTTTCCGCGTTATCTGCGGGGAAGAAGGCGACTTGGTTTTCACCGTCACCTAATCCGATTAACCAACGCAAACGCTGGATCGCGGGTGGATTGGATGTCTCAGGCCAGTACAAAATTGATGCTGGTGCGTTGAAGGCACTCGCCGGTGGTAAGAGCCTGTTGCCGGTGGGAGTTGTTGCGGTCGAAGGAGACTTCCACCGCGGCGACACCGTCAAGATCGTAGGGCCGGACGGACGGGCTGTTGGGACAGGTTTGACGGAGTATGATTCGGCCGACGCCCGAAAGGTCATGGGACTCAACAGCGACCAGATCTCCGAACGAATGGGCACCAATGTGCGAACGGAGTTGATCCACCGCGACGACATGGCGGTGGAGTTGCCGTAGCCAAGGTGACAGGCGGGAAGCCTATCGTATTCTACTTCTTCGCTTGGTCGGCAGGCGTCGGGGCGTCTGTGCCGTCGATGCGGTCTTTGATCACTTTGGCCAAAGAGCTTTTCAATTTCGTCAAGTTATAGAACTCGTGTTGTGACATGATGATCTTGTTGTCCTTGTCCAACAACCAACCTGATGGAGTTGAACGCACGCCGTAACGATCCACTGTTTGGTGTTCCCAGCCGCTGGTGAAACCGTGAAGGCCTTTCTTGAACTGATTCTTCATGATGTGCCTGATCGCTGCAGGGCGGTTTTCGTCAAGGCAGATCGATAGTAGCCCGACTTTGTAGCCGTCATCGTTCAGTTCCTTGATCGCCTCTTGGACGGTCTGTTGGTAGTCGGTTTTTCCTTTCTCTACGAAGTCTTTTGTGCTCCAGAAGTTGAGGAACACATACTTAGGATCCGGCTTACCCTTCTTCACCTGCAAGTTGTCAAAGCTAAGCTTCTTTTTTCCGTTGTGGGTCGACACGCTGATTGTCGGTGCCTGCATTCCAGATGTCAGGATCGGCGTGACCACGACGGGGATCGGGTCGAGTGTGACTTCGTCGAACTGACCATTGACTTTGATTTCGGCGAACACCTCAAACGCGTGATTAGTTCCTTTGATTTCGTTATCGACTCGGCCTTGAAGTCCGTAGGTGCCGGGTGGCACGTCGTACACGATAAACTCGCCCTTTTTATTAAACCGTAGGTTGAATGCTGGAGCATCGTCGATCAATCTTTTGTTACTTGCTAGAAATGCCTTCCCTCGTGGAGAGGACTCAAATGCTTTGATCCATTTGACTTTGTTCTCCGCGGAGTAGCTGTCCCAATTGCGTGGGAATGGCGCGCGAGCCAATTGCACTTGTTGGTTTAACGTCGTCTTGATCGTTTTAACGTCGACCTGAAATTTCTCGGCGTTCATCGATTGGTCAATGCGACCACTTAGCACGACCAATTTCTGACCACGACTAGGACGCTTGCCTCGAATCTGCTGAGACTTTTCATTCTGCTTGGTTTTTCGATTCGCCTGGCCATGGCTAGCCGAGGGGAAAGCCGCGGCGATCATCAGGCAGACGAGCGCACAATTGAATACTGATCGAGTAAAACGGTTGACGGAAGAGCGAACGCTGGCTTGCAGTGAGTTGGACATGGTCATCTTGGGTATTCAGGATCAATCGCCGGTAGGCTGTCTATCGAAAGGGCATTCTTACCATTTATCGACAGCGCTGGAAGTTAAATAAAGATACAGTCGCGTGGTATACGTGAAAACAGCCGGTCTGGATTGATAATCCTTACCAAAACTGAACTTTACCCGCCGATTTTATGCTTGGGGCATAGTTAATGGTTGACCATTTTGCACCTGAAAACGTAAACTTTCAAGTTTGCCAGATCAGCACACGACTGTAGTGATTTTACGGCCAGTGCTGGCGATACTTCCATTTTGATATTTCAAGGAGTCCGGGGTGCCAGGACAGTGCGTAATCGGGTTGCAGTGGGGCGATGAAGCCAAAGGCAAATTAGTAGATCTTCTTACCGAAGGCAAAGATCTGGTGGTGCGTTATTTGGGTGGAGCCAATGCCGGACACACGGTCGTTATCGGCGACGATGTCTACAAATTGCACCATATCCCCAGCGGTATCATCAACGAAAACGTGCTGAATTTGATTACGCCTGGCGTCGTGATCAATCCGCCAACGATTCTCGAAGAGATCGACATGCTGCTAGAGCGTGGCATCGATGTCACCAAAAGGTTAAAGCTTTCCCAACGTGCCCACGTTGTCATGCCATGGCATGTGTTGGAAGACAAAATGTGGAACCAACTGGTTTCCGGCGAAGATAATATTGGAACGACGCTGCGTGGGATCGGTCCTTGCTACGGCGACAAAGTTGGTCGTAGTTTTGCGATTCGTTTGGGCGATTTGATTCAACCTTCGTTCCCGGACCGAGTTCGGAAGATTGTTGAAGTGAAGCGGAAGGTTCTGTCGGCCGTCTCCGGTGGAGCATCTGATCTGCCTGACGCGGAAGCAATCATCGAGCAGTTCAGCGCTTACGCTGAACGACTGCGTCCGATGATCGACGACACGAATCGCATTCTTTTGGACGCCGTCGATCGAGATAAAGACATCTTGTTCGAGGGAGCCCAAGGGGCGCTGTTAGATATCGACCATGGAACGTTCCCATTTGTTACCAGCAGCAACGCGTCGGGGACTGGGATTTCGACCGGATCCGGTGTGCCGGGTAACTGGATCGGCAACATCATCGGCGTATGCAAGACATACGCGACGCGCGTTGGGGGCGGTCCGTTTCCAACCGAACAAGACAATGAAACAGGCCAACACATTCGTGAAATGGGCAAGGAGTTCGGTACGACGACCGGTCGGCCGCGCCGGTGTGGTTGGTTCGATGCCGTCGCCGCTAGGTATACGGCTCGATTGAGCGGCGTTTCTTCGATCGCGTTGACGATGGTGGACGTGCTGAGCGAGTTGCAGGAGATCGAAGTGTGCGTCGGTTATAAGCTTGACGGCAAAGACATCGATTACTTCCCCGGTAACATTGACGAACTTCGTCGCGTGGAGCCAATTTACAAATCGTTCTCGGGTTGGCAGCAAGATGTCACTGGAGCTCGCTCGTTGGACGACTTGCCCACAGCAGCCGTCAGCTACGCTCGGGAAATTGAGAAATTGGTTGGACGTCCGATTGAGTTTCTGTCAGTCGGTCCCGATCGTGCTCAGACCATTCATGTTCCTGAAGGCGTAACGCTAGAGGATTACCTGAGTAAGCGCCCGGCGTAAGAGAGGCGTTCAACGTTCCAGATGATCGTTTAACCGTCTGCCGGAGGCGTACGCGGGTATGCCAAGAAACGTACGCCTGCGGCTAACGGTTAAACAAAAGATCGTAACACTAATTCATGTCATCCATCGAACCTCAAACAGATACCGCGTTCGACGTGCCGCCCGAAAAGCGGCCGCGTCATATTGCAATCATTATGGACGGCAACGGCCGCTGGGCGCAGCAACAAGATCTGCCTCGTATCCGAGGTCACCAGCAAGGTGCGACGCAGGTGCGGTTGGTTACCGAGCAGTGCTGTCGGCTTGGGATCGAGCAACTGACGCTGTACTGTTTGTCCAGTGAGAACTGGAAACGCCCAGAAGAGGAATTGGAATTCCTGATGTTTCTGCTGTCGCAGTATATGATCGAGGAACGCGAGACGATGGTCGAGAACAACATTCGGCTAAAGATCATTGGCTCACGCGACCGTATTCCTGCCGACGTCCAGAAGGAAATGGACATCAGTTTGAAACTGACGGCGGAGAACACTGGCACGACGCTGTGCTTGGCGATCAATTACGGTGGCCGCGCTGAAATCGTCGATGCCGTACGGCGGATCTGTGGCGAGGTTCAGTCGGGAGCGATGAAGATCGACAATATCGATGAACAATTGGTCTCTGATCGACTGTATACTGCGGGGATGACGGATCCTGATTTGTTGATTCGCACGGCAGGTGAGATGCGGATCAGCAATTACTTGCTGTGGCAGATCAGCTACGCCGAGATGTGGGTGACGGACAAGATGTGGCCCGAGTTTTGCGAGGCGCACCTGATGCAGGCGATTGTTGATTTCTCCAAACGCCGACGACGGTTCGGCGGGCTGGATAAAGACACGGTTTAGAGTCAAAATACGAGTCTGTCTTTTGCTTGTTGTTTCTCTCCTTACCACCTAATCTAGACCACCACTCACGGAGTCCCACCGTTGCTCAGCCGTCGCCTTGCTTCCACCGCAGTATTGGTCACCGTCATGGTGCTATTGGTGTGGCTTGATTTCTGGCTGGCGACTGATGCTGTATTCGGTCGCTCGGGCGTGGTGTTGGTCGGGCTGTCGTTGATAGTTGGAGCAGTGACGGCCGTCGAGTTCTCGGGGCTTTGGCAATCGGACGCCGGAGAGTCACCGAAATGCCAGTCGGCCACTGTCATGGCGATCGGAACTGCGTTGATGATCACCGTCGCATCAATACCCGTGCTGTGGCGAGACTATCCGGCTGACTGCGCGATTGGTTATTTTGGCTGGACAGTTGCTGGCATCATTGCGGGATTGCTGGTTAGCTTTTTTGCCGAGGCGCGAAAGTTTGAAGGCAGTTCAGAGGTGCCGGGAGCGGTCGCGGGCCGGATAGGTTTGAGCGTGCTAGTGTACGTTTACCTAGCGATGCTGTTTGGTTTCATTTTGCCGATCCGGAATCTTGAGCACAGCAACGCGCTAGGCTTGTTGGCAGTCATTTTGTTGATTGCGACAGTGAAGGCGTCCGACGGCGCTGCTTATTTCGCGGGCAAGAGTCTCGGGAAACGGAAGTTGGCGCCAGCGCTCAGTCCCGGGAAGACCATTGAGGGTTCGCTTGCGGCTCCGCTGGGCGGGTGTTTCGCAGCGGCGATAGTGATCTTTGCGGTGGCTCCCTTGATTTTCGGCATGACGGTGAATCGTCCATGGTGGTTCTTTATCGTCTATGGCGTGGTGGTGACGGCGGCCGGGATGGTAGGAGATCTGGCGGAATCGCTTCTTAAGCGCGACGCCCAGATCAAAGATTCAGGCAGTATGATTCCAGGCATGGGCGGTCTATTGGACGTGCTAGATTCGTTGGTCTTTGCCGCACCCGTGTCGTTTCTGATTTGGATTGCAACGAAGTAGCGGCAATCTCAAAACTGCAACATGACTGGCGACAATCCCTATCAGGCTCCAGAATCACATCACTCCAAGCTTAGCGATAGTCAGCACGAGAAACCCGCGCTGTTTCCAACGCTAATAGTGGTGATTGGTATTTCACTGGCTATCGGTTGCCTGTTTATGGCCGTTGTCATTGTGATTACGTGTGCTGTCGCCGGTGGGTGAAGGGCTTGGTAGTGATTAACCACGAAAGACACGAAGCACACGAAAGAAAATGTGAAAACTGTTTTCGTGTCATTCGTGTATTTCGTGGTTCACCTAAATCGTCTGTACTTGAGGCTATTCTCAGAAGTGCATGACTAAAGGTAGGTTGCAGTTGTTTGAAAAAGGGTAGGGCAGGGGATACACTTGGCCTAATTCAAGTGTCCCTCTACTGGAAAGTAGCCCATGCAAGAGAACAACACCAACGAGGCTCCACAGATGATGGACGGAGTTGAAGAGAATCCAGATTCAGAGAACATAGATGAAGACGCCGACGGATTGCAATGGCTCATAAAATTGGCGATTGGAGGCTTTATTGGATTATGTTTTGTTGGCCTCGTGCTCGCGTTGATACCGGTAGAGAAGAGAATGGGGCATCCTGCTAGGACTCCTAGCCAGAACAAACTTAGGCAAATTTCGCTTGCGATGATGAACTATTGTTCCGCAAAAATGCGTTTGCCCAACGCCTACACCGCGAATGAAGCCGGGAAGCCGATTCATAGTTGGCGAGTATCTCTACTCCCCTACATCGACCAGAGTAACCTCTATCAGCGTTACTCCTTCGACGAGCCATGGGACGGGCCGAATAATTCCAAATTGCACGATATCATTGTGCCCGCATATTGTTGCCCCGAAACTATTACGGCAGAGGCAGAGGTTTTTAGGACCAATTATGTGTTGGTAACGGGAGCAGGAACAGCGTTTGACGGCGCTAAGAAAGTTTCAGCGGCAGACATCGGTGACGGAATGTCCAACACGCTTGCCATCGTTGAAGTGAAAAGCTCCAACACACACTGGATGGAGCCGTTGGACATCACCATTGACGAGATGATTGCACGCTTCTCCGATGAGAAGCTGGCTAAAGAATATTGTGTTCATCCGGGCGAGATAAATATTGCATTGTTGGATGGCTCTACTCACACCCTGCGTGTTCCTATCGATGCTGATAAGCTGAGGAATCTGATCGAGATTGCTGACGGAAACGTCGTCGACATTGCAGACTTCTAGCCTGCAATTAGCCTTACACAAAAGCGACAAGACGCCAAGTTTCGGTACCTAGTCCTTTGCGACTTCGCCTTCGCGTGAGACCTTTTGTGTTATTCTGAAGACGTCGACGTCCCTACTTGTTCTTTGAGCCCTTGTCGAACTAGTTCAAAATGCTCGGTCGGCTCCCATGTCGATATGCCTTGCTCTTTGAGTTCACTTTCATAGCGTCGAGCCAACGGTTGGTTCTTGCGCTTCACGGCAGGTAATCCTTCGTTGACCATCAGAGGCACTGCTGATTCCCACCATTTGTCGAAAGCTGTTTGCAAACGCTCGACGACCTCCGGATGCGAGCTCGCGACGTCGGTGGTCTCTCCGGGATCGGCCATAATGTCGTACAGTTCGGAGTGATTGATCAGCCTCCAACGCTCGGTGCGGACAGCACATTTCTTATATTTCCAGTTTTCTCTTTTTCCCTCGTTCCAGCGCCCACAATGCACAAACCGCTGCCGGTCGGGCCAGTCAGCTTGCCCGTCTTTCAACAGAGGTAGCAATGAACGACCGTCCAGCGGTTGCATCTTCTCTGGCAACTTCGCACCGGTTAGTTCCACCAGCGTAGGATAAATATCGAGATGTGCCGTCAATGCATCGACATCCACACCTTCACCCAGCACTCCCTTCCAGCGAAAGAAAGCCGGCACATGTGTTCCCCCTTCGTAGGGCGAATTCTTGGCTCCATTCATGTTGAAGTTGAAGTGTTTTACCTTCTTGCCGTTCAGTTTTCCGTTGAGATGGGTCCCGCCATTGTCAGTCATGAAAATCACCAGCGTATCTTCAAGTGCTTTCCATTGCTCCAGCTTCTGCATCAATAGGCCTAAGTTGTCATCGATGTTTTCGATCATTCCGTATCGGCCCGCGGTTCCTTTGTCGTAGCCAAGGTCCAGAAAACGCTGATAGTATTCTTTGGGAGCAATCATGGGTGCGTGCGGAGCGTTGAGCGCGATGTAAGCAAAGTACGGCTGGTCGGCATCTTCTTGCTGCTTGATCCAGTTCAAACCGGACTGAAAGAACAGGTCCGTACAATAACCTTTGGTTTGCACAATTGAGTCGTTATGCAGTAGAACATTGTCAAAATAAGTGTTGTTCTGATTGGCAGGAAAGTCACCGAATCGGGTCTGCCCGATACCGCCGGCCCCATGCATCAGCACTTCGTCAAACCCTCGGTTTTGTGGCAGGTATGGTTCTTCATCGCCCAGATGCCACTTGCCGAACAACCCCGTCGCGTAACCGGCTGACTTTAGCGCCTGCGGCAACGTGTGAACATCGAGCGCCATCCGTTCACGTTGCTTAATGGTGTGCGTGACACCAACCTTGAACGGAGGGCGTCCGCTCATCAATGCAGAACGCGTCGGCGCGCAAGTCGGGCTGACATGAAAATCGGTCAGACGAGTCGACTGTTGAAACAGTTGGTCGATATGTGGTGTTCGCAGGACTTTATTGCCCATGCAGGTCATGTCGCCCATGCCTTGATCGTCGGTCAGCACGAACACAATGTTGGGGCGCGATCCCTCGAGAGCATCCGCGGCGATCAGCGATGTGCACGTCAGCATGATGACTGCAGTAACGATGCAGCCAGAGAGCAGATTGAGAATATTCATGGAGTTGGAGCTTCCTTTTTCTTTCTTTTGCGTTTTCGTTGCTTTGCGTTGGTTGACTGGCCGCCATCGTTTTTCAACTCGGATTGCTTCTCGGACAGGGGAACGTTTCGATCAAAAAGCGTGCCGAAACGTTGGTAGTCGTTGTAGTCAACCGCTTCCGCTTTCCACCTTGCGAGTTCCGCATCGTATCGCTGCCGCATCGAGTACAACGCGTCTTTGCTGTGAGCATTGTCGGCCAGATTGACCAGTTCCAACGGATCATTTTTCGTGTCAAACAATTCTTCCATCGGTTCCATCGTTTCGTCACCGTACCACCAATACGTGTATTTGTACTGTTGGGTGATGCAAGTTAGGCTGCGCGTCGGCATCGCACCGTATACGTTGATGAAAGCCAGTTGCTCGTGTCCGCCTTGGTCAGGGTTCTCCAGCAGTCCCAGCAAGCTTTTTCCGTCGACGTTTTCTGGAATCGGTAGACCAGCGAGCTCAAGGATCGTTGGGGCGAAATCGATGTTGCCCGTCAGTCGATCACAGCGAATCCGTTGGCCATTGAGCGAACTATCAGGAGCGTAAATCATCAGCGGCACGCGCGAAGACTCCTCCATCGGCAAAACTTTCGAACCGTAGCCATGCGAGCCACAGATGTAGCCGTTGTCACTGGTGTAGATCACAACCGTATTTTCGGAGATGCCCTGAGCCGCCAGTTCGTCGCGGATCATGCCGACAGCCACATCGATACCGTGAACCTGTTGATGGTACTTCCTCATTTCGCGATCGTATTGCGAGTCATATCTCCACGCCGTAAAACGCGGGTGCTGGCGTCCTGCTTTGCTCTGCGGCGACATGTGCTCACCAAACTCACGCCCAAAGTTGGCGGGCTTGGTGAACTTTTTGCCAGCGTAAACATCGTCAAAGCGTGGGTCAGGAGTCGCCGGCTTATGCGGGGCCTTAAAACTGATCGACAAACAGAACGGTCTATCCTGCTTAGCCGCCGTCCGGATCACATCTTGCCCGAACGCTCCGTAGGCCAGCGTGGCGTGCGGATACCTGTCGGCGTATTTCTTCATCGATTTGTTCTTGGCCGTTTTGAAGAACGTTTGTCCGGGACCGCCACCCCAAAAATCGAAATCGCTTTCGCAAAGTCCCTTGCCATCGACTTCCATTCCAAACTTGCCCGCGAAGGCAGTAAGGTATCCAGCCTCGCGCAGCAGCACCGGATAAGATTTCGCCCACACTTCGGGCTTCATGTTTCCGTGCAAGAAATTACAGCCCGTTTTGTATTCATACATTCCCGTAAACACATTGGCGCGGCTGGCCATACAAATTGCTGTCGTGTTGTAGTGTTTGTCGAAAACGACTCCGTCACGCGCGAGTTGATCCATGTTGGGCGTTTTGACATCTTCGTTTCCGTAGCAGCCAACGGACAACGTATTCTGGTCGTCGGCAAATAGAAAAACGATGTTGGGGCGCGAGTCATTGGCATGACATAGCGATCCGAGGGCCAGTAAAAAAAGGAAAATAGCTTGTGTTATCAACGAAACGTTCTTCATAGCCTTAACTGTTTTCTTGAGTGGATTTTGATTCACTGTTACCGTGCCTCTTTCACGGCACCGGGCAACCGAGTATTTCCCGCACGCGAATTCTTGCGGATCTCGGTGTGGCGCTTGCTGCGTTTGGTATACCAGTGGTATTTACCTTTGGCGTTTGGATCTGCGGCAATCGGGCTGTCATACTGCACGGCAATGACGGTATTGCGAAAATCGGGAGCCTCTGCGGGAACTTCGATTTTAGTGACGTGGCCCTCTGGATTGTAAGTTATTGAGAGCGGCTTTTTCTCTGGATCGCTGAGAAAATACGCAGTGATAGGCTTTCCAACCAAGCCATTGAACTCGATGCCTTCAGCTTTCCATTCAAGGACATGCAGATATACCGTTTGATCTTTCTGTGTCATCGCGCCCCACCAGAAATCGAAATCGACCGGTGAACAAGTCGTGCCATAGATCGACTCACCATTGATTTTCATCCACTTGCCAACCGCTGCGAGTCGTGTCGTTTCCTCCGGCAGCAGGCTGCCTTGAGGAGTCGGCCCCACGTTCAGCAGCAGATTCACCCCGCGCGCCCCGCACAGTGCTAAGAACTCGATGATGTCTTTTTCGCTTTTCCAGTGATCGTCGTTGCGGTCGTAGCCCCAATTGTGCCGCATCGTCATACACGTTTCAGTGTCCTCGGTCATCCGTTTTGCCGGAAGCATTCGGTCGGGCAGTGATTCAAAGTCAGCGTATTGCCGTTTCTCGGCGGGCACTCTGCGGCTGTACAAGCGGCTGCAGATCACGGCGTCCGGCTGCAGTTCACGAACACGCGCTCCTTGGCGATCGGCCTCGATCAAATCGTTGCCGCCGGTGTCAAACCAGAGCACAGCCATCTCTCCGTAGTTGGACAGCAATTCGTCGAGATTCTTTTCGACAAGTGCTAGGTACTCTTCATTGCTCATCGTGCCCGGGTTGTTGCGGCCTCGGCTGCGATGATACCAGTCTTTGAACTGTGAGTAGTAGACACCAAACTTCATATCTTGTGCCGCGCAGGCTTCGGACAGCTCTTTGATGATGTCTCGTTTGAACGGTGAGCTTTCCATCACGTTGTAGTCAGTGGCTTTGGTGTCAAACAAACAGAAGCCATCGTGGTGTTTGGAGGTGATGACGATGTACTTCATCCCCGCATCCTTGGCGATGGACACCCACTGTTTGGCGTCAAAATCGGTGGGGTTGAATTTCGGGGTAAGCGTCGCGCGATACTCCTCGCCGGGGATCTTTGCGCTGTTCATTACCCATTCAGCGCTTGCTCCGCCTTGTTCTTTTCCGTAGTCAGTACCCTTCCACTCGCCCCCAGCGATCGAATAGAGGCCCCAGTGGATGAACATGCCATAGCGTGCATCGCGCCACCACTGCATGTGCGAATCGTCTCCGACCGCGTCTTGCGCCACCGCTGGTGGTGCAAGAAACGAGAGCGCCACCGTTAGCAGCAGAGCCCGAATAGAAATCCAACTTGTCATTACTTTAGTTTTCATGTCCTGTTTATCGTTATGGTTTGAACGTGTCTGTACGAAATGGGTAAGCTGGAAGTTCTGCAGCGTTGATCAAATTGACGTTTGGTTTTCCAGAGAAGGCGTACCGCACGTACAGTGGCGTTTTGAGGTTGGCAGAACTTAGGATAACAGTCTGACCGTTGATTTCAGCGTCGGCTTTAAACCACTTTTCAGAATTATCGGCCAGCCAGAATGCGGTCGGTGCATTTCCGTCGATCGTCTTAAGCCCTTGAGCATGATCGAAGTGCACGACCACCTTCCCGGCCTGCGGTTCGGCGTGATCTATCATCGGCCCATAGGCTTCGACGTTTTGATTCAGCGTGCTATTAGCTGCCAGCAACGCCAGTCGCTTGCCAATTGGCAGTTTGTCTCTGGGGTGAATGTTTTTTACATCGCCCAAATCAATCGTGTTTGCGACCGAAGTGTGTTGCAGTTCGAGCGACTTGAGTTGGGACTCTCGTATCCATGCCCAAGAGTGAGCGGTCGGATGGTCGGCTTGGATGGTGGGCGACGTGTCCAACAGTTTGCCATATCCAGGCAGCATCACGACCATGAAATGCATCTGGGGATTGTCCCATGACCGACGGTAGCGCTCGATCCACGCGTTGAGGGTGTCTCCATATTTCAGCATGCCAGAGTTCCGAGAAAACCATGGTTTCTCCAGCATCCCAAACATCGACTGAGTGTTGCGTTCGCCTTGATACCAGACCAATCCGCGACAGGCGTACGGTTCCAACGGGTGCATCATCGCGTTGTAAAGTACATTCGGTTGGCGGCGGAGGAACACGTCGTCCTTTCTCGCCCACGGAATCGGTCCGTTCAAAATCGAGTTGATCTGATTAAGTGTTTCAGTGTCAGCATCGAATTCATTCATTATTGTCTTAAAATGCGGCACCGTTTCAGTCATGTCACGTGGCATCCAAGCTTCAATCGACGAGCTACCCCAGCACGTGAGGATGATGCCCACGGGCACGTCACTGGACTGTTGCAAAAAATGGGCGAACGAAAAAGCCACCGCGCTATCGGGATGAGTCTCAACCCACTTCCCCTGCAGGCGATCTTGCTCTGTCATCGCCACTGTTCTTTTCACCGCAAAGCTGCGAATGTTCTTTGCCTCAGAGATCAAAGCTTTGACCTTAGGTGCAGCCTTCACAGAGAATTGCATGTTAGACTGCCCCGAACAAATCCAGACCTCGCCGACAACGACGTTGGCCAGAGAGACCTGCGACGCGCCGTCTGAAACCGTGAGCATCTGCGGTTGAGCACTGGCCGGCATGGGCTCAAGCTGAACGCTCCACTTACCATTTGCACCAGTGACGGCCGACTTTTTTTGACCGGCGAACTCTACCGTGACAGTGGTGCCAGCAGGTGCATTGCCCCACACAGGTACCGGAACGTCTCTTTGCAAAACGGCGTTATCGGTAAAAGGTGACGCCAAAGTTAAGCGTCCCACCGCATCGTGTGGCACGGCGCTGTTTGAAGAATTCACCTCGTGAACGCTGCCCTGATCTTTTGGGGCTTCTTTCTTTTCCGTCTTCTGAGCGTTCTTCTTTTGTTTCGGATTGAGCGCGGCAATCCTCTTGTGGTCGACCGGCCCTGACAAATAGCCAAGCTTTGCCAAGAATTGATCTGCTTTTGCCAAGGTATCGTTGAAACCACCTTTGCCCGGGTTGAAGAACCCGTGTCCTTCATTTTCGTATAGATGCAGTTCGGTTTGAACACCTTGGTCGATCATTTTATCGCGGAACGACTCAGCTGTAGCGACAGGAATGAGATGGTCCTTGGTACCTAAAAATACGATCGACGGAGGGTCATCTGCGGTGATGTTGTGCGCCGGTGAAATAGCGGGAAACCATTTCTTGACTCGCTTATAACCATAGCCCCCTTTTTCGCCATTGTCGTAAACGGGATTGAAAAGGAGTAGCGCTGCGGGCTTTGACGAGATAGAGAGATCGTCTGATTCACATTCAAAGCCCTCGCAGATACCGGCGGCTGCCGCAACGTGCCCACCCGCAGAGCCACCGCCTGCGACGATTTTATGAGGATTAATGCCAAGGTGTTCCGCGTTTTTTCGCACCCACCGAATTGCCGATTTCGCGTCCTCAACACATGCATTGGGCGATACCTTCTGGCGACTCTTCACTCGGTAGTCGGCGACAAAAGCAACCATCCCTCGCGCGGCCAAATAAGTGGCCTGTGGCACAAATTGTTTGACGGATCCTCCATTCCAACCACCACCAAAGAAGAAGACGACTGCAGGCCGTTTATCATTTTCCGGATTGTGACCTTCAGGATCAAACCGGTAGATGTAAAGTTCCGCTCCGGATGTATTTTTGTAGATCTCTGATGTTGCGCCGGGCAGGTCGACCTTTTCCGCCTGTTTTACCTGTTCTGCATCTTGGCAGAAGGCGACTATGGGAGATGCGATTAGCAATAGCACTATCGATAGTAAATGTATTGAGAGGCTTTTCACGAAGGGTTCTTTTTCTCTATTGATCACTTCAATTCTTTCTGTTCTTACTTTCATGCTGAGCCTCTTAATAGCTGAGCTTTCCGTCCTTCTTCGGTTTCTGCTTATCGCTTTTCCACCAGTGGTCGGGGCCTTCGGTTTCAATGTCTTGCCAGACTTGGAGAAGTTGCTTTTTCATTTCTTCAGCCTTCTCCGGCATCGACGCGGCGAGATCATTCTTCTCTTTCCAGTCCTTTTGAATTTCGAACAGCTGAAACTTCGTCAGCGTATCGTTACCAACCAGTTTCCAATCTCCCACTCGCATTGCCACCCGATCACCGGGAGGAGAAACGTGTGTCCGCCAGAATAGCGGAACCGCCCTCACGACAGGTTTGCCGTGGAAAGCCGGCAGCATACTGACTCCATCGATCGTGCGATCCTTAGGAGGCTCAACGCCAGCAATTTCAAGCGCCGTCGCAAATATGTCAGTACCAACGACGGGAACGTCGCTGACGGTTCCCGGTTCGATGCGATTGGGCCATCGCGCGAGGCCCGGCACGCGGATTCCGCCTTCGTGATCGCTGCGCTTACCGCCTCGTAATCCTCCGGTCGTGCCTCCAAATTTTGCCACGGGACCGTTGTCCGATGTGAAGATCAGCAAGGTGTTGCCAGACACGCCTTCTTTCTCCAACGCCTGCATCACAACTCCTAGAGCGTGGTCCAATTGCGAGATGTTGCCCATGTACGTCTTGTTTTCATGGCCCTCGTAAAGATCAGAGAATCGCGGATCGGTTGCGATTGGAGAGTGCGGCTCGTGAACCCAAACGGACAACACAAACGGTTTCGATTTGTCGCGCAATTCACCCAACCAGCGTTTTGCTTCGGTGGCCACCAACTGGGCCGAGTATCCTTCGAGTTCTCCGACAGGTTCGCCGTTGCGAACGAAGTTTTTTGGATTCTTATGGCTTGGTTCCGCATTGTTATGCGTTGCCATCCAGTGATCGTACCCATGATCGCCAGGCTGCGGATATTCGGTTGTATTCCACTGCGGTTTTGAGTTGAGATGCCATTTGCCGACATGGCACGTCTCGTAGCCAACCGCCTTCAGCAGTTTCGGATACGTGACTTCACTGGTTCGTAAATGAGCTTCGTGTTTTCCGGAGAGATGCCGATAGACGCCGTTACGATATGGCGTCCTCCCAGTCAGGATCGACGATCGAGATGGCGAGCAAACTCCGCAAGCCGAATAGCATTGAGTGAACTTCACTCCCTCGGACGCCATTTTGTCCATATTGGGCGTTTTGATCAGTTCATGCCCGTACGTCCCCGAATCACCCCAGCCCATGTCATCAGCCAAGAAAACCACAATGTTGGGTTTCGTGTTTTCGGTGGCACTTAAATTGGCCGCTGGAACAGCAAGCAGTATTAATGACAGGACAAGGTTGAGTTTGGTTCGAATCATGAAGTTCAACATCAGGAAGATGAAAGGGATTGTTTTGCAGGAAACGCAATCTTTAAAGTTTACTTTTCAAGCTGGATCGAAAATCCGACCACCATCGTATCGGGCAATGTTCGAGGAAGCGTAATGGTGAGACCATCGGTCGAACGCTTCCAATTAATCTTCTCATCGCTGCCCATCAATCGAACGTCGGCAATTTGCTTTTCTAACAACCCGCCGCTCGCCAGAGTTTTGATCACAATGTCTTCGGTGGGCGGGACCAGCACGAATGCATACAAGACGCCGTCCTTGGTGGTGAAACGGATGTCGCGCTGCGAAAACTCTTTGCGGTTCTCTCCCTGACGCCCGTCTTTAACTTTCAAAGGCCCTTCGCCGAAGGCCTTCCATGGTCGGGAGCCGTAGATCCCCTCACCGCTGGTCTTCAGGAAATCGCCAAAGGCCGTCAGATAAGCGGCTTGCTTTTCGGGGATCGTGCCGTCGCCTTTGAGGGCGATATTCAACATGACGACGCCGTTTTTACTGATGGCGTCTACCGCGTTACCGACCATCACCGGAATACTCATCCTGTTGACCGCTGTTGCTCGGTAGAACCAGCCTCCTGAAAGGTCAGTCGCCCACATCCAAGGTTGTGGTTTGATGTCGCCAGCGCCGCCTCGTTCGAGGTTGTAGGTGAATGCGTTCCGATCAGCTTTTGCATCTTTGAAAGATAGCACCACCGATTGCTTACCGCCGTTCTCTTTCAGGTCGCGATTAACAAAGCTGGTAAACAGCTTGATCCCCAGTCCCTTGCCGCTGCCAATTTTCGGGTAAGGCGAATCGTTATTGAACATGTCCGGATCATATTTTTCGATGATCTCCCAACATCGCGCGTACCAATGTTCATTCCAAGCGTCTTCTTTGGCGTAGTTGCGTTGGTGAAACTGCATGTTGAACAGCTTTGATTCTTCTGTTCCCGGCGTTTGATACTTGCGTGCATTGGCAAAGAAACGCGGCGACCAATAGAGATGTGTCGATACGCCAAACTTAAGTCCGTGCTTCTGTGCTGCCGCTTTCCATTCTGCGAGCGTATCGCGTTTGGGTCCCATTTTGACCGAGTTCCAAGGATGAGAGGAGTCGTACATGTCGAAGTTGTCATGGTGACAGGCGACGGGCATGATGAAACGAGCGCCGTTATCTTTGACGTAAGCTACTAACGCATCTGGATCCCATTTTTCGGCTTTGAACAGTGGGATCAGATCCTCGTAGCCAAACTCTTCAAGCGGCCCATACCGTTTGATATGCCACCGAGTCAAAATCTCGTTCATGCTCAGGTCTTTATCCGCCTTGCCTTCTGGCGGCGGCGAGTACATGCGGCGTCCGTAGTGCGATCCATCGTTGGGGCGGTTCTCATCGGCGGCCGATGAAATTCCCCAATGGAACCAGACGCCGATCTTGCCATCGACAA
This sequence comes from uncultured Pirellulaceae bacterium, assembly GCA_964503675.1. GTDB lineage: Bacteria > Planctomycetota > Planctomycetia > Pirellulales > Pirellulaceae > Mariniblastus. The sequence continues at coordinate 49 of CAZDBE010000073.1, read as the reverse complement.
ACCACAGCGGCACCTGATAGTTCGCCGCCAGCGATTCCCAAGTCGGTTC
>CAZDBE010000072.1:0-19694 GCA_964503675.1 uncultured Pirellulaceae bacterium | reverse complement strand
AAAAACACCACCACCCATTAAATTCCGCGAAGAGCCCCCGGAGGGAGGGTGACAGGCTGTTAGCAACAGCTGTCGCCAGAAGAACTGCTACAGCATTCGCTCTCGGTCGCTTGAATGGTCAAGTTGTATTGTTGCCCCTTGGTTTCCTTAGCATGGCGAATTCGATTTACGTCGCAGTCAAACGGCTGTGCCTTGTCCAAAGGGATTTCCTTGATTGGATCGATCGGAATGAACATGCCATCGTAGGGAGTCTGCATCAGGGTCCGGTAAGTTCGTTCGCAGACGGCCATACGTACGCCGCGCGGATAGACGTGTCCGGCATCGTCGGATACCGTTTCAAAAGGGCCTTTATAGACAACCGCTTGATTGCATTCGAGGCATTCGTCATCGAAAGGCTTGTAAGCCAGCAACGTGACGCTGCGGAACTCGATGCCTTTGACGGTTTGCCAAGCTTCTCCTTGGCGTTTGTCGATCACAATGCCTTCGAAACCAGCGTCGCTAAATTCATCAACGAACAGATCTTCTCGCCAAGCACCAGAAATACAGCCAGACCACAGTTCGCCGTCGGCGTGATGGGCCGCTGGATCGTCTTCATCGGAGACATTGTCCCTGATGGCCGCTTTGCCACCGGGCTTGAGTACGCGGAAAATTTCGGCAAACAACTGCCGACGGTCTGCTGGAGCAACTAGATTCAGTACACAATTGGAAACAACGCAGTCCACCGAGTTGTCAGCGATCATCGGTGATTCTGCTCGTAGACGCTCGGGCAGATCGATCATCTCCAACGCCAGTTCTTTCCCGGTCGCAGTGGAGGCTTCGATGGCTTCTCCCAATTGGTCAAGGTCCAACGCCAGATCTTGAATTTTTCCATAACGGAACTCAACGTTGCTATGACCAATCTTCTTGGCTACCTCGTCTTGGTACTGCTTCGCCAGTCCCAACATGTCTTGATTGACATCGACACCGATCACGCGGCCCTCTGGCCCAACCTGTTGCGAAATGATGTAGCAGAGCTTCCCGCCGCCAGATCCAAGATCAACGACTGTGTCGCCTGGATTGACGTAAGGAGAGGGATCGCCACACCCATAATCGCGGTCGATGATCTCTTGAGGTATCACTTCCAGATACCGCTGATCGTAGACGACTGGGCAGCACAGTGCTGGCTCACGCTCTTGAGATGCGGCGGAGTAACGTTCGTGAACAGATGGTTCTGGATTAAGTTTGGTAGACATGGCGATCTGGTAAAGGCATTGAGTAAAGAAGCGAGCTGTTAGATCGCTTAAAGACGGAGGATACTACTTATTATTATGGACCGGAACCGAAGAATCGTAAATGCCGACTTTAAGTGTGGGTTCCCATACAGTCTTTGTGTCTCTAGGTTCCTCGTTTTCCGGGAGTTGGCTTTGGCCGGTTGATCTTGCCTTTAAACCCAACAAGTGGTGCAATATGACTACGAAAGTTTTGAGCGTCAAAGGAATGATTGATGAAACATGTACTTCTAGTTGGCTTTGGGCTGGGCTTGTTTGCCGCCAGCGGTTGCGTGGCCCGTCAATCGGTTTGGTCGCGCGATCCCTACGTGCCGGCGCCGCAAACGATGCGCGGCAGTCAAACCTACTCCCCAAAAACGGTTGTCTCTCCCTATCAGAGCCATGGAAGCGGTGAATTGAATCAATGGCCGGCCGCTGGTGTGGGAGTAAGCAGCACTTCCGGATCGGGTTCAAAATAGTTTGATTGCTGGGAATGAGCTTGATGTTGATTAGGGTTCTACAGACGCGCCAAATCTTAAAGCGCATGCGGAGTAATACACGGTGGAGAGCGAGGAAGAACACGACGTTTCAGCTGCCTACGAAACGGTGGCAGTTGTCATTCCTGCACTCAATGAAGCAGAAAGTCTACCCTTGGTGTTGGGTGATCTGCCGCAGGTGGCAAGTGTCGTTGTGGTCGACAATGGCTCCACTGATGAAACCGCAATGCTTGCTGCTGAACTGGGAGCAACTGTCATCCCAGAGCCGCAACGAGGTTACGGCAAAGCATGTCTGACTGGATTGGCCGAAGTGGCTCGTCAAGTCGATGATGAGAATCTAAACGTGGAGGTGGTCGTGTTTGCCGATGCTGACTACAGCGATCATGTCCACGCTATCGGAAGTTTGATCGATCCGATTCTTGCTGACCAACAGGATTTTGTGCTGGGCTCGCGCCTGCTGGGAGAGCGGGAACCGGGCGCGATGCCATTGCAAAGCGTTTACGGCAATAAATTTGCTTGCTGGTTGATGCGGATAATGGTTGGCAAAAATTGCTATACCGATTTGGGACCGCTGCGGGCGATTCGATATGAATCATTGAAACGTTTGGCGATGGTAGACGAGAATTTTGGCTGGACGATCGAGATGCAGATCAAGGCGATCAAGCAGGGACTGAGAACGATTGAAGTCCCGGCGGCTTATCGGCGACGGATCGGTGTCAGCAAGATATCCGGAACGATCTCGGGGACGTTCAAGGCTGGCACAAAGATTATTTACTCGGTATGGAAGTACGGGCGAGCTTGAGGTTGGCGTCTTCCAAGCTGGCAAGTCTGAGATTGGCATTTGGCTGATGCGATTTAACAAACTTCAGAACGTCGTCGCTCCCGATGGCGAGGGACGCGACACGCATCGATCGAGCAATGTTGACCCCTAACAGTTCGCCTTGCAGGCCCACTAGCGGCCCACCGCAGTTTTCTGGATTCAACACAGAGTCGTGAACAAGGGTCAGGCCGAACCCAAACCGACGTTCGCTGTACGGTCCTCCACCCCAGCGGTCGTGCATCGATGGCTTACCCTTGGCCGACGCTCGGTGGCTGATCTGTTTCGTTCGGCCCAAGCTATCGATCACAGAGGCTGTCACGAGATCGCCGATACGCAGGTTCCGAATTATGGTCTCGATCTGGTCACGCGTCTCGATTCTTTGACCATTGAGGTAGCGAATTTGATCACCGATCATCAGTCCCATTTGCTCTGCGAGAGTGCGGGGAGATACCCGCAACACCCTTACCCCCGTGTTGGGACCTACGGAGGAAACAGAAAACGCTGAAAGAAGTGCACCGAGTTCAAACCCCTCAGTTTGGTCAATCTGAAAATCGTAGCTCGGAAGCGTAACTACTCCCCAAGCCGCTACGGAGCGATTGTGGCCAATGGAGACGGAAATGGTACCCGGTACAGTTAAGCCGCTTGAAGCCGGTAGATCGTTGAACTTGACTGGGAAAGTAGGTCGCCGCTTGACCTCTATTAGACAAAGATCGCGCTGTTTATCGGTTGCAATGACACGGTAAGGCCATTGTTGGCCGTCAGAGAAAATACATCGACCGTTGCGATCAACAAGGCTGTTCTTGGAAACGATTAAGCCATCAGTGCTGACAACAGTTCCTAAAACGGAATGCCCGTGTTGATCAACGATTTGCGTGACCGATTTTTCCATCGAGGCGGCCAGAGATTCGAACGCCTCGTGAACTTCAGGGGAGCGTTTTCCAGACTGCTTCTTAGCAACCAAATCTTCCGTCGCTATTCTAGGTATGGGATCACGCGTTGGCTTGCGAGGCTGATCGCGAACCGCGAATTCGGTTGCTTCAGTCGATTGTTGGTATTGCTTGGGAGGGTAGGCTTTTCTTGAGCCGCGCGATCCCCGCGGAGACTGCTTTCCACGAACTTGCTTGCCGCGAATACTTCTTTTGCCAGTGATCTTTCGTTTGCCAGTTCCCGGCTGAAGAATCGTTCTGGGGCGATCATCACCGGATTGGAATTCATGCAAGTCTAAGTCCCAGACCCTTCGGTCAATGGGGCTCAATGATTGGGCGGCGGCAATCTCGATTGCCGAGGCGGCCACAAGCAGTGCCGTAACACACGCGATCGCAATGCGAGCGAGTTGGAGACAGCGAGACGAATTGGCAGGATTTGAGGACAAGGGTCAGGTCAGCGTGGTGGTGCAGGGTGATTTGGAGTCTGCCAGGTCGGAAACTGAAGAAGCAACAAGACTGAGTCGCGCGGTTATTTTATTTTACACTACTTACTTCTACTTGATCCAAGAGTCACGGGAATTTCCAATATTTGCCCGAAGCGTAGCAGGCGGACTGTTACTATCGTCTCAGGAAGATGTTGTTTCAGCTGTGACACAAGTTGTTGGAAATTTGAGATTTTTTGCGCATTTATTGCCGTAATGACATCTTCCGCCTCCATCCCGGACTTTTCTGCTGGTGAGCCCCGGTGAACGCGCCTGATTCGCACAAAGCCCCCGTCTGATTCGGTTGATACTCCCAAATAGCCGTATGGCTCCGGTTGGAGCTCCTCGGGGTGAGGATCCGGTACGGTTTGCTGGCCTGTCTTGGCGGACGTTTGCGCAGGAGTCGTGTCGGAACTGCTGCGGTCAATCGATAGTGAAATGTGCTTCCAGTTTTCTACGAATCTCTCCGACGGGATGTAAAGGTTCTTGTCGATGTCTAGTTTAACACTGCTGTTAATGGCGATTACCTTCCCCTCTAAATTCAGCAGCGGCCCACCTGAATCTCCTCCCATGATGGTGCAGTCGGTGACTAGCTTCTGGTTTCCCTGTCTTTCGAGAATACGGCCCAAACGTCCTGATGCGGCCTGCCCGCGAGGAAAAGAAAGTGGATAGCCCATCGCAATGCACCAAGTTCCCGTGACGGCCGTCTTGGATTCGGACACTTTCAAGAATGGATAGGGACCTGGCGAAAGCAGTCGAATGGCGCCTGTATCGGTTAGGAAATTTGATCCCAGTGTGATCCCCTGAACGACCCGCCCATCGGAGAACAAAACGTTGACGATTCTGTTGGCCTTGAGGGAGACGTGTGAGGCCGTCAGGACGATTCCGTCGGAGCTAACAACGACGCCGCTACCGGTGTCGTCAATCGCCACTACTGCCGGACTGGCGTCCTGAATCACTTGGCGGACTTTCTCCTGCAATTTGATCAACTGGTCCAGCCCTAGGTCGTCTTTGAGTGGCATTTGAGCGGCGACGGTGGACGCGAGCGCAGCGGTGACTACAAAGCAAACAATCAGCGGTAGATGGCGCAGAAGAGAACTAGGCAGGATTTGAGAGAGAATTCGCGAGGACATGTTGTAGGCATCATATTCAGGAGGCCAAAAAATGGAAGGAATTTTCAGTTGTCGGCGAGGATTTTGGTGTTGGCGAACACCGATGATCCTTGGAAGCGGTACCTTACGAAAAAATGTGGCTACCGCTAAAATTCTTTGGGTGATTCACGGCTATACTTTGAAAACATCGCAAAGCCAAAAAACCTGAACACGTTGGTTAGGCGTTGGCGTTTTCGCGAATGCAGATTTCGCCATCATTCAATTGACCAGTTTTAAATAATATATACCTGCATGACTGACACTTCTGCATCGGCCGCGTGGCGACTGCAATACCCTTTTGAATCGCGTTTCCTTGATGTCGGCGGGGCCAAAATGCACTACATCGATCAAGGGGCGCCGGAAAGTGATGTCATTCTGATGATGCACGGCAATCCGACTTGGTCTTTCTATTGGAGACACTTGGTTAGTGGTCTCTCCGACCAATATCGCACCATCGCGATCGACCACATCGGTTGCGGATTGAGTGATAAACCGGCGGACTACAATTACTGCCTTCAGCAACATATCGACAACGCTTGCGCGTTGATCGAGAAATTGGATTTGACCAATGTAACGCTGATGGCGCACGACTGGGGCGGTTCGATCGGGATGGGGACCCTGTTGAAACTCAAAGATCGTTTTTCGCGAATCGTGTTATTCAATACTGCGGCGTTCCCCCCACCCTACATTCCGTTTCGCATACGCGTCTGTCGCTGGCCAATCGTAGGAAAGATCGCGTTACAGGGCTTTAACCTGTTCGCGCGAGCGGCCATCACGATGGCGACCGAACAGCCTGAAGGCCTCGATCCTGTGGCCGTTGATGGTTTGCTCTCTCCTTACAACAATTGGAACAACCGAATCGCGACTTACAAGTTTGTCAAAGACATTCCGTTATCTCCGTCGCACAAGACTTGGGCAGTGTTGGAAGAAATCGAAGCCGGACTTGATAGCGTCAAAGACATGCCGATTCAATTGATTTGGGGCATGAAAGATTGGTGCTTTCGGCCGGAATGCCTTACACGCCTTCAAAAGCACTGGCCCAACTCGGAAGTCACACAGTTTGAAGATGGCGGTCACTATATTGTCGAAGATAAACGCGCTGAGATAACACCTTTGGTGAGATCATTTTTGCAGAACAATCCGGTGCCGCGATGACGGGGAAGTCAAAGTCGGAAATTGGTCTTCAGTTTACAGCGGGCCAACTGGCGTCTTGGGTGTGCCAATTGGAGGTCACGGCGTCCAAGCCTGGCAATGTTCATCGGGGGGCTGATTTCGAAGATGTAACGCTTGGCGATTTTCTCTCTAGCGGTATCGCCCTCGGCAGCGCGATCGATGCTCAGCCGCCAAGCGGAGGTGCGGGTTCGATGATTCTGTCAGCCATTGAACGCACCAGTTTGGTAACAAGGACCAATACGAATCTGGGAATGGTGCTATTAATCTGCCCTTTGGCAAAACTGGTCCAGCGTGCTGAATCTATCACGCCTCAATCCATCGCCGCCCAAATAGACGCAATTACAGGAGCCGAAAGTCAGGCCGTTTATCAAGCGATAGCAAAGGCGAGAGCCGGCGGAATGTCGCAAGTCGAAAGACACGATGTCAACACAGAAGGAGCCGCACCCGAGCGAATTATGGATGCGATGGAGATTGCTAAGGAACGGGATATGGTTGCCAAGCAATATTGCTGTGGATACACGGACGTGATTGAGTTCGTGTTACCGGGAATCGAAGAAGGGCTGCTGCGATTTGGGAAAATCTCTCATGGAATTGTGTGGGCGCATATAAAAACGATGGCGCGGTTTCCCGACAGTCTGATCAGTCGAAAGCTTGGTGATGCTGCTGCCAGAAAAGCATCGGCGATGGCTGCGCAGTGCCTTGAACAATTGACCAATGCAGACGACGATGATTTTTGGCGGTCCGTCGGCGATCTTGATTTCTGGTTGCGCAGTGATGGGCACCGAAGGAATCCAGGCACGACGGCTGACCTGATTGCGGCCGCGCTATACGTTGGGTTGGTCAATAATTGTTTTAAGATGCCGCTAGACTAATGGTCCGACTGCCTTTGACGGCATCTGGCTGAATTTTCAACAGGAGTTTTATCGATGGCGTCCTCTGATGCACCCGTTTACTGCGTTTCGCTGGAAAAAGATAATCTTGTTTTCAGTGCCGCTCACTTCATCACGTTTAACGGTGACGTTTGCGAGCAGCTACACGGGCACAACTACCGCGTGAAGTGCAAAGTGTTTGGGCCGTTGGATGAAAATGGCTACGTGATCGATTTCATTGCCCTGCGCGATACGTTGATGGAAATTATCGCCACGCTGGATCACCGGATGCTGCTTCCAACCACGCATCCAAAGATCAAAGTGGTCGTCGAAGGTAAAGAAGTTGTGGTTCGTTTCGAAAAGAAGCGATGGGTGTTTCCTGTCGAGGACTGCGTGTTGCTGGAGATCGCCAATACGACGGCTGAGCTGTTGGCTAGCCACATTGGTGGTGTACTGATTGAGCGATTGAGAGAAAAAGTTTCCACCGACATCGATCGCATCGAAGTTGCGGTCGATGAAAATCGCGGCCAATGGGCAGTAGTGACGCTGCCTTGGTAAGAGTCGCATTTCGCTACGTGAAAGTAGTGTTTTGAGAACGTTCTTTCGCAGAGTGAAAGGCGATCGAACGCAATTTCCCAACTCAGGCATAGGGTCTGCGAGGGACCGGTTGTAACGATTGTTCGGCGAATTCTTGCTTGAGCCGTACTGTTTCTTCTTCAAACGCCCTGCCCTACGCCGGTGTGCCGAGGCGTAACCTAAGTTTAAGAACGTTATATAGACCTGATGCATACCTGCGCACTGGCTCCCGCCTTCTGATTCTTGAAAAGACAAATTCATGATCGTTAAAGCTAATTCAAACTTCTTCGACGCCCCGGCTAACACTGTTCAAACAGTGAAAACCTTGCACCTGATTAATGGTGAGCACTTCTCGGGTGCCGAGCGGGTTCAGGATTTGCTGGCGTTGGCACTTCCAGAATTTGGATACGACGTTGGGTTTGCTTGTCTCAAGCCAGACAAATTTCCTGAGGTTCGCAATTCAGACACTGCGCTTCACACGTTGACGATGAACTCGCGATTTAGTCTTGGCTGTTTTCGGGACGTCGTTGACATCGCAAAACGCGAGGACTACCGAGTTCTCCACGCCCACACACCTCGTACATTGATGATCGGTGCTTTGGCGTCTCGAAAACTCAAGTGCCCATTGGTCTATCATGTTCACAGTCCAGTTGGGCGCGATAGTTGCCGTGGCTTGATGAATCGACTCAACGGAATGATCGAAAAGCTCAGCCTGCGTCAGGTTAGCAAAATGATCTGTGTTTCTAATAGCCTTGGCCAGTACATGGCAGAGCTTGGGCACTCGCCAGAAAAATTGGCGGTCGTGCCTAACGGTGTTGAGCTTGTAGATAATTTGGTGATTCCGACCGTGCCCAAGGGAACTTGGACGATTGGCTGCATGGCGTTGTACCGACCTCGCAAAGGGACCGAAGTGCTACTGGAAGCACTGAAGATTCTCAAAGAGAAAGATTCGCCCGTGCGTTTACGCGCCGTAGGCCCATTTCAAACCGATACTTATCAGGAAGAAGTCTTGGCAAGAGTTGAAGCGCTCGGTATCGGGGATATGATCGAGTGGACTGGGTTTCAAACCAATGTAAACGAACAACTAGCGGCGATGGACGTTTTCGTTCTACCAAGCCTTTACGGCGAAGGCCTGCCAATGGTCGTGCTTGAAGCAATGGCCAATGCGGTTCCTGTGGTCGCCAGCAACGTCGAAGGCATCCCCGAGGCAGTTAGAGATGGCGTCGATGGAATGATCTTTGAATCTGGTGATGCTGAAGATCTCGCCAGCAAGCTGTCTTCTTTAGTTGGCAATGAGCAACTGTGGGCATCGATGAGCCAGTCAGCGCTTGAGCGCCAACGGACCAAGCTGTCTAACCGAAGCATGGCTCAGGGAGTGGCTGCTGTCTACGACGGGCTGTTGAAGTAGATTCGTTGGAAAACGAATTTGCTGTTTGCGTTAAGCAGCGCGGCGCTGAGAAATCGGCAGTGATTCTGTCGGCGTTGGGAATGACAGTGTGGCCGGTACGCGCATCTGAGTTTGGATAATGGATTCAGCTAGGTCAATCAGTTTGTCGCCGTAGTCTTCGAAACGGTATCTGTCGAACACTCGCTCTTTAGACTTTTCTCTTATGCCGGCCGCGATCTCCGGCTGGTTCGCCAACAGGCTGATAACGTTCGCCGCTTGTTCGTAGTTAGCGTAGGGCACGATAAAGCCGGCTCCGTTATCGATTGCCTCCGAGGCGCCACCGGAGTCGGCGAAGGTAATAACTGGCAGTGACGATGCCATCGCTTCGTGGATGACGCATGGAAACGGATCGACCCGTGAGGACATCATGAATGCGTCCGCACCTACGAAGTAAGGCTCTACATTGTTGCGCTCGCCAATGAAATGCACGTGGTCGCGGGCAGGAGTCTTGTCCAGATCAAGCTGAACATAGTGATAAGGCGAGTGCGTCCAACGCGCTCCCTCGCCAACCCAGACGAAATGCACGGGCGTATTAGAGTGATTGGTTTGAACGACGCGACGGGCGATGTTTGCGTAGTGATCGATGCCTTTGCGAAGATCTAGTGAGCCGCAACCGAGGACGATAAACGAGCTTTCTGGCAGGTGTAGTTCTTTGCGGATTTGAGAATAGGCGACCTCACGTGTGATACCTGTTCCAAAAGTTGGGTCTAGGAGTCCCTGAGAAAGGACGATCGACTTCGACATTGGGATAGGAGTTTTCTCGTTGGCCGCTTCCTGAACTGCGTTGACAGGAAAAACGACTTTCTGCGCCGTCTCGTATACGCCTTGGTAGTCTTCTTCGGAGTAAGACGATGGTAACTCATGGACCAGCATCATCACTGGGATTTCAAATTCTGCTAACGCTTTAGCAATGTATCGTGACTCCATGCTGTTACAGATCGCCAGCACGGGAATGTTGTTTTTCTCACGCGAAATTGCCTTCCCGATACGCTTCTTCAACTCGGATGAGTTCTCTTTGGGCAGGTTTAGGCAGTCGACCGTTGAGTACTTTTCGAATTCACTAATGAGGTCTCCACCATTCTGTAGGATCGTTTCACACTGTATGTCGCAGTTCCTAGCGAAGTGCTTAAGAATATTTAGGATGATTTTCGGCGCACCGGTGCGTGTTGCTTCGTGGGAGACAAATAGGACACGTCGTTGTGGTGGAGTTTGGGGAGTACGGTTCTTTTTTGAACGTCGAAAGAGTCTCATAAGGCGAGCCTATTTTGAGAGTTGCGCAATTGAGGAGGGAATTTGCAGGACGATATCAGGCGCAGTGTCGTGAGGGAATATCAACCAACGCGTTTTTGCTAGCGGCGCGCAGCGCGATCTTGTAAATCAGGCACTTTTTGAGAACAGATGCCGAAACTGAAGGCTGTTAGCGTCTGCTTCAGCGACCGAGCTGTCGTGAGCAATACGACCGTCTTGCATGACGATCACGCGATCGGCAAGGTCCAATGACGATCGGCGGTGAGTGATGATGATGGTCGTTCTAGATTTGATGAACTCGGCCAAATCGCCGTGAATTAACGTTTCGGTCTGGCCGTCGATTTGACTGGTCGCTTCATCCAAAACGAATATCTTGGGATCTGCCACGATCGCTCTGGCCATGGCGACGCGCTGTCGTTGCCCCGCAGACAACTGGTTGCCGTCATCCCCAATGACCGTTTGGTATCCGTCTTCGAATTTATCGACGAAATCACTCAGCCGTGCGATATCGGCTGCCGCCAGAATTTCTTCGTCAGTGGCATTGCGACGCCCATAGGCGATGTTCTCCCAAATGGTACCCTGAAACAGGTGAGAATCCTGAGTGACCCACGCGATCTGCCGTCGCAGTTTTCGAGGGTTAACCTCTTTCAAGTTGACACCATCAATTTTGATCGTGCCACGGTTGGGGTCATAGAATCGAGCCAGAAGATTGACGAGCGTGGTCTTTCCCGAACCGTTGCCGCCGACGATGGCTACTGTTTGGCCATAGGGAATCGTTAGCGAGAGCTTTCGCAATACGGGCTGGCGAGGCTTATAGCAGAAAATGACTTCCTTGAACTCGATGCTTTGCTGATGTTCGGGCATCGGCGTTGGTGGACGTGGGTAGCTGATTCGTGGTGGAATGTCGTAAGTCTTAAACAGGTTGTCACATGCCGCACCGCCGCGCACCAGTACGTTGACCACTTCTGTCATTTTGCGAACTGGATCGCTGGCACCAGCCAACAACGCGTAGAACAATATCAACTGGTTGGGCTTGAGTGGCGTGTCAGTAATTTTCAGCCAATCCCCAAACAAGTGAGTCTGATTGTTCAGGACTAGCCATGCACCCGCCAGCAGCGCGATGGAAATTGAGATAATGCCCAATACTTCGGTGATTGGTCTAAGCAAAGAATCATAAAGTGAAATCCGCAGCGACATGTTGTACAGTAGATCGGCGCAGGCTTTGAATCGGCGGCGTTCAGTTCGTTCACGATTGAAGATTCTGACCGTCTTGACGCCGGAGAATGTCTCGATCAGCGACTGAAAAACGGACGACATTCCCTTCATTTCTGACTGAGTTGAGCTCTTCATGCGTCCTGAAACTAAATTCACCAGCAGCGTCCCGGCGGGCACCATAATCAGTGAAATTAGTAGTAACGGCATGCTGATCATGGCGGCACAGACCAAGCACGTGATCATTTTCAGTGGCTCGCGAATGCATTTGCCATAGAACATCATCAAGCCGCCGTTGACCATCATCATATTGTGCGCTAGATGAGTAATAATGTTGGACGTGCCAATCCCATCAATCTTCTTCTGGTCAAGTTCGAGCGCTTTGCGGTAATAGATTCTCCGCATGTCCATCACGGTTTTACTGGCCACGCGCGCTGTCAACCATGACGAGGCAACAAGGAAAAAGCCTTTCAAGATCGAAACGACCAGTAGGAAGCCGATCGCCCAAGAAAGTGTTCCAAACGCAGTCTCGGGCGCGTACCGGTCGATCAGCGGTTTGACGGAAGTCTCAAAATAGCCGACCCGTTTGATCTGGCTCTTCAGTCCGTCCTGTTTAATGTTCAGCTTCAGCGCGTATCGCGAGGCTTCTTCTTCATTGGCCGCATTGTCGATTGACTGTTGAAGCTGTGCGACTTCCGAATTGAGGTCGGCAATGCTCTCATGACTGGAGCGAATTTCGCCCTCGACCCATGTGACGGCAGTTTCATCTTGCAGGACGACCACCACGATCGGGTAGATCGTAGTGATGCTCATGCTCCACAGCAACGAAATCATGATCGCACAGATGACCGCACCGGCGATTGACCATTTGTAGCGTAGCGAGAGCCAGACTGCGTGGAAAAACGGTTTCATTCAAGTATCTATTGCGGAGACGGTCCAGACGTGCGCCATTGATCGCGTCTAGGTGGGGCGGGAGTGTGGAGGTTTGCGGCATTTGCGTCAAGTACAATCTGCTAGGGTGAGGTTCTATTTCGCCTACGGTTAAATTTGCCAAACGTCTTGTGCCAAAGGAAGTTTCGTCGCTGGTAGCAGAGTTGTTTACCCGCATGAAGTGCTACCGCCTGTGCTTGCATGCACGTACAATCTGGGAAGCAAATCGAGTTTCATCTGTGGAGACTAACCAAAGTATGTTTCGTCAACCCTTTAACCTAGTCCAATGGATCGAAGAGAATCGCGCGTCACTAAAACCTCCCATCGGTAACAAGTGCATTTACACCGAGGCGGAAGATTTGATCGTAATGGTCGTCGGCGGCCCCAACGAGCGCCGAGATTTTCACTACAACGAGGGTGAGGAACTGTTCTATCAGGTCGAGGGTACGATTACGCTCAAAGTCGTCGTCGATGAGAAAATTCAGGACGTCATCATCACCGAGGGCGACATGTTTCTGCTGCCAGCGAAGACGCTTCACTCGCCGCGCCGTCCGGTTGACACGATTGGCATTGTGGTCGAGACCAGTCGCCAAGCTGGTCAAAAAGATGGCTGCGTATGGTTTTGCGAAAATTGCGATTCACGCGTTCACGAGGCGTACTTCGAACTGAACGAGCCCAAGGAAATTGTGACAAAGCTCGCGGAGATCACTAAACAGTTCAACGACTCTGAAGAAATGCGGACCTGCAGAAACTGTAAGACAGTCCTCGAGATTTAGGCTCTGCGCTAACGTCTGCGGGGAATAGTTATGCATCTCGGGTTATGCATCTCGGTTTGAATTAGCCTGAACAGAGTCCAGCAGCTCGTAAATTGCGGATTTCATACTGGGATATACCGTCTCGTGATATAGCGAGTCGGTCGGTAGGTTTTGAACTAGCCTTCGATGGGCAACACCGAGATTGTAATACGGAATCCCTGGAAACAGATGATGTAGCGCGTGGTATCGCAGCCCCAACGGACAGATCAACTCGGTCAGCCAACCACCAGTAATATTGGTTGAATCCAAAAACTGATCTAGATGCGAGATTGTTGATCCGTCGCTGGTGTATCGATGTGCCGCAAGGGTTCTTACATGGTTCATCGCTAGGATAAAGATTGCGAGGAGGTAAATCTTTGGCAACCGGTCGATCGGCATCGTTCCCAGCATCACCAGTCCAAACATCACGTAGACGCGGAACACGGTAAGAAGCTCCCAAAACGTATCCTCGGCTGATTGCATTTCAGGTCGTTTGTGGTTTTCGAACTGAAAGTTAATCACCAGTGACGTCGCATGCAAGAGTGTCCACTTTCTAAGTCCGGAGTGGCAAAACGAAATAGGCGTCCAGACCGCGTAACGAAACACGACCAGCAGCGGTTGAAAGAAAACTTGCGCCAAAAACACTAACACGCCGCCCATCGTTCCGCTGGCTAACGGAAGGTATTCTCCATCGTTTTCAGTCCCATAGTGTCGGATGCTGTGATGATGTATGTGGCTTTGGTAAGTAAACGACGGCACCATCATCGGTACGCCGGCGAAAAAATTCCAGAATCGGCGAAATGATTTCATCTCCCCAGCAGGGAGATGAACAATCTCATGGATGAACATCGACGCGCGATAGATCAGAACTGCCGCGCCAAAGAAGCATCCCCACGCAAGAGGCGACGAAATCGACATCGCCAAATAAATGCTCGCCAAAACGTAAGCGATGGTGACGGAGAGAATAAAGTCCACCCAATAAATCATCGGCCGAACCGTAAATAGTTCTTGGCATGTCGCACGTGCCGATTGGTAGAATTCGCGTTGCTCTTGTGCCGTAGATGTGGCTTGATTTCGCACCGCCGCCGATGTTTTGCCCAGTGAATGATTCATGACTGCTCTCCAAAGTCTTGATCACCGTCCTTGCATGAAACTAGTTCCGTCTACCTGAATATATTAGTCGACCCAAAAGCGTACGTCTTACACTTTTTTTCCGGGTATGAAAAATACAGAAATCCGTAGCTTCTTCAAGCCTTAACATAGAGATCGGCGTTAGCGTTCTACGAGCACACGTGCCCTACTGACCAACCGGTACTGCCTCGGCCGTTTGCTTTTTCGGCGTCTCTGCGGCGGCGGATTTTTTCACGCGAATGTTGCCATGGCGATTGGTCAACTCTACCAACTGGCTGGACGCCGCTTGGTTGTCAAATTCGGATTTCGCATCGCCGTGCTCAACGTTCATCGTGATATTGGGCGTCGACGATTGGGGCAGTTGAACGTTGATGTCGCTGTGCCTGTTCTGAATCGTCACCTTGTCGAAGGCACCGTTTAGAACGTCCAAGTCAACTCTGCCGTGTTCGGAACTGATTTGTACTGAGCCGCCGTACGTTTCGATTTTGGTTGATCCGTGCCTGTTCTCAGCCACCACATTACCAGCGATGTTGTTGCCGTTGAGATCTCCATGCGCGGTGGTTAGTCTTGCATTGCCGCTCAAGTTGGATGCCTTTAACGCGCTATGACTGCCCGAAAACTCCAGTTCTCCAGTGACGGAGTCCACGTTAACTCTTCCGTGGGCACTATCGATTGCAAGAGATCCAGTTGCGGTCTGGATGTTTGCGTCACCGTGCTTGACTGTAATCGTGGCGGTCGTAATTTCTTTGGCCATGATGTTGCCATGCGAGTTATCTACGGTCAGACTACCGAGTACCTCTGAAACATTGATGTTGCCATGAGCATTGTTGACTGTCACTTCGCTGCCAGTCTCGCTGATTCCAACATTGCCGTGGCGATTGTTGACTTCAACCAAAACCGATTCGGGCAGCATGATTGTTAGGTTCGATTCTACTCCGTTGAGCCCGCTTTGATCGGCTGGTAGTTCCAACTGCCAAGTTTGTACGTCGCCGTCTGTTTCTACGTTCAGCTTGAGCTCGCCGATAAAATGGTCGGCCTGTTCCTGAGCACTGGCCCAGACTTTTCCGTCCCAACTCCAAACCGCCTCTCCTTGGGCGCGTTCGACGACGATGTCACCAAACTGATTGAAGACTCGCACTTGCTTTACTTCGTCTCCAACGGTTCCTTGTTGAGAGGTTTGAGCCGTCTGGCCAGTGTAGGTGAAGCCGCTGAAAGAGATTTCGCATCCAACAAAAGCTGGTAAGACACAGGCAATTATCGGCAAACAGGCGACGGCATTCATCGAAAAGGTTGGACAGGAACTTCGCAGCATCTTTCTTCTCCCACAGAACGATTCATCACTCCTATCTTACAGAAGGTTTTGCTGAAAGGTTTCAATTCATCGAGAAAAAGGGGCAATATTATCGCCTGTGGGTCGAATGATATTATGAAGGTTACGTTTTGTTATCTAAAAAAAGCTATACTGAAATGGCCCTCTTTTGGTCTTGGGCCTTTCAAGCAATAGGACAGGAAACTCTTTTTATGAATACCGCTGAAACGACTTCGCTGAATCGCCCGACCTATATCCGTAGAGGGCTTGGGACTGGCATGGTGCGGTTGGTTATTGCTGCTTGTATAGGTTTTGTCGGATGGACGCCAGGTCACGCTTGCGCTCAGACCAAAGAACTTGCTGCGCAGAGGAAAGCCGAGACCGATCGTTTTTTCGAAGAAGCACATGGAGCACTTGATTCAGCGTTGGAGTTCTTTGACGACAAAGAGAAGTTGCCAGCGGAGCAGGAGCTGAGGTTCTATGATTTCTTGAGCGCGAACAAGGAGTCGCACGAGAGAAAGATTGAAGGATATCTGGACGTTGCAGCCGAAGCGTTGGGGCTTTCGAGTATTTCGGATCGACGAATCCGGATTGGTGAGCTACGGAAAAAAATGGCGGCCCAACGGAAGAACATCACTCTTTATCAACGTAAAAAGATTTCGGCGCCAGACAAAACCTACAACCCGCTGTCGGTGACCAAAAGCGGGTACCAAAAGAAGATCGATTCCGCCAAATCAGGGATCGAGGGTTTGGAACTGAGTATTGCCGGCGAAAAGCAGGCTTTAGTGTCAGAACTGAAACGGATCGGTATGGATCTGGATGAAGAGAAAATTGATTTGCTGTTGGAATCCATTACCGGTGACGAGTTTGTCCGAGTGTCGATCATTTTTGACAACGCCAAAGCGTTCGCGTTGGAACTGGAACAACTGACCGAGAAAACGGGCGAAGACCTCGAAGCGGCCAAGAAATACTATGGCGTGTATTTGATGCTGCTCAAGACGATCGATCGCCTGCAGAACAAATTCGTCGAAAACGTGGATGTGGTTTACTATCCGAAACTCGATGAGTTTGCCGAAGCGGCACAAAAGAACATCGCTCATGCAGAGAAATCAATTGAGGCAGGTGGCAACGCCCAGGTGTTGAACAACAATATCTACAGCAACCAAACCGCGTTCGAAGCGACGCAGTTGTACAAACAAGTTTTATCCCAGCAGAAGCACGAGATGATGATGGCGAATCTGGAATGTCGTAAGAATATTCTTACTGCCGCAAACACTTACAAGACGGTTTCGTTGTCCAAAGATCTGGCGAACCTGCTTTCGACCAGTCGCCGCGCCTTCGATTCGATTGCAAATTTGACCGTGCCCGACTTGCGCCCATTTGAGAATGCGAAAATGCGTGAAGCATTCGGCAAAATCACGCGCGAGCTACGGAAGTAACTCAGGCACCACGCAAACATTGACAGACTAACCAGACGCGTGGCGCGCGCCTCGCGTACCCGTCGGGTTAGTCCTTTAAAGAACACTTTCAGTATTTCCCATCATGAACGTTCGTTGGCATGTCTATTTCTCAGGCCGGGTTCAGGGCGTAGGCTTTCGCTATACCTGTGTCCAGCAATCGCGTCATCACGCGGTAACCGGCTGGGTAAAGAACTTGGATAATGGCAGCGTGGAAATGATTGTCGAAGGACAATCGTCAGAATTAGAAGCCTACGTACAAAGCGTTTGCGAAGCCACGCACGGTTCGGTGGCTGACACGCAAAAGATTAAGTCGGTTGCGACCGGTGAGTTTTCCGCCATGTCGGTGGTTCACTGATTTATACCGTGCTAGGAATGTCGAAACGGGTTAGAATCAGCGTATGTCCAGCAACATTACGAAATTCGATTCGAAAACCCGACCGCGCGTGTTTCTGCTTAGCTCGGTCGATCATCGCCCGCATTTGGCAGACGAGGTCGCGAAACTGCGTCTGGTGATCGAGCAGCACGTCGATATTGTTGGCGAGGATTCAGATTTCTCGGACTCAATAAGTACAGCGGAGACCGATTTTGCCATCGTGCTCGGCGGCGACGGTTCAATTCTTCGCGCGGCGAAGCTACTAGGAAATAACCAGATTCCTGTCCTCGGTGTGAACCTTGGCAAGCTTGGTTTTTTGGCCGATATTCGACCGGAGGCGCTCGGTGCGGCGCTCCAGGCAATCGCACAAAACAAATACAAGTTCATCGATCACTTGATGCTTAACCTGCAGGTGTTTCGTGGGGAGAAGAAAATCTCTGAGAATGTGGGGCTCAATGAGGTCGCGATTTTGGGTGGGCCGCCGTTCAACATTCAAATGATTGACCTGTACGTCGATGGACAACTTGCCACCTCATATAACTGCGACGGACTGATCATCAGCACGCCAGTTGGGTCGACAGCCCACAACTTGTCAGCAGGTGGTCCAATTCTTCGAAAAGATCTGCAAGCGTTCGTGATATCACCAATCAGCCCACACACGTTGAGCGTGCGACCGGTGATTGATTCGGCAGATCGGGTTTACGAATTTGTTGTGACTCGTCCAAATGCCTCGACTTCCGTCGTTTTGGACGGGCAAACTATCACAAAACTGGAGTCCACCGACCGGATCCGGGTGGTTCGTGACAAATCGGTCTTTCAATTGATCGAGGTTACGGACAATAATTACTACTGCACGCTCCGGGAGAAGCTTGGCTGGAACGGCGAGTTTAAAAAATAGGATGAGGGGACGGGGCCCCTGCCCTGCCTTGTTTCACAATTTTCGTAAGGAAGCGAAGAAGTGATAGTTCAAATTGTTGTCAAACGCTGTCGAAATTCGCGCGAAGTAAACTTTCCCGCGATTCTGTTAATTATTGCTGCCCAAATTCTCGCGGTAGCAGTGCCGTCGGTTGGATTTACCCAACAGCCCGAAATTACTGAACCTGCCGGTGATTTTGGTGCAAAGGTCAGTGCCGCCACCGATCGAGTCGCCGACTCACTTGGCTCGCGCGCGACCTATGACTTGCGATATCGCCTTGAGGAAGGGCAGACACTTTCGTGGAAAGTTGAACACGTGACGACCACGAAAACCCAGATCAGCGGCACCACCGAAGAGGCCTCGGCGCGCGTCGAAACGCTCAGCACCTGGAATGTGACAGACGTCAACAAAAGCAATGGTCAGATGGTTTTTACCAATTCTATTGAAGCGGTCAAATCGTGGAAAAAGGTGGGTGAGGAAGAGCCCGCGCTGTACGATAGCCGGACGGCAGTGAAGGTTCCCGACGAGTATACGAGCCTCGCCGAAACCCTCGGTAAGCAGCGTTCACGGATTACCATAGAATCCAACGGAGAAGTTCTTGATCGCCAATCGGAGTTTGTTTCAACGGACTTTTCGACCGGCGATGTGACGATTCCGTTGCCAAAGGTACCGATTGCGATCAGGCATCGCTGGAACGTGCCCCTGAACTTCCAATCGTCCAACGAGAATGGCGCCAATCTAAATTTGAAGGCTCGTCGATGCTACGAGTTTCGAAAAGTAAAGGACGGAAAGGCATACATTTCGTTCAGAACCGAAGTCCTCACACCCATCAAGAGCCACACGGTTCGATCTAAGATTCTGCAAAAGATGATCAAAGGTACGATCGTCTGGGATATTGCCAAAGGACTTCCTGTCCAGAAGCATGTTCACTGGGATGAAAAAGTTCAGGCGTACAATGGTGCCGACAGTTTCTTAAAATACGTTGGTCGCATGACGGTGAAATTGGTCGATTCGCAGGAATTGGCCGAGGTCGAGGCCGTCAAGCGTGAGCAGACATTCGTTTCGCTTCAGCCACTGAAGATTGCCACCGTGAAATTACGGTTGCGGAACGAGCGACCGGAGCTGCGTCGATA
>CAZDBE010000071.1:14529-19742 GCA_964503675.1 uncultured Pirellulaceae bacterium | reverse complement strand
GCCGCCGCAGGGCGATAGCTGGGCCGCGCGCCTGGCGCCTTTGCATGTGGCGGTGGCCGAGGTGGAGGGCGTGCCCGCGGGCTTCATGAGCATCGAGCCGGGCGGCTATATTGATCTGGCCTTTATCCGGCCTGACTCCGATTCAATCAGGGCTCGTCAAGAGTCTGGAGATGCTTGCGACCAGAGTGCCGACAAGTCCGAGGAAAGACCACAAAAAGGGCCTATCGCGTCTTAGTCGATCCGGTTAGCGTTTATCGCCAGGCCCAAAGCGGACGCCTGAAAGTGAAAAGTGGGAGGAGCAGGATTCGAACCTGCGAAGGCTAAGCCAACAGATTTACAGT
Source organism: uncultured Pirellulaceae bacterium (assembly GCA_964503675.1). Taxonomy (GTDB): domain Bacteria; phylum Planctomycetota; class Planctomycetia; order Pirellulales; family Pirellulaceae; genus Mariniblastus. The sequence continues at coordinate 19,401 of CAZDBE010000071.1, read as the reverse complement.
CTGTCCCGTTTGACCGCTTCGGTACCCTCCCGAAATTTTCCTCTTTATCGTGTCAAACGATTCAATCTTGCGAAAGAATCGTTACTCGGCGTCTTTCGAACGCTCAAAATACTCTTTGTCTAAAAAGAGCCAGCGGAGGGGCTCGAACCCACGACCTGCGGTTTACAAAACCGCTGCTCTCCCAACTGAGCTACGATGGCAAATGTTCAATCTTTGAAAGGACGTACTATAGAGATTTACTTTTTACTGGCAATATGGATTTCTCCCGTTTTGGCCGGATTCGTTACCAATACCCAGACCAGCATAAATTCTCACTAACGACCGTCATTTTGCGGCCATTGGTTCAGACCGCGACCGACCGGCTAGGGTTCGCACCACCGTCCCGATTTCTGGGAACAGCGGCCTGGCACGGATTTTCAACACAATACTCGCGAGAATTCGGTTGATACCCCAAACGAACGCCTCATTTTATAAAGGCTTTCACTCGTCCATATTCAGGTCAGCCAACAGCCAAATCCGGCTCAGAGCCCGATTTTCGGAATTCCGGTCTTCCTTGGGCCTAGCAAGCGGGGCCAAAGCGACTGCTGTTGCGTCACGCGCGTTACATCGTGCGCCTAGTTGTATACTGAATGCGAAGGCCACGACTGAATCGTTGCGGCCATCGAAGGCACCAACTTCCGCTAAATCCTTCTTCCGATAGCCGACCATGACCAATCTCTCCTCGCCACGTCAGGTTTTCATAAAACGTGTTTCTCTAACGATTTTGCTTCTTTCAAGCTTTCTTGTTTCGTCGAGTGTCAAGGCACAGAATTTGCCCCCCAAACAAATCCTCTGCCTTCACACCGAACGTTTTCCATACACGACTGGGAAGAAGATCTTCGACAAGAAACACAACACGACAATCTTGGCAAGGGAGTTGGCTCGACAGGCATTTGTAATCGCGGCAGCCCAAGAGCTTCGTATCTCCGTGCGTGGTCAGACCATCGGAGAAAGCTGGCCCACTGGCTCGGGAGCCAACGGAATTGAAGTCATTCATGTAGCGCCGCTGATTCGTTCGAACTGGGACAACAAGTGGCAAGTGCGGCTATATGCGGTCAATCCAGCAAAAATCAACATTGAGAAACTGTGGGATCAAGCGCCGTTGTGGGAGAAGAATTATCAGTACGAAGGCGGTTCTTGGCAGCAATACAGAAGCGCGAGCATCGAAATGGAGAAAGCCTCCCGAACCGACTTTGTCGATGCGCTGAAGCAGGCGGGCGTGAAGTCTACGACCGCACCGGAACCTTCGGAGCCAAAACGATTTAAAACGCTCTGTAAATCATGGGACCGCAGCCTCGCAAAAGTTGACGCCGTTTCCCAGTTCAGTGTCGCACGCAACGTCCACCAAACCATTGAGAAGCACGGTAGCTCAAAAGACATGACGGGGTTCTTAGTCCGAGCCTACGGCAACCTTTCACTGCTAACAAACCACTTCTTCTCTGCAGCAACCGACGCCTACGCCGCACGGGCAATTCTCTATTGCAGGCGGATACAGGCAGCCTCCCCCAATGACGAGGCTAAAACTCTCGCCCTGTGGCATTGGCTCCACGCCCAAACGCTGACGGGGATTCACCACAACGCGCACGCGGAAATTCCGAAACTTCAAGAGGAACACGAACCGCCCGGCTGGGCTGAGTTTATTCGGCCCGCGTTGAACTGGGATTCTGACGGTCTATTGAATCTGGCGGGTAGCAAGTCGCCGTCGGCAGACTGGGCCAGATTGATGCACTTCCAACAAGTCGATGCTTACGGATACGCACAACCCACTTTAGAGGTTGCCGAAGAAACCATGGATCAGATTCCATCGGCCTTTGGTGTTTACACAGACATAGCAAAACGAATCTACTCCGATGAGCATCGATACCTGAGCAGCACCAAAGGAACCGAGGCATTCAACAATCAACTGCCGCGTAGCCTGTCGAAGGTAACAGGCATGCCGAAGCCTGTTGTACGCATTATAAAAGAAACAAACCTCTACGATCTGCAAGACGCAGGCATGGTGTTTGTGCAGGGGTACAACGGCGAGTTCACTGGTAAGCCGAAGCTGGTCAGTGAGACGCTGCGTGCAATCTCATCGGATTATAGCCTGAAAGTCCGTCATCGTGCGCGCTCGCTGTCTTGGTCGGCCCTCGCGTTTTTAGTCGAAGAACAGCAGTTCAATACGATGTACGAGCAATTCAATTTCCTCTGCCGCGAGACGGTCGACGATGCATCAAAAGCTCTCTCCGCGATGGTGAAGTTCCTTGGCAAACATCGCTACGTGGGCCTCCTGAAGAGCCTGTTCTACTATAACGACGAGGATCAAGAGAGGTACGATCGTATCATCGCCAAAATGCGGATCCGTGATATCCGTTGGCACCACCATCATCTGCTACGCAATCTAAAAAACTCAAAAGACAGCGCTGGCAAAGACATTCGCCACTCGATCGTAGAATCCGCATCGATGAATTATTCGGCACGCGGATTTGCAGAACGCATCAATACGGTCGGACCAAATTGGGATAACTCGCGCATCTGGAACCCTACCGAGTTTGCAAAACACGTTTCCTATGTGATCCCGGGCAGTGAACTTGGCAACCGGCTAGCGATCGGCGCCCACAAGAAAGACGCACAAGACGTAACCCTAGAACAGATGGCAGCTTGGGAAGCTAAAATCCGAACGGACCCTGCGTCTTGGTCACATCTTGGTTTGCTCTATGCCTCACGCGGAGACCACCAAGAAGCACTCCGATGCTACGAGGCTGGAAACGAAATTCTCCCCCGCCACAACGACTCCCGTCGAATGGCCTCGGCCTACTACAGCGTCGGCAATTTCAAAGAGTGGCAGGCAGAGCTTGAGTACGGAATCGCTTCCACGAAAAACGAGAGGCGTAGCCATGCGAGGCTTCAGTTGTCGTTGGCTTTAGGATTAAGCATTCAAGGGAAATTTGAAGAAGCCAAACCTTTTGCTTTGCAAGCCGCCGAATCTAACGCTGGCTGGGCGATGCTCGACGCCAGCAAAATCCTTGAATCGCTGGCTCAGTGGGATGAGTCAGAAGCGATGGTGAAGCGAATTTCGCAAATGTATCCTGACGCCCGTGAGAAATGGTATCTGTGGTGTCGTCGCACTGGTCGGGGGAGCCTTGACGAAGCAAGACAGCGTTTGGAAGCTTCGCCTGAAAGTGAGAAGTACTTCTCGTACCGCACGCGCGCTGTCCTCGCCATGCTCGACGATGAACCCGAAAAGGCGATGGCAGCTTTAAGCAAAGCCATCGGTCGGGAGTTCGTCCCCGTTGACGGACTGATGATGATTCACCTGATCGGCCCCGAACTGCGATCCGAAGCAATTGCCAAGTATCAACCGGCGATCGAGACTCTGGTGGAACAAGGAAGAGCCAACAACGGATACGCAGTCTTTTTGGAGCTGTTAAATGCGGAGCAGGATGAGCCGCTAGAAGACATGATGAGCTTCAAAATTGATCAAGCCGTTGGTGACTTCCGGACTGCAACCGGCGGAGCGACAATGTGTTATTTGGTAGGAGAGGAATTTCGGCAACGCGGCAATCTTGAACTTGCCAAAACGTACTTTCGCCGCGCCTTGATCGGCCCGCTGATCCAAACTCAGTTCAGCACTCTCGCAGGGGATCGGTTGTGCCAGATGAACGAATCGGGAAAATCACGGCCCGACAAAGATAAACTGGACGCTGAAACGATGTGGCCCCCTTTTGAGCACAACGGCGTAGGACAACCGTAACAGCATAAAGGCCCCATCACAGCTACCAACAGCCCACCCGAGCGTGAATACCGCGAGAGGGGAAGCCCCGTTAGATGCCATACTATTTAGGTTTCTAGCCACTCGAATAAACCTAAAGGTTTGGGATACTCCACTAAATGCCTTGACTTGGCTTGTTCGACCGAGAATAATCCCACGCCCTGAAACCGCTCCCACCCTTTTGTTCTACCGAGGGTCGTTGAACCCAGTGGTAGTCGATTTTCCATTATTACCTTTAAGAACAGAGACACCATGAAATTGAAATCATTTTTTTCAGCCATCTCATTTTTTTCAGCCATCTGTTTGGCCGTTCTCACCATTACCGCTTCTTACGGACAAGCGCCTGCAGAGCCTCAGTTGACAGATTATTCCCAAGACTTCGAGGACTTGACTGCGGTTGGCGTTATGGGCGGTGAAGCTGACTTGGATATGGATGGTTGGGTGGTTAATGGACTGAATTTTCTAGGTAACCCTGATGCGATCGGAGAATTTCAATTCTTCTACGGAAATTTCCCAGCACCCAACAGCGCCACCAACCCTGCCTTCTCATCTATCGTTCCCAATCAAGGTACAGGAGACCAAGGCCTTCAACATCTAAACATTTTTAGCGACTACGGCGAACGAATTGCCCACGATGGAACTACGAATTACGTAGAAAACCGTGTTCTTCGACAGCAGATTATTACAACCGCCAGTGTGGGCGATACTGTGACTTTTGATTTCGAATTCAAAAGAAATTTTGACGGCACTACTGACTTTGGCCCAACGGGAAACACCAATTCGTTTGCGTTCGTTCGAGTTCTCAACCAACTCGACGAGACATTCTTCACACTCGTAGAGGATGAATTTGAGACAACTGATGCTGACGGGGCGACTTGGGCACAAGGCCAAGTTACATTGACTATCGACCCTAGCTTCGACGGCCAGTTGTTGGAATTTGGTTTCAATACTCAGTGCCAAAATGATAACGGTTCTGGAATTCTCTACGACAACCTTGTGTTCACCGCAGCGGCAGCAGCAACAACGATTAAGGGCGATGTCGACATGAGCGGAGTTGTCGACTTCGCAGATATCCCAGCGTT
>CAZDBE010000071.1:0-14519 GCA_964503675.1 uncultured Pirellulaceae bacterium | reverse complement strand
TGTACTGCAATCTGGTATGTTCCTAGCCGAAGCTGATTGCGATTGCGACTTGGATGTGGACTTCGATGACATCCCTGCGTTCATCGCTATCCTACAAGCCGGCTAGAGCGGCAACGGGTATCAGGTTCCGCTGTTTCCCAGTCGACAAAAGTTGCGTTTTGCAATGCTAGATCAACTAGGCCTCGCTTGAAACATATTCTTGCGAGGCCTTTTTTTGTGTCCAACCGCTTGGGTTTGCGAGGCCGACCCCTTAGGCCAAATGAACGACTGTGCAATTCGAGACTCGAAAGCGGTGCTTTCCACAAAACATGTGAAAAGTCTGTGAAGGCTTCCTAGCGAGGCGACGGCTATTTCTTATGCTTAAAGGCGTCCCAATATCCTGCTAGGTAATATCTCGATGGCTCGATCAAACGTCTCAAACACTGTTTTGCCTGCTCTCATTCTGTTTGCAGTCGTCATCTCTCACTCCACTATGCTGACTTGGGCTCAAGCACCAGCTGTGGCGGTTACCAGAGAAGTCACCACGACACGCCCGGTGCCCCAAGGAGCGCAAACACTGATTCCCCCGGCGTCGGAGGACGTGTTTCATTTCCTCATCTACGGTGATCGAACCGGCGGTGTGCCCGCGGGGCTTAAAGTTCTTCGCCAAGCGGTTAAGGATACCAACCTGATCGATCCGGATCTCGTGATGACCGTCGGCGACCTGATCCAAGGCTACAGCGAGCGCCCCGAGTGGATGGAGCAAATGGAAGAATACAAATCCATTATGGCCGAGCTGAATATGAGCTGGTATCCAGTGGCCGGCAACCACGATATTTATTGGGTGGGGAAAAACACTCCTCAAGGCCATCACGAATCAAACTACGAAGAACATTTTGGTCCGCTGTGGTATTCGTTCGAGCACAAGAAAACTGGCTTCATTGTCCTATACTCCGACGAAGGCGATCCGAAAACGAATAAAAAAGGCTTCAACGAGTTTGGCTTGCAAATGATGTCCAAGGACCAGTTGGCTTTCCTTGATCAGTCACTCAATAAACTCTCCGGTGCCAACCAGATCTTCGTTTTCACCCATCACCCGCGCTGGATTGGTCGGGGCTACAAAGGTGGCAACTGGGACGTTGTCCACCGAAAACTCTCCGACGCCGGCAATGTTAAGGCTGTCTTCGCGGGCCACATTCATCAAATGCGCTTCGACAAACCGGACGACGACGGAATCGAGTACTACACTCTCGCGACAACCGGTGGTTTTCTGCATGGGGATATTCCCGACGCAGGATATTTACACCATGTGAACATGGTCTCGGTCCGCGAAAGGGGTTTTTCCGTCTCGGCGATTCCCGTCGGAGCGGTGTTCGATCCCAAGCAATTCACACCCGAATTCTTAGCGGAAGTCGATTTAGCCCGTTCAGTGCGCCCCGTCCAGACTAGCGAAGCGCTGGTGATTGCCAGCGATGGAAATTGCTCGGGCAAGGTGGCGCTGAAGATTAAGAACCGTTCGGCGCGAACAGTGCGTGGCACGCTGGCCTTCGACACCGAATCTGGATCTGGCTGGGGAACAACGCTAGACCACCAACACGTCAAAATCAAAAGTGGCCAGTCGTACGAGACGAATTTCCGCGTCAAAAGGTTTTCAGGCACAGAGGAAATCACTTCACTCCCCCAAGTTATATTCACTCCAGAACTCATTGGTGAAGACACAATCGTAAAGCTACCCCAACAGTCAGTAACGCTGAAACTGAAGCTAGGAGAACTGCCAGCCGACTTCTTCACCGATGTTGTTGAGCGTGCACTAGAAGTTGAAGGCCCTGATTCGGTGGTCGAGGTACGTTCGGACGACTTCGATCTGCCGGACGGCCCGATAACGCTTGAGGCGTGGGTCAGACCAAAATCTCACTCAGGTTATTCGGCGATCGTCGCAAAAACCCAAAACAGCGCGTATGCGATGTTCTCCGACGAAGGCGTTCCCCAGTTCGATGTCCATTTAGGCGGGCGATACGTTTCGGCAAAAGCGACAGAGAAACTTCCCGTCGGCAAATGGACGCATGTGGCCGGTGTTTTTGATGGCCGGAATGTGACATTGTTTGTAGCGGGACAACTGGTCGGAAAAACTGCCGGCAAAGGCGAACGCCGACAGAACGATTTGTCACTTTACATCGGTGCCGATCCCGACAAAGGCAATCTCCCGACACGCGCGTTCTCGGGACAGATTGACGAAGTGCGTTTGTCGAAGAAGGCTATCTATGACAAGGCCTTCACTCCCGAAAGACGCTTGTCCGCCAGCCCCGATTCGGTGCTGATGCTGAAACTGGACAAACGCGTCGGCCCGTTTGCAATTGACCGATCTGGCTCAAAAGCCGTCGGCTTGATGGGCGAAAGTTCGAAACTAGTGCCGCTGCAGAAGTAGGGCCCATCAACCGGTGAAGTCGAAACGCCTTCATCTGTCCCAAACAATCGGTGAAGCTTTACCGATTGCGCAGATTACCGGCCCCAATTGCCGCTTTTTGCCACTTTGGGAAGGTCAAATTACTGCCCCGATTTTGGGTGCGACTCGCATAATCGGAACAGGTGGAGCAACCTGTATTCGAAAACGCCCCTTCATCCCGCACGACATTCCCTTCCGATACCGTCAGTACGACAGTGTCAGGTAACACAACGCGGCGTAAGCCAATTTTCGTTACTGGATGCTCCTCATTGACCGCCAAACCCCAGTCCACACAAACGATTTTTGGCAAACCGCCCCTTGGCGGAATGAACCGGAGAAATTTGATGAAACGTACGAGCACTTTTATCCCGACATTGATCGCCTTGACAGCAGCATGTGCTGCCGCGCCGACCGCACAAGCTCAGGCGCCCGCTCGCCAAGCGTTTCCTTGGAGTTCCGCAAGAGCCGCCCAAACTGCATCGCCTGCCGTTTCCCAAACTCAGTCGCGTCTTTCAACCTCGGCGCAACAATTTAGGGGAAGGATCGGAGAATCATTTAGCAGCACTGTCGAAAGTGCAACCAATATTGCCAGCAACGCCCAGCCCGTAGGGGACACGATCTACCTTGACGAGCAAGGCAATCAAATCACCCGGCAACAAATGCAAGATAAACTGTCTGCAGGCAATGCTGCTCTTGAGTCTACTAGCGAAGCCATCCAATCGTATGGGCAAAACCTTGGTCAGAAATTTGAACAGCGCGTCAAGCCACTGCGATCAGTAGACACTTCCGCTTGGGGTAAAGCCAAAAGCATGACAGTTAAGGCGACGTCTCTATTAAAAAAGCCGTCACTGCTCAAGGCGCCAGAGGGGATAACATTACCGTCGATGAACACGACTTGGGCGAAGCCAAAGTTCGCCGAACCAACAACTTGGTTCTCTAGAAAGACCACCAGCCCTATCACGTTCGCTGAAATGGACGTCCTTCCTCGCAAAGGCAAAATCCCCACTTCGATCGATGGCCCCCTGACTTCACCTCGGGCACAGTTCGCCGGCCAGAGTGGCACATCCTCTAGTTTCCCGAGCTACCAAGCGAATAGTTTTGAAAACCTTGGGGAAGCAGCCACCAAATCGATTTTGTCGGCTCCTGATTACGAGGTGGCTGAAAGCATCGATGATAACTCCTTCGATCCGCGCCGGTAGTTTGTGGCACAATGTGCAACATACATTTCTGTCCGTTGAACAATTCTGCGGATAGGAATGATGCGCAGTACTCGAAAAACCTCGCTACCGCCCACATTATCAGCAAAATGTGGCCTGTTTCGTCGAAAACGATCCCGGATACAATGCTCCCCTTGTGCCATCAGCAGACGCTGGTGGCGAAGCGGGTTGAGCCGCAGTTTTCGTCATCTTCTTCAGGTAGAGTCCATTGGAAATATTGCTGAACCTTGGTTGGGTCGCGCTCGGTTTGGTGCTGCTTTACTTCGGGGCCGAGTGGCTGGTCAAGGGAAGTGCCTCCGTCGCCCTGAAGTTTGGCGTCTCACCTCTGGTGGTTGGACTGACCGTCGTTGCGTTTGGCACAAGTGCTCCGGAGTTACTGGTCTGCCTTCAAGCCAACTTTAAACCCGGCGGCGGCGACATTGCGATCGGCAACATAGTCGGCTCTAACATCTGCAACATTCTGATGGTGCTGGGCGTCTCGGCGATGGTGTTTCCGCTGAAGATCCACGAACAAATCGTCAGGCGTGAGATGAATATCTTGCTGGTTGCGTCGCTGGTATTTGTTGCGATGGCGTACGGGGGATTCATTGAACGGATCGAGGGCATCCTGTTGTTCGTTGGGATCGTGGCCTATGTCGTGTACAGCATCTACGACGCGCGGCGCACGCCCAGCACCGAGGATGACGGCGATCTGGACGAAGTCCTTTCCCCCGAAGAAATCGAAGCGGCCCAAAAAGGCGGCATGAAAGACATCGCCAAAGATCTAGTTTTGATCGTCGTCGGCATCGCGGCTTTGATGCTTGGCGCCGATCGATTGGTCGCTGGCGGCGAGCAACTTGCCATTATGTTGTCGGTCCCCAAAGCCATTATCGCGCTTTCGCTGTTTGCTTTTGGAACGTCATTGCCCGAATTGGCAACTGGCATCATGGCGTCGTGGCGAAGGGAAGGCGACATCGTCGTTGGCAATGCCGTGGGATCATGTATCTTCAACCTGTTGGCCGTCGGAGGCATCACTGCATCCGTTTGGCCAATAAAAATCGTCAACGTGAACATGATGGATTTTGGAGTGATGCTGCTGACGGTCGTTCTTTCCATGATCTTGATGCGGACCCACCGCAGCATTTCACGTGTCGAGGGCGGCATTATGCTGGCGATCTACCTAGGCTACTCCGTTTATATGTTCGTTCGTTAGAATCTACAGGTATGAAACTGATCATAGCCATCATTCAGCCTCACCAGCTGGAAGCCACAAAAATCGCGCTCAGCAAAGTCAAAGTGTTCCGCTTGACGATCATGGACTGTCAAGGATTCGGACGCCAGCACGGCAAACAGGACATTGTCGGGACCGATGACATCGCGCTCAATCTGCGGCGTAAGGTGCAGCTTCAGATCGCAGTCAATGACGAATTCGCTGAACCCACCGTTAACGCGATTCAGGAAGCAGCTCGCACTGGCGAAGAAGGCGAAATTGGCGACGGCAAGATCTTTGTCGTTCCTCTAGAAGACTGCATTCGCATCCGCACAGGAGAGCGTGGACCAGACGCGATATAAGAATTAGAAATGAATGAGGACAAAATTCCTAATTCCCAACTTACTCATCTGCTTCGGGTTGTCGCCCGGCCAATTCACGATCAATCATAAACAAACCGTTCTTGTTGCCTTCGATCATCTTGAGTTGATCGATGACGCCACGCGCGTTGGCTTCTTCTTCGACCTGTTCGGTGACAAACCATTCGAGAAAGACATCCGTTGCGTGATCCGATTCGGCCCTTGCCAAATCTTTCAGCTTAAAAATACATGCCGAGATGTGTTGCTCGTGCTCCAATGCGCTCTCGAACAGGCTCAGCGGCGTCGCATCTTTAATCTGAGGGGCGTCCAGCGATTCCAATTTTACCTCGCCATCGCGCTCTAGGATGTAATTGAAAAACTTGTCGGCATGGGCTAGTTCTTCTTGGTACTGCATTTTGAACCAATTTGCGAAGCCCGGCAGTCCCAGTCGGTCAGCTTCTGCGGCCATACCTAGGTAAATATAGGCTGACTGTAATTCCTCGTTAATTTGATGGTTGAGCGCGGCTTCGACGGTTTTTGATTGCATGATTGACTCTTGGGGTAGTCTGCCCTGCCCCGAAAGGACAAGTGATTTTCGAATTCTGTAAATTAAGCGTCTATATCGGCTGGCCGAAAAGTGCCGATCTATTAAACACCGCGATTTAGGGTTTCGGTTTAACCGAGGTTTCGCTTAAACTGTTTAGTAGCGAAAGCTCCATCATCCAAATTGCCTAACTCGCAGCAAGCCTCCACAATCTAGTGAAATCAGCTAGATTCCGCCAGCCACGCAAGGTAATTCACCAATCGCATTGAGCGCGTATTGGTGTCAACGTCGTGACCACCGGTGTACTTTAGTGCTCCTCGGTGTCCACGTCCCATCTTAGTGGCGAGGCAAGCAATGAAGACTCTGTGCAAGCAGAAGTGTAAAAAGAAGAAGTGCAAGAAGCGTAACCAAGCACGTTTCGAGCTAATCGCAACTCACCAGTGCAAGAAATGCGATCGACTCTCCTGTTCGAAAAAAGCACTTTGCAAGCCACGTTCGGTCAGCTGAACTCGAGTTGGAGCAAAGTGCCGACCATTTAATTTCGGGGACTTCAATCATGCAATTGTTCAGCCGAAGGATCTTTGCTTTGTCGATCGGCGTTGTCCTTACGCTTTCCTTATATTGCTCCTCCCTTCTTTGGGGCCAGACTGAGCAAACTGCAAAACTCGAATACATGCAGTTTAACGCAGCAGCCGACCAAGCCGCGTCGAGCGGTCGGCCACTGATGGTGTTAGGATTTACCGAGACGTGACCGCGTTGCAAAGCAGCCGTTAAAGCCATCACGACGGATGAAACGGTTCAACTGCTACTGACGCAGTATGTGTCAATGAAGATGGAATTCGGTACCGACGAGTTCTATGACGTTTTTGATTCTGCAGCCGGAGGCAAAGAAAATGTACCCAGCCGCATCGGCAAACCCACTCTGTTTGTATTCGCTCCAACTGGAGAAGTGGTGTTTGCTGGTTGCAATGGAACTTCAGGGATCAAAGTTGACGACGACTTCAAAAAGTTCCTAGTGCAGGGAATCGCCACTACCGGGCGCATCGCTCGCCCTTCGGTGGAGCTCACAAACGCCGACGAAGTCAACAAACAGCTCCGCACACTTTTAACGTCGAAGAAACCGTTGGAGGCTGCGATTGTGCTGTCAAATGTCTATCGGACTCACACACCCAAAACTGGCTCGGCCAGCGAAATTGAGCTCAACAAACTAAGCGCGCTGACCGGAATTGAGCTAACGCCACCAAGTCTTGGCTCAAAGATCGACAAGCACGCAATGAAACTGCTTGATAGAGCTCGAAAGATGGTCGCAGCCGAGCTCAAATCGGTGAAGAGGAGCAAAAAAACAGCTGACCAAGCAGCGTTAGTGATCGAAAAAATCAACGAGGCGTTTTCAGGATTTTCGGGCTTGCAAACGTTTTTCGAGGAGACTTGGAAGAAACTGGAACAGGATTCAGGCACTAACGGACTGCAAGCCAAAGCAAAAATGATGATGGCCGAATCGCCCCTACCGGCGCCCGCTACATCTGAGATTGAGTACGATGAATCCGAGACCGTTGAGACACAAGCAAAAGAAGAACCGCGCACATGGAGATCGAGCAACGGAAAATTCTCTGTGGTTGGAATATTGCTTGGCGTTGACCAAGGAAAAGTGCGTTTGAGAACCAAGGTCAAGGAAATAGAAGTTCCGCTAAACAGTCTCTCAGAAGAAGATCGAGAATACGTGAAATCGCGTAGCGACTAGGCGTTCACGTTGAATGAAGTTGTACTCTGCAGGCGCATAGATTCGGTTTTAAAACAAACGCATCGAATCTAAGCCACGTTGGCAAGGTGTGATTCAAGCAGATCGTAGGCTGCCTTTGCGTGGTCAGGACCGATTTGACTAATCGGGATCGGGAGTCCGCTCAACCCAGCAAAAAACACAAACAAATAGTCTGGCGTCAGATTGATACGATCTACCGATGCCCACGTATGTTCTGATCGCCCAGTGGGCCCGGTGGAAACAATTCCATCTTGGTTGATCTCTACCTGATATTCGCCGAAGGTTTTCGAATGGGACGACTCTTTCAAGCGATTGCGAATATTGTTTCGTACGAGAGTATCAAATCTCTTGGGGTACAGAGTTATCCACCCAATGATGATTGGAAAGAAAACTGTAGCGATTATCGTAGGCCCACTAAGCGCGAAAGAAATCGCCATAAAGATCGAAAAGATGATCGGAACCGTCCAGCGTGCGCGCGTTCGAGCTCGTCGATGTACTGGAGAATTACGATGGTATTCCTCAGAAAACACAATGCAATCCGATTCGGACATTGAAAAATTGAGTTCCATGATCTGAGAGACCTCGATGATTATTGTTAAAACAATTCGTTGCGAAACTCATTCAAAAATTCGCTCCCGTGCCTTTAGTCAGCGCCATAAATGCTGACTCAAGGTTGATCTCTTCTTCTTGGAACAGGGTGATGCGAAAGTTCTCCTGCACCAATATTGTCGGGATACCTGAATAATCTGACGTATTGTCGATTAACGTCGCTACCAAAAATCCGTCGCCCTGCGTTACCAAATCGACCAACGCATGGTCTTGCAAAACGCTTTTTGCCTCGTCTTCTTTTTCCGCAACGCCGATGTGCAAAATGGTGCGGTCGCGGACCTGTTTCATCACCTCAGACACCTCGGCTGATACGCTCATCACGCCGCGATCGATGATCCCGATCTTATTACAGATATCAGCCAGCTCGGGAAGAATGTGGCTGGAGACAATGATCGTTTTTCCTGTCTGACCCAGCTTACGAAGCAAGTTCCGCATCTCGATCCGGGCGCGCGGATCAAGCCCACTGAGTGGTTCATCCAAAAGCAATACTTGTGGATCATGCAACAACACTCTGGCCAGTCCAAGTCGCTGGGTCTGTCCGCGCGAGAGTGTATTGGCAAACGCGTCGCGCTTAAAATCCAGATCGACAATTTCCAGCATCTCGTCACAGCGCTTCCGCCGTGCCGGTCCCGTAATTCGGTAGGCCGCAGCGAAAAACTCTAGGTATTCGATAACCTTCATGTCGTCGTAGACACCAAAGAAGTCAGGCATGTAGCCGACCAGTTTCCGAATCTCTTTGGGTTCGCTATAGATCGAGTGGTTGCAGACATACGCCTCTCCCCATGACGGTTCGGCCAACGTCGCGATGATACGCATCGTGGTCGTTTTACCAGCACCGTTGGGACCAATGAAACCAAACAGATCGCCCTGTTGCAGATCCAGTTCGATGCCCTTGATGGCGAACATGTCGCCGTACTTCTTAGTCAAGTTCTCGGTCTTAATCATTTTTTGCTTTCCACAGGCAACACGACACGCACCATAGTGACGCTTGAATCGTATAGTTCTTTAACCTCTTGGCCATTGATTAGCAGGCTGCTGGCCGATTGAACCTGGCCAACCAAGACCGCGCGTCGCAGCTTCAGCAAATGCGAGTGATCGATCTTCTGAAAATAGCCGTGTGTGAGTCCCGTGTAATTTTCTCCACCGGCGGCTTGATAAAACATCATTACGTCGGCGATACGCGTCAGACTTTTGTCACGCGGATCCCACGGGAGGCTTTGTGTTTTGCCAAGCTCCCCGTCAGAAATTCCTTTGGACGCCCTACGGTTTAAAACGGTGCGAATCGTTTTCTCATCCGCATCGGTATCCAGATAAACTACGTTCCCGGGCTGAAGTGGCTTCTTCAACAAGTAGACGTAGTTCCCAAAAAACACTTTGCCATTATACAAAGCAACATCCAGCGGATTCTTCAATGTCCCGCTCAGGCGATCGCGCTGTACTTTCAGTTGGCTGTCGATCGCGGACGGATTTTGAATCTTGAACTGGGACACTAATGATCGGGTCGAAGAAACCTGCAACGGCATTTGTTGAATTTGATAGCCAACTGTGTCTTGGTTTGATCCGCTTTTTCCCGAAAATTGGCGATAGCCGGTACGTTTGAACCCAGTAGTCGTCTCGGTCTCCAATCCCCCCAGACCGTCTCCGGGTAACCCCTGCCATGTGACGGAACTGCTGGCCACATCCAATCCAATTGCAGTCGTCGGTGAAACGGAAACATCGACGTTTTGGCCCGACGGACTGTAAATATTGACCCATGCTGTACCGCGCGAGTAATCTTCGTTGGTATCGATGTCGATGATTTCCATCTGGTTAATCTGCAACCGCGCGGGCCGTGTTCCGATGGCGATCCCCCACGCAATTCCACAGAACAGCAACGCGATCAGCGGAAACGTGATCCACGTCAGCTCCATTTTTCTTACTAATCGGTTAAGTAAGAAGTAGTCGCCCACACTGATGCAGATGATGTAAAGTGCGATCAAAATTGCTATCAATGTAAAATCCAGAAAACGGACGGTGGAAAAATCATCCAACGGTACCCGAAGCTGCCCCGTGATGTCTTCGTAGCCATAGTGAGTCACTGCCGAACCGGCTTTCTGAGTTTCGTTGCTCTGTTTAGAAGAGCCGCCTGAGCTATTCCCATCGCCTCCGACGAAGATTTTTTCCAACAGCGTCTTATAGCTTTGCCAGTCCTTCAAACGCGCTGATTCGAGGTCAAACGTGACCAGTTTGACTTGTCCAAATCCCTCCGCTGATTGCATCACCAGCGGCGAACCATCCGCTGCAGCTAGTAAGACCAATGCGTCAGCTGGAATCGGCAAGACTTCGGTAAACACAATGCCGGGCTCGTTCCGATTGATCAATCGGCGGCGACTGTTACCGACAAACCGCTCTAATTCACGGCTAGAGTTGAGCATTTTTCGTTTCGCTTGCGCTGACGCGAACAGTTTCGCCAGCGGCGTATCATTTAGCAGCGTCAGATTCTCAGGATCGGCAATCAGCACTAGCCTTCCGCCACTTCCGATCCATTTTCTAATTGCCTCCCAGCGCTGTGGCGAAAGCGACTCAAGTCCCGCAGCGGACGAGGAGGAAATAATCAAACGATTGACGGACTGCCAGCCCAATTCGGTTTGCGGCAACAGATCATAATCGGTGACACGGACTAGTTTTCGGTCAGCATCACCACTCCCGATCCCCAATATTGTGTTGAGGTTGTCTTCTAGTTCTTGACTTGCGCTAAATAGCAGCGTCAGGTGGTCGGTCGACGAAGCGAGATTGACACCAGCGTTTTCTAGGTCCATTGATTGCGTGAAAACTGCTTGGCCGTCATCTCCTATCAACGTCGCGGTTAGGTTGCCATAGCGTCTTCCAAACCGGCAAAGCCCTTGGTACGAAATTCCGGCATCCGTTGCCATTGGGATTGCCGTCGCGGAGTAGACCACCGGCGATTCATCACCATCGATCACCGAAAGCTCGAAGGTAGCTGCCTGAGTACCGACTGGAGCAGTGACCGTCACAGGTCCCCAGTGACCGAGTTTCGCGGTCTGAGCAAAACCGATGGCAAGACCAGACTTTGCTCCGTCAGCGGTAAGACTATCCTCCGGTGTAACGGCAAAACTAAATGTGCCCCAGAGAGCCAGTAGGATCCAGCCACTCAGGACCAGACAGATGCGAGCCCATTCAACCGGCGACCAGCCGCGCTGCGAAAAGAAGAAATTTGGGCAGGTCGGTAGCATATGCTGGGTCGGTGGATGGCTAATTCGGTCCGGCTGAACCGTTAAGAGTTTGGCGTCGGGATCAAGTTTAGTTGATATTTGCCGTACGTGCCATCGCCTTGTTGGGTTCATGATGGCGCCTGCCGTAGGGAGGATAATGCCGTTTCTCCAACCGCGCTTCAAATTAGGTTTTGGCTAAATTGGCTATGCGTTTGCGCGATCGCTATACAAAGCGAGCCGAATAACTACGATTTAGCGCATGGCAAAGAAAAAATCAAATTCTCGATCCGGTTCGTCAGCTAAATCGACTTCCAAACGACGCGGCCCTCATGCGGGTCAATCCGGCAAGCCACGGCGCCCGTCGGCAGGCAAGGCGTCCGGCAAAACGTCAGCGCGCCCTGCTCGGCGATCGAGATCGCGTTCCAAGGCTGACTCGGATCCCAACATTCAACGTCTCCAGCGTGTCATGGCGTCCGCTGGAATCGGCAGCCGTCGCGAGTGTGAGACGATCATTCTCGAAGGACGAGTCGAGGTCGATGGTGAGACGGTGGTTGAGCTGGGCACCAAGGTTGATATCACCAAGCAGTCTGTTAGCGTCGATGCGGTCGAACTCAAGATTCAAAAGCTTCAATATTTCATGCTGAACAAGCCGCCCGGGATTGTTTCCACCAGCAGCGACCCGTCAGGCCGGATGCGCGTGATCGATTTGATTAACACTCGCAACCGCGTCTATAACGTCGGTCGTCTGGACAAATCCAGCGAGGGACTGATTCTGGTCACCAACGACGGCGACTTGGCCAACCACCTAACTCATCCTCGTTTCGGCGTAGAAAAGAAATACCACGTCCAGGTCGTCGGCCATCCCAATAAGGAGAGTATGCAGGCGTTGATCGACGGAGTTTACCTCGCCGAAGGACGGGCCAAAGCGACGGGTGCGAAATATTTGAAACGTGTCAAAGACACCAGTTGGATTGAACTCGTCTTGCAGGAAGGACGTAATCGCGAGATCCGCCGTTTGCTGGCAAAGATTGGTCACAAAGTTTTGACTCTGCGGCGCGTTTCCATCGGTACACTACGACTTGGCGAACTTCCAGTCGGTGCACATCGTGAGTTAACCGCGATTGAGCTGCGAGCGCTCAAGAAAACGTCTGCGACCAGCAAAACGAAAGGGCGTTCGGCCGCCAAAAAATCGATCGCCAACCGTAAGAAACCACGCGACCTCGCAGATGTAAAAGAAGCGGCCAAGAAGCCTACCCGCAGCACCAAATCGGCCGCAAAAACGGCCGGTAGAGCGGCGAAGAAAAAGAAACCGACCGGTCGCGCCTCCGCCAGAGGTGGGAAAGCAGCCAAGCCGGTTGGAAAAGGCCCCGGCGGTCGCGGACGCGGACGCGCAACTGCTGCACCAAAACTGAGAAAGCAGAACAAGAAAAAACGCCGCCGGTAAAGCGTGACGGGTATCTAACCACAGGGTACACGGAAGACCACAGAGTTCGCCCTCGTAGTTTTCTCTGTGAAACTCTGTGAACTCCGTGGTTCACAAAAACGACTACTCGTTTGATGCTCCAGATAACGTAGATTTCACTTCTTCCTAAACCTTCACCGACGCATCGAATGCTCGATCTTCAAACGGTTCCGAGTTGTCACAAGTCTGATAAGTATCGCGGTCCAGTTGATACAAACGCTGCCCGGCGGGTGTCGGATAGTTGCCGCTCACGCAAGCTTGGCACAGGCCGTCCTGAGGGATACCAATCGCCTTCGACAGTGATTCGACCGGCAGAAACCTCAACGAATCGCAACCCAAAACTCTGGCCATTTCGTCCTGAATCTCATCGGTCAATGGCTCGCCGGGCGGATAGAAATTCGGGGCAAACAACTGCTTGATCGTCGACATGTCGATCCCGTAAAAACATGGAGCCACAATCGGTGGACACGCCACACGGACGTGGATCTCTTTGGCACCGCCCTCTTCTCGCAACCGCTGCAGCAGTGCCTTCATTGTCGTCGAACGAACGATCGAATCTTCAACTAATACAACGCGCTTCCCGGCCAACACCTCTCGCAACGGTGTGTACTTCGTTTTAGCTTTTCTGGCCCGGTCCTCCTGCGACGATTCGATAAACGTCCGACCGCTATAGCGATTGCGCATCAGTCCTTCACGAGAAGGAATCTTCAGATGGAACGCCATCGAATCCGCGGCCGCTTTACTGGTGTCGGGAACGGGTACGACAATCGTGTCCTCGTCAATCTCGAACAGATTCCACTCGTTCTCCAACCGCGCCATCTCTTTGCCCAACTCGGTCCGGGCTAAATAAACGCTCCTATCGTCAAGCGTACTGGCAACGTTGGCGAAGTAAATCCATTCAAAGAAACAGTGAGCACTCTTTTGCGGACCCTCTTCTTCCAAGTAGGGCTGGACCTTGAGTTTTCCGTCAATGATCGTGATCGCGTGTCCCGGTGGCAGCGATTTGATCGACTCGCGTTTGTAACCAAGATTCAATAGCGCCACACTTTCGCTGGCAGCCGCAAACAAGCTGCCTTCCACGGCGTAACACATAGGTTTGATCCCCAACGGATCGCGCGCGATCAGCATTTCGCCTTTCGCGTTGAGGTAGGCAATTGAATATGCCCCATCAAGTCGCTGAGCGATGTTACGCATCAGCTTAATCAAGCAAATGTCCGGATCCGCCGTTAGTTCTTTGGTCAATTCATGCATCAGCACTTCGGTATCAGAGCTGCGAACCAAGTGGTGATTGTCATTTTCCAACAGGTCGCGGGCCAGCTCATTGAAGTTGGAAAGTTGCCCGTTGAAGCCAAACGTAAACCATTGGCGAGTGTCAAAGTGGTGATTCTCAAACGGCTGAGCGTAGCTTCTGTCGTCTTTGCCACAGGTAGCGTAGCGTACGTGACCAATTGCGGCGGAGCCTACGTACGCCTTCATCAGCGATTCAGCTTTCTTGTTGTGCGAAAGCCGGAAGACCTCCTGCACACTGCCGAGTTCCCGATAGGTATCCAAAAGCTGGCCATTGGCGGGGCTGGCATCGTATCTGGAGATACCGGCCGATAGCTGACCACGATTCTGCATGTCCAGCAGCATTCGAATGATCAGACGCGAGGCGTTCTTGCGATCTTGACCGGGGCATAGCTGGCTCACATCGCCCGTTGGCAGGTGATAAATTGCGGCGACGCCACATTCGTGGTGCAGTTCACT
>CAZDBE010000070.1:0-20007 GCA_964503675.1 uncultured Pirellulaceae bacterium | reverse complement strand
TCGAACCTGATCTTCAACCTTCGCAAGGTCGCGTGCGAATCCAGCACACTCCGCAGACAGTTCTCTTACATCTCAAAATCATCTAGTAGTCCCGGGCGGACTCGAACCGCCGATCGTCTGTTTGTAAGACAGTTGCCTTCGCCGCTGGGCCACGGGACTGTTAATTCAAGTTCAAGTTGCGGGAGATGGACTCGAACCATCGACCTCGAGGATATGAACCTCGCAAGCTGCCACTGCTCCACCCCGCAAGAGCGCCCAGCGCGAATCGAACGCGCGTCCTCTGCATGGCAAGCAGATGGGTTCCCACTACACCATGGGCGCTTTTGTTTTCACATTAACCAAGTGGGATCAGAGGGATTCGAACCCTCACCAGCGTGGTTAAGAGCCACGTATGCTGCCGCTAACACCTTGATCCCTTTTTTCTTTCTCCTTGTTCTCTCTGCTTTCATCCAAGTAAGTGGTCGCCCTGAGAGTTGAACTCAGCGCGGCTCGGTTATCGGCCGAGCTAGGGCAACCGGCCCTCGACGACCTAGTGCTTTTTAATCCTTTTCCAATCAGACATCCTTTTCTTAAGTCGGGTAACTCGGAGTCGAACCGAGAGCCTCTCGTACCCAAAACGAGCGTGCTTCCATCTGCACCTTTACCCGTAGCTTCAATACGCCAATGTCTATTAGTACCTCGTGGGAGAATCGAACTCCCTTAATCGAATCATCATTCGGCGAAATGAGAATCCGCTGTCCTTACCGCTAGACGAACGAGGCATGAGCTTTTTGGTTGCGATCAATCGCAGCAACTGACTTTGCCGGAGCTTCGGTAAGTCCACAAAAAAAGCCCGGTGCTGCGATGGCACCGGGCTTTTCGACGATTCAAAGATCTTTCCTAGAATCAAAAGGCCAAGTGCTGCGAGCGAAAACTATGCGCGAACATAATCGGCATCGGTTCACCGACGACGCTTCTGCGGCACGCAGTTTTGCAGGTTGTACTTGGCTTATGTGAATTCATGGTTCCGTCTTAATTCGATATTGTGATAGTTTTTTCAAATGTGTTACAGCGTTGAAAGAGTTTTCCTTCGCTGCCAAGATAGACGAACCCGCGGCTAGAAAGTTCACGCAATTTCAGAAATAGTTTTTAGGCAGGTTTATCCGAGGATTTCAGTCACGGCCACTTGGAACGCCCCCAATACCTGAGCGAGCGCTTCGTTTCCGGCACCATCGACGAGTCCACCCTCTTCTAGGCGGATGAAATACTCACCGTTGTCCTCCGGTCCCCAGCTTCCGCCCGTAGGAGGCTGCACTTGATACAACTGCCACGCCCGATCATTTGCAGCATCGATGCCGCCTGCGATTCCAAACACCGTTTGTTCAAAACCGTTATTGGACAATACGGTCAGGCCACCGGTGTAAGGAATTGGGTCGCGGTTGTCTGTGGTGTAGACCACGAATTCGATAGGACCCAACACGGGCTGAACAATCGCAGAGATAGGAGCGAGCGAAACACCCGGAGCTTCGGTATCGGCTGATGGCAAGACGATCGCAAGGTCAAACGTGCCCAGCGTCTGGCCGGGAGTCACATTCCCAGCCTGATCGAAGACAGCGTTTGGAAGGAGCTCTACGGTATAGGTGCCGTTGTCTGATGGAAGAAACGCGGTGGAATCCGATTTCACGATTCCAAAAATCAACGTTTGGGAAGTGTTCGAGATGTTTGTCCCGGTTCGAACGCCGGCCAACTCATCAAAACCATTTGGCCCAGTAATGCGGAGTGGTTCGGCGATCGTATTGCCAAATCGAATTTCATCGGTGAAAGTAACGCCGAAGTTGATCTCGCTTGTGGTTTCAGAAATCGTGAACGGGAAATACTCAACTTCCGGAGGTGTCGTGTCTCCCGATTGATCAATTTCCTCAAAGACAATGTCGTTAACGACGATTGGGATATCATCGGTACCACCACCCCCGATCCAGATCCAGACATATGCGGTGCTGGCTGCTTCAGGTGTAACGAACTCGATCGCTTGGCTGCTGCTAGAGTCGGTTTGCCCGGGCCCTACATCGATTCGGCTTTGGCCGAGGTATTCTCCACCGGACCCGTAATAGTTGACGCCAACAGTTGCCCACGGGCGACTATCGGAAGTAAAAGAACCTGCTGCATCGCGATAAGCGTCTACCTGAAAAAGATGTAACGTCCCACCTGTGACTGCGAACTCAGCTGATGCGGAAACGGCGCCATTGATTCCCGATAGTTCCAGTGAGTCGTCTTCCAAAACGGTCGACTGCAAATCAGGATCACCGACGACGATCCATTCTTTGCCAATAAAACTAACAGTGCGATCTATGTCACCACGGAACTGAAAGAATCCGTTGGTATGCAAGGTGTTGCCACGTCCAAAGCCATCGACGATCCCTTCGTCAGCACTCCATGCGCCTGTCGAGAACATGTCGGCGCTGTTGAAATCAAAAGAAACGTCGTCGATACGAAACGAATCGATGATCAAGTTTCGATCGAAGCCCTCTGCTGGCTGATATAGGTCGTTGGTGAACTCAATGCGTACGTCTCTGGCGGTAAAGTCCTGTTGCAGCGTAGCTTGGTACGTTTGTTTATTCTGAGTGACGGTTGCTGCAAGAACTAATTCTTCACCGACATACACATTCATGTTTTCGCCACCTTCTTGTCCCGACGCTTCGATAGAGACGGTGGACAGCATCATCCTTGGCTCAAGCGATTCAAGATTCAAAGGGTTGCTTTGGTGGCTTCGAAGTGATTTGTCAGAAGTTGTCATGTTTGAATTCGAAGTTGGAGAGACCGGTGGAAAAAGGGGGAACTGCGCTACCCCCTGCCCTATTGTGGCTGGAGATCGACTAGCTTCAAGCGGCCAAGATTCTGCTTTGCGTGAAAATCATGGCCAAGCCACCTACCGTTGTCCGCCGCTGTATCCTAGTTCTTCGGAATCGGCGCACGTGACTAAGCGCAATCGGGCCTGAAATGGAGCAGTTGCCAAGCCGCATCGTAATCCAGCTCTATCGGTGCAAGTGATTGGAGAAATCTGCTGTGGTTTGGCAGCAGAGTTGCTCCATAACTTGTTGCAGTTGTCGCTTGAGGATGGCGATCGTGTGATCTCCGCCGCGCTCTCCCAATGCGGCAGTGCCATACATGAAGGTTCTGCCAAGCATCGTGAACTCTGCACCACTAGCCATCGTCCGGGCAATATCGGGGCCGCTACGAATGCCAGAGTCCATCATGATGGTGGCTTGGCCCTTGAACTTCTTAGCAACGTTGCGCATCGCAGCAATCGCCGACTGACCAGCATCAAGTTGCCGTCCACCGTGGTTGGAGACCCAAAGCCCGTCAACGCCCAACCGGATCGAACGTTCAGCATCTTCCTCACAGGCAATCCCTTTGACCACCAACTTGCCGGGCCACATGTCGCGGATCGGTTTGATCTTCTCTTCGTTCAGTCTTCCCGAAAAAGTCTTGTCCATGAACATCCCAAGCTGTTTCATATCGAGGCCTGGTGGCATGTACGGTTTGAGTGTTTCAAACTCTGGCTTGCCGTGCTTGAGCGTACTTAAGGCCCATTTGGGACGACCGATAATCTGCATGATGTTTCGCAACGACATGCTCGGTGGCATCGCCAACCCGTTGCGGATATCGCGTGGACGATATCCAAATGTGGGGACGTCGGCAAGGATGACAAGCACAGGCATCTCGGCATCTTTTGCACGCTTGATAATGTCATCACGTACGTGGTCTTCAGTCGGATGGTAAAGCTGAAACCAAGCGCGACCTTCAGTTATCTTGGCGATGGTCTCGATGCTACTGGTCGACACCGTGCTCAGGCAAAAAGGAATGTTGTGCTTCAGGGCGGCCTCGGCGAGGATCTCAGGAGTTCTGGGCCACATCAATCCTTGCAATCCAATAGGAGAAATTCCAAACGGCGCATCGTAAGTATGACCGAATAACTCCGTGCTCATGTCGGATTTGACATGCTTTGAAAGATACTGCGGAATCAGTTCGACATCACGGATGTCAGAAGTGTTGCGGTGCAAATTCACGTCTTCGTTACAGCCCCCGTCGAGGTACTCGAAGGCGAAGCGCGGTATGCGTCGTCGTGCACCTTCTCTCAAATCGTCAATACCAGGAAATTGAGGGTTATAGTCAAGTGTCATCAATTTGTTCCTTGGTCCAGATCGCCTGGATGGTTGATAATAAGGTTATGGAAATTTGTTGGCAGTATCATACTCTCAGCTTCAAAAATTTGGCCAGAGTATCCGCGCAAACGTTTGTTTGAGGTGCAAGTTTCTTGTCGCGAATTTCTCTCGGACCGCTTAGAGTTCACCTTGCGACACAGCGGTATCAGTGACTGCCCATTGTACCAAAACGATTCCAATCTCAGTTCGCCACATAGTGACCGACGGAAATGCTTTGTCGATAACGTATTCGTTGAAACAGATTGTCGCAAAGTCACATCAAAATCGAGATTGTGACGTCCTTTTTTTACCTCATGGTGACAAACTTTACACTCTAAACCTCGGCGAAGGCCTTGATTTCCTTTTAAGCTTGCCGCTCCTTGATCTGAGAACTAAAATCACAGTGCGGTTCTATCTATCCTACTCCTCGATGGTTTCAGCATGTTCAAGTCACTCCTTTTGCTGCCTCTCAGCCGTTTGTCGGTTTTAATCTGCATTTGTTCTTTTGCGTCAACGGTTTGGTCACAATCCGTTATTTACGAAAACAATTTCGATGACGATGCGACGGGCATCTACACGATCGCAAATCTCAATGCGGACTGGAATACGCCGCCTTTCGACAATGGTGTTGAAGAAAGCCGTGTTTCAATCGTTGACGATTCGGAGGTGTACTCTGGAAAATCGTTAGCGGTTTTGTATCCAGAAGGCCAGCACCGCTCGGCGAACTCGGGAGCGCAATGGCAACTTCTTTTCGATCAAGGCTACGAAGAGTTATTCGTTGAGTATCGGGTCAAGTTTCGCGACGGCTTCGATTTCGTGCGCGGTGGAAAACTACCGGGGCTAATTGGCGGTGAAGCCAACACCGGTGGTGATCGCCCCGACGGAACGGACGGCTTTAGCGCTCGCATGCATTGGCGGACAGATGGTTCCTCAGGTTCTCCATTCGATGATACTGGATTCGCCAATATTACCCAGTATTTATATCACCCCGATCAGCCCAACACGTTTGCCGAAGATTTTCGCTGGGACGATTCCGCAGCTGGCGACTGGGCTTTTTTCGAATCCGACCGTTGGTACCACTTGCGCCACCGCGTGGTGATGAATTCTGTTGTCAACGGCGCTGGCCAGCATGATGGGATCGTCCAGGCTTGGCTTGACGGCCAGATGGTACTGGACTTGAACAGCATTCGATTTCGTGATGTGGAAACGTTGCAGATCGACGGGTTTTACTTCAGCACATTCTTTGGCGGTTCGGGTGATCAATGGAACGCGTCCAAAGATGACATCGCCTTCTTCGATGACTTCAGAATTTTCACGCATTTACTGGGAGACGTCGATAAAAGCGGAACCGTTGATTTTATGGACATTCCTCCATTTATTGACCTTCTTATCGGTGGTATCTATCAAGCCGAAGCAGACTGCAATGAGGACAATGTCGTTAGTTTCACAGACATCAGTTACTTCATTAGTTTGCTCATCGGCTAGAAAACAATCTCAACGTACTTTGCTTGCTATCCACTCTGCCGACTTGAAAGTGCGTGGGAGCAGCGCATTTATTGCTCCTTCCCGGCTTTCCTTCCCGTTCAGCTAGGCCATATCAAATGAAAACAATCCGAATCTTATCAATCGGTTTGAACATTGTTTCAGTGATGGGCATTTTGTTAGTCACAGGTGTCGCGTCGGCTCAATTTGAATTGGTCAACAATGGAGCGGTGATCGCCAGATCAGACGGTAACACTAATGATGACACCGCCTTTCCAGCGCTTGTTAAGATTCCTG
The DNA here is from genome assembly GCA_964503675.1 of uncultured Pirellulaceae bacterium. GTDB lineage: Bacteria > Planctomycetota > Planctomycetia > Pirellulales > Pirellulaceae > Mariniblastus. The sequence continues at coordinate 14,047 of CAZDBE010000070.1, read as the reverse complement.
ATTGGGTTGCGGCGGGGGATCGCGCTGATCCAAGCGCGAACTACTACATGTACTATGGGAATCATGGCGGCGACTTCATCAGGATGAAGTGGGCCGTGTCGATCAACGGAGCCTGGACCGAATACAATTATACCGACGGGACAGGACCTTTCCCGAGTCGTGGCGTATTTGATGTTGGTTCAGCCAACAACGATGTTACGCGCGATGACTACGATCACATCTCTGCTCCCGATATCATCATAGACAACGTCAACCAGCGTTTTGTCATGTACTTTCACGGCGAACGCGAAGCAAGCAGCCCGGCTCCGCGCGTTCACGAGCGGTTTGTCACGACCAGCGGAACTGGATTGAATTTCAATGATGCTGATTCTGGTGGCGGAGAAGCGGGGCATGGTCCCATCGAAGTTGACGTTCTGACTGACAATGGAGAAACGCGCGACGTATGGATTGGCGATGACTATATGAAAGTGTTTCAAAAGGATGGGCGCTTTTATGGTGTCGGCAAGCGCGGGATCATCAACGCGGCACCTGCTACGGGCAACATTTGGGCGCAGCCGACAGGTAACGACGATAGCGCTCCTTTCGGTGAATCATGGGATCGTGAAGACACGCCTGAATCCAACTGGGCGGCGCTTACCACAGATTCTGATTCAGGCGAAAGCCAAGATAACTACTATTCTCCGGGGGCAACATTTCTTGCTTCACAGGAGTTCGCAGATCACCCCAACAATCCAAACGGAAGACGTGTCTTTTCCAATGGCAATGCCGAACGGCTGAACCATGTTGACGTAAGTTTGTTGCCGAACGATCTATTGGAGGTCTATTTCTACGTTAGAGAGAGAAGAAGTAGCGATCCGGACGAATACAATGGAATCTATCGATTCGTATATGATGTGAGTGATGCCGATTTCCAAAATTGGACCGTCGCACGTGATGTTTCGGGGCAAGTCATATTCGATGTTGTATTGACGCCTGAAGCGGTCAGCGCGCGAGTAGAAGAAAGCTTGGGCGCAGGGTTTGACCCGACACTTTTTGCTGATCCTGTTTCGCTTGGCGATACTGAACTATTCATTGATGATGATGGTTCAAAGTATCTGTTCTTTTCCTATGTGTCAGACGAGCTCGGGGGCGCTCAAGGTGAAGGAGCAATCACTGCCGTTCGCCTTTTCATTCTGGGAGATGTTAACCGTGACGGATCGGTTGACTTTTCAGATATTCCGTCATTCATTGAAGTTCTGATCTCCGGTGATTTCCAAATCGAAGCTGATATAGATCAGAATGGAACTGTAAACTTTTCAGATATCCCTCCATTTATTGATGTATTGACCAGTCAATAAAGTACAGGATAGTCGCAGACGCCCACGATTAAGAATTTAGACAGCGTTCAGTCGGTTTATTTGTCCGCATCGGCGGCTCTCTTTTGGTAGACGCGCACATAGTCGACTTCCATGACGGCCGGAAAAATTTTGTCGTCCTCGACGCCTTGAAGGCCTCCCCACCCGCCGCCCACGGCGATGTTCAACAGAAAATGTTGAGGCTTGTCAAACGGCCAATTGTCTGCGTTGTGATTCTTGGGACGATCGTAAGTCATTTTGACGTTAGTAACGTCGTCGGTGTAGAAAACGAGTTTGTCTTGGGTCCATTCAAGACCGTAAATGTGGAATTCTTCCTCTGCAGAATCAAGCTTGATGTGTTTTTCGCGTTGCGTTTTGTCGACGTGGTTGTGGGCGTTACAATGGATAGCACAATGGATAGTGTTCTCTTGGTAGCTCACATACTCAAGGATATCAAGCTCTCCACAGTCGGGCCAGCCAGCAGTTTTAAGTGAATCGCCAAGCATCCAAATAGCTGGCCAAAGCCCTTTGCCTTTGTAGTCCGGCATTTTGGCTCGGATCTCCATTTTGCCATATTTAAACGATCGCTTACTATTCATTCGGCTCGAGGTGTAGTCACCTGCTTTTTGGCCCGGCCCAGTTTTCTTGGCGGTGATTTTTAGGGTGCCATCGCTGACTGTAGAGTTGGGGCCATCAGTATAGTTCTGCCATTCAGCATTGCCCCAGCCAGTAGCGCCTGTTTGAAAACGCCACTTGGTTTCGTCAACTTCGTTTCCGTCAAATTCATCACTCCACGCCAACTCGTAATCGCCTTGCGAACTTCCAACCAGTGGCGACAGAGCCTCCTTGGTCTTCGCTACTTTCGAACCAGATGCAGTTTGGGCAGTTGCAGATTTTTGATTCCAGTCAGCGAAGGCTATCATGATAGCGATTGCAACTGCGATTTTTATTTGATTAGGTCCAAAGGTGGTAAGGGTTTTCATGATTTTCTCCGCTTAGCATTAATTGAAAGAAGCGAGTTGATTCAGAATCGAATTTTAGTCGGACACGCTTCCCCACCAAGCCTTTTTCGACTTGGATTTAGGAGCGTAATTTGGCTGAAGAAAGTTCGTATGCTGCCGCTCGAGTGTTTCAGTAAATTTTGTCCGAACGGATTCTATTTTCTCGTCAAACTTCTCCTGAGTAAAGCGAGGATCTCGAGCTGGGAATTTTGCGTGACAGTCCATCAACCAAGCGTTCAGTTTTTGTCGCATCATCGACGCTATTTCAGGCTGCATCGCATAGACATCGTTTTGCTCGCCAACATCGGACCTCAAGTTATACAGTTCGCTGCGTCCGTCCTCGTGATAGTAAATGAGTTTCCATTGCCCGGACCGAATGACCGAAGACGGTTCGCCACCTTGGTTGCCATAATGAGGGTAATGCCAAAACAGATCGCGGTTAGCAATCGGTTCTCCTTTGAGCAACGGGACTAGGCTGACACCGTCCACATGCTGCTTTGGGTTGGAAGGTAAACCTGCCAACTCAAGAATCGTTGGATAAAAATCCATCCCGATCACGGGGATTTCTGATTGCGAATCGGCCAACGTCATGCCTGGAGCATGAATGATCACGGGTTCGCGTGTTCCGCCCTCCCATTGGCGACCTTTACCACCTCGCAGCGGAAATAGACCGGTCGAGTAATTATCACCTGCAGTTACGCCACCATTGTCGCTGGTGAAGATCACCACTGTGTTTTTGTCCAAGCCAGTTTCTTTTAACTTGTCCAGCACGACTCCAACAGCATTGTCCATCGTTTCTATCATGCCAGCATAGATTGGATTGTCTTGTACTTGGCGAACCGGCAGTCGACGATCAAATTTGAATCGTTGCTCTACATCGGTCAGCCCCATGTCCTTAGCTTTTTGTTGATACTTACGGCATAGTTTTTCCGTGGTCTGGATCGGACTGTGAACGGTATAGAATGAAAGGAACGCGAAAAATGGTTCATCCTGATTAGACTCAATAAATAACGCCGTCTCCTGAGCAAGCCTCATCGTTAGTGACTCCCCAGCTGGGCCGTTGTCGAGGTTGGGATTGTTGAACGGAGAAAAGTATCCGCCGCGCGGAGACCCAGAAGAGTATCCGCCTTTGTTGACTTCAAAACCGTGATCCGTCGGCAGCGACCCTTCACCTCCCAAGTGCCATTTTCCGGCGAAGAACGTTTTGTAACCTGCATCGCGCATGGCCTCCGCGATCGTGATGTCTTCGTGCGGAAGATGTTTGACATACTCCGCCGGAAGTACCATGTCATCGCGGTTCCACGCCATACCCGTTTTGGCGCCGATCCAGTCTGTGATTCCATGACGCGCTGTGGCCTTGCCAGTCATGATGCTGGCTCGAGACGGACTGCACACTCGGCAGGCGGCGTAACCTTGATTGAATCGCATGCTGGCGGCGGCGAGAGCATCGATGTTTGGGCTTTCATAGAAAGTACTGCCCGCGTATCCCAAGTCTTGAGAGCCAAGGTCGTCTACAAGAATAAACAAGAAATTTGGCCGCTCGGCCAACGCAACGGATCCACCTGTCACAAATGGAAGATACGTAACGGCGGCCAAAGTTAAAAGCGTTGCATAGGTTTGTATAGAAAATTTCATCTTCTAATGTTGAGTATCTGGTGTTGGTGATTGTCACACGACCACTGCCGTTCCAATGCGTCATTGTATTGTATAAGCAGTTGTTTTGCTCAGTGCATTGGTCCTGGTGGGAAATGAACGAGCTTCCAGCAATGATCCCTTGTTGCATCGCATTTTGACCAGAGGAGACAATCTCATCTTCACCACCGTTGAGGGCATGCTCCCTATTTTCCAAGAATAGACCAGTATACGGCGTTGTCCATTATCTCGTTCACGGCTGGCATTGCTTGAAAACAGTGGATTCTGTACCGTTCTCGGAAATCTATGGAGATGGAAATGAGGCGTACCAAGTGGCTCAATTCAGGGACGATTATTGCGCATGGCCTCGCTATCATTCTGGCTGCGGCTGGCGGCTGTGCCGCGCGAAAACTCTCGCGTGAACTGATGCCGACTCCTTTGGCATTGACGCTTGACATACCACACCCGGGAGGCGACTTTATCGCCGGCTGCGAGTGTGGCGATGAGCCAATACCTGTTTTTGTATTGAGTGGTCGAAATGTCGAAGACCCTAATCGAAAGCCTGATCCTTACGGAAATGAGCGAGCTCATATTCCATCATTGGGCATCGCTTACATTTCCGTAGGTGCCAACCTTACTCCGAAACAGCTTCATGAAGAAACGATCAGCGATAGAAAACGCAAGAAGGCCAGAGTCGTTTTCGACAGAGTTGAACTTGCTGAAGTACCGTTGAAGATCGATCCGTGGCGCGTCAAAGACAACGTTGTTCGTTTTCAAGAGAATCCATGGGTACAAGCGATTAAAAGACAGCTGGATCAGTCAGGTGGTCGCGATGTGACCATCTTTGTCCATGGCTACAACACCGAGTTTATTGACAATACATTGATCGCTGGCGAGATCTTTCATTACTTAGGGCGCAAAGGCGCCATGATCAGTTTCGAGTGGCCGTCGGAATCCCGTCTGCTTGGCTACATTCAGGACAAAGGTAACGCAACCTACAGCACTCGCCATTTCCGCGCGCTAATTTCGAACATTGCGAAAGAGTGTAGCGTAGATTCAATAACTATCATTGGTCACAGTGCGGGCACACCAATCGTAGTCAACGCGCTGCGCGAACTTCGTTTGTTGGAGTTCGACTTGCCAGCTGATCAGCTTCGAGCCAAGTATTCGATTGGTCGGGTTGTTCTCGCCGCGCCGGACATGGATTTGATGGCGTTTACTAATGCCGTTCAAGATCGCTTCTACGAGTTAACCACCGGGGTCGCCGTTTACGCGTCGCCGAAGGACAAAGCCTTAGGGCTGTCTGAAAAGCTCTATGGAAACTCGAGGCTCGGACGCGCCGTCGGGAAAATTAAACCATTTGAACGGCAATTGCTTCAAAGTGTACCGAAGATCGAACTAGTCGATGCGTCGGTTGCCGAAAGCGAATTTAGAAGCGCTGTGGGGCACAGCTACTTCTTTCGTGACCCGTGGGTTAGTTCCGACATCGGGTCGTTTATTTTGGGACGCTCTCCTGCGGCACGAGGACTTGTCAAAGAAGATGGCGATCAGGTTTTTTGGGAGTTTCCAGCCGACTACCCCGAACAACTGAGGCAGCGAATTGGGACGGCACCAATTGGACCAGCGCAAAAAACTCGCCTTGGGGATACTTGGGAAGTAGAAACAGGTAGAGCTGACGTAATAGAAGGATTGGTTCGAGAGAGTGAACCAATGAATGCTCAGCCTTCGAGGGCCAAGTAGTAACGGCTCTGACCGGATAGGAATACATCAAAAAAAAGCACGAAGCTCAAACGAGTGAACTAGTATGCAGTTCACTCTGTTGTGCTTCGCACTTGTATTGCGAGAAATTCTTTCCGGAGAGGAGAGACAAAGCTCTAAACGTCAAGTCCGAATTGTCGAGATTGCTTCCATGTTTTTCAGAATGGAAAAGCTGAAAACATGTCGTTTTGTGCCGGTAAAAATCACCGCAGATGCGAGTCCAGCTTGGCGGTCATGTCTTCGTTTTCCACTTGTCATGTCTTCGTTTTCCACTTATTTGGCGTCGCTGCCTTCTACAGCTTCTTCGACTGCGTCTTTCGCGTCGCTTCCAGCTCCCATGACTTTATCCTTCATCTCGCTTCCAGCTTCCTTGGCTTTATCCAGCATCTCGCCGCCAGCTTCCTTCGCCTTGTCTACTATCGCGCCGCCAGTTTCTGCGGCTTTATCCATCATGGCGTCGCCAGCGTCCTTGGCCTCTGAGCAACCGGTGTAAGACAAACAGGAAACAGCCAATAGGGCTACGGCAGACAGTTTAATAAATGATTTCATTTTTTGCTCTCGAATTTAATACTTGTTACATCGTGGTGGTTAAATTTAACTTGCTCGTGATCTAACTTACAAGTCGGTATTTCACTCGACTATGCAATCGGATCCTCATGGGCATTAGTTTATCGTTGCAATCGCAATTATCGCAACCGAGTATTTCATTTTACTCCTGTTTTCTGCATCGTCGGATTCTTCCATACGGTGCTGATCACCTTTGAATGTGGGCACAGCGTCTTGTTTTTCAGTGCACGGATGTAGTATTACCAATAGAGAGCTGAATCGCTTTTGAAGTGTTCGACCAATGCAAATTTGAAAATGACAAACAACGATCAGGATCTCAAACTATGGTGCAGGGTTTGCCTTATTGGCGTTGGGCTCATCGGCGTGTCGACCATCATTTCAAGTATCAGCAGTTTCTCTGGATACGGCTCCCAGCTGAGCCGAACAAGCATTGCTGTCCCAGGGTTGTTGATGGCTGGAACTGCTTTGGCGTTTCTAGCTCTCAAGTTGGCACTGAAAATTGAGAATTCTCAAAAGCCATTGTTGCTTTTGGTTGTCTGCATTGGAATCAGTCTCCGAGCCATCAGTCTGTTCACGACGCCCATTTTAGAGATCGACTACAACCGCTACATTTGGGATGGAAAGGTTTCTGCTGAGGGCGTTTCGCCTTACTCCTACTCACCGGCTCGTATCCTAAAAGCCGAATTTAATTCAGAGTCGCCGTATCAAAAGGTCGTTGCGCTCTCGACGAAGTCCGAAAGTAATTTTCTGATACTTCAACGCGTTCACTTTGCAGACTACAGAACGATCTATCCGCCGGTCAGCCAGTTTGTTTTTGCATCCGCGATGAAATGGTTTCCCTCCAGTGCAAGTGTTCAAGCTCATGTTATTTCGATCAAAGTAGTCATGGTGTTGTTTGACTTGCTGACGATGTGGTTAGTGTTCTTGTTGCTAAAACGAATGGATTTCCATCAAGGCTGGCTGATCGCTTACGCTTGGAACCCACTGGTGATCAAAGAAGTTGCCAACAGCGGACATCTCGACTCGATCGTTGCATTTTTCATCTTGGCATCGGTGTACTTGGTAACGCGATGGACGTTCCTTGAGAAACTCGAGCGCAAGCCGATGCTGCCATTGCTCAGTGGAATCGCTCTCGGATTGGGTGTTGGAACGAAGCTATTCCCAATCGTATTGTTTCCAGCTCTGTTTTTCATGATCGGGCGCTATCAATGGTTGAAAGCTGTATTGTTTGCGTTCTCTTTCATTGCCACCAGCGCACTTTGCCTCTGGCCAATGTATCAAGCAACTTCAACTGTCGAGCATACTGGTTTGAGAGACACTTATCTGGTTGAAAATGCGTCAAGTAGCCAAGAAGTAGGTGATGAAATTTTCGACGACGGAAAAGAAGGGCTTTCGAGTTTCCTCACGCAGTGGCGAATGAACGACGTAGTCTTTTCAGGGCTCTACCTCAACCTAAAACCAGATAAGCCAGAGAAGGCAAATGAAATTGACTCGCCATGGTATGTCGTTTCTTCGAACGAGTTTCGAAGTCAAATGAACCAATGGTGCAAATCAATCAACTTAGGAGGGGAGAATCCAGCGTTCATGCTGACGCGTATTCTAACAATGAGTTTGTTTGCTCTTTTCTATCTCTGGCAATTGATACGTATCTACAGGGAAACAGAATCTGATGCTGGCGTCAATTTTGAAAGACTAACTTGGATCGCTGCGGTGTTCCTGTTCTTGCAACCAACGGTAAATCCGTGGTACTGGGTTTGGCTCGCGCCGCTGGCATGCCTATCCAGAAATGCAGGTTGGCTGTTGGTGTCGGGGTTCTTGATGACTTACTATTGTCGATTTTGGTTCAAGACACTCGAAGGCACGTATCAGTTTGCTGGAGCGGGTTACTCAGGAGAAGGATTGTTTGATCATGGTTTGGCTTGGGGCGAGTTTGCCTGCATCATCGTGGTTCTTTTTTGGTTTCACTTTTCCAATGAAAAGCGACATCTAATTGCCGGCCAGAATTGACTGCAGGTGGGGCGTTTCCTGAAATACACTCTGTAAGAAATGGAACAGTTCCCCGCATACTGTAGAATATGTTTCCAACAGTCCCGTCCGTGGGACGTATCAACTGAGATTGATGCTACATTGTGAGTATTCAACGATAAGTTAATTTTGGGACAAAAAGGACGTTCCAAACGGCACTCATCCCTGTGGGGATTCAGCGCAAAACTGCTCTTGAACCTACAGCCTTGATGTAGCCAGAATATCCGATTCAAATTGCCAACTTCGGAATCCAAAGTGAATTCAAAAAAGACAACGAAGAAGAAGCAGTATTTTGCGACGGTTCCGCCTCAAGAGATTCTTCCAATTATCGACGGACGGTATGAGTCGTCGGTAAAAGGCCTGTTCGTTATCGGTGATGTTACTGGCTTACCACTGGTCAAAGTCGCCGCCAATCAAGGGCGCGAAGTCATTGAACGGATGGAAAAATCTGGCTTGTTCAAGTCCAGTGCTGAACAAGAAGGGCTAGACATGGTGATCGTTGGCGGCGGGCCGGCTGGAATCTCTGCGGCGATTGAATGCGAAAAACGCGGCCTAAAGTATGTACTGCTCGAACGGACGCAGTTGGCCAATACGGTTCGAACTTTTCCGCTGGGCAAAAAAGTCTATGCCGAACCCCAAACGATTAAGAACATTAGCGAATTGGACGTCGATCGCGACTTGGATCGAGATGACTTTTTGGAAATCATCGAAAAAACGGTCGCTGAACGTAAGCTGAAATTTAAAGAAGGCGTCGAGGTAAACAGTATTCGCAAGCTGCAGGATCGGCAGTTTGAAGTTCACGCCAAAGACGGCACTGTTTTCCCGGCGCGTCAGGTAGTCGTTTCGATCGGACGTCAAGGCCAGCCTCGCAAACTTAAAATTCCTGGCTGCGACGACTGCAAGAAAGTCACCTACCGCTTGCACACGCGCGAGGACTATGACAACGAAGATGTCTTGGTTGTCGGCGGCGGAAATTCGGCAATCGAAGCCGCGTTGATGCTCAAGGATCACAACCGCGTGTCTATCGCCTATCGCGGCGACGATTTCTTTCGCGCCAAAGAGGAAAATCGGCGGTTGTTGGATCAAGCAATTGCGGGCGGGGAAATCACCGCGCTGATGAAAAGCAACATCGTGGCCAGTCGCGATGGTGAAGTTGACATGGACGTCGACGGAGATGTTAAAACACTCAAGAACGACAAAGTCATCGTCTTGATCGGAACGCTGCCGCCAATCGAGTTCCTGATGGATACGGGAATGGAGCTCGACGGAGTCTGGACCAAACGGCGAGTGGTCTGGTCGGTACTTGGGATCTTGGTCGGCATATTCTTGTATTTTGGTGCCAAGAGTTTTGTGCTGCATTCAGAAGATGCCGGTGGCAAATACCTGTGGCCCTCTTGGTTGGCAATTTTTGATCCGAATTCGGCTTGGCTTTCGTTCGTCTTGATGAAGCTGGCACCAATGGTCGCAGTGTTGACGATCGGTGCGAGAATTGTGCAGTCTTTAATGTCCGGGGCCGGGAAGAGTCCGCCCTTTCGTGTACCCGCGACAAAATTGATTCTATCGACTTGTTTCGCCCTGTTCGTCATCGGGATGATCGCCCCTGGAGCGGTAACCTCGGATCCAACCAAGGCAGGAGACGGACCATACTTTTTGGATCTGAGTCTCCGTCAGTTCAATAGCGATCTGGGGGTAGAGACGGTCTATGATGCGCTATCACCCGGATTCAAGAATGAAGCGACGGGCAGCCAAGGTCGTGGCGCGCGCTATTTCTCGAATCTTTCTGGCGTTTATTACCTGCTGTATTTCGGGTTGATCGGCGTCTTTGGAATATATTGGGCGATTAAGTCCAACAGCATAATTATCTGGAAGCGGAACCTGACGATCATCGCCTGTCAGTGGACGCTTTGGTGGGGCATACCAACATTCTTGGTCGCGCTGTTCGGCAGGAGTGCAATTGCGCCAGTGTTGAAAAAGTCAATCAATGCTTGGCCGCTGAACATGAGTGCATTCAAAGTAAATCCAGTGGCCGGGCCGGGCGATCCCGATTGGTGGCACATGGTTGGCATCGTGGGTGTTGTCTGGGCCGTGGTACTGACGTTTATCATTATTCCACTTTTCACGATTCGCTACGGAAAGATTTACTGCTCGTACATTTGTTCTTGCGGAGCTTTGGCCGAAACGGTTGGAAACGGGTTTCGCCATCGCGGCCCCAAAGGTGACACGCCTCGCAGAATTGAAAAGTATGGTTACATATTTATTCTGCTTGCCACGATCGCAACGATCGCTGACTTGATGGGCTGGACGCCCACACTGTGGGTTAAGGGGATGGAACCGTTTCGCTTAGACTTGCTTGGCTGGTACGACCTCTGGGTTGGGACTTTTCTGGCCGGAGCGATGGCGATTGGCCTCTATCCGTTTTTGGGACAGAGGATTTGGTGCCGCATGTGGTGCCCGCTTGCGTTTTGGATGAATTTTTGGGGACGCTGGTCGACCTTTAAGATTACTCCTGAAAAAGGAAAGTGCATTGACTGTAATGTCTGCAATCAGTTCTGCCAGATGGGGATTGATATTAAAGGCCGAGCGTTGCGAGGCGATCCCGTAACGCTGGCCGATACGCCGTGTGTCGGATGTCAAGAATGTATCGTACGTTGTCCAATGCAGATCTTGCATCTTGGCGAGGCGCCGCAAAAGAAACTTGTACAACTTGAGGGTTCGCCAAAAATGGCGGGGAGCAAATAATGAGTAAGGGGTCCAATTACTACGGCGGTTTCTTTTGGGTTGCGGTGGTTTCCTTTGCGGTGCCACTTTTTGTCGGTTGGAAAGCGTTTGAGAATCTCAAACCCACGACTAAGCCGACGCCTCAAGTGGATGCCAGCGGTGTCGATAACGGGGTCTGGGATTACCTGCTGAAGTCTTACGTCAGCCAAGGGCTGGTTGATTACAGCGGTATGAAGAAAGACTATTTGTTTCGCGAATACTTGCGTGAACTGGGGGCGTGCGATCCAACCCGTCTTAAGTCTGAGGACGATAAACTTGCACTGTTATGCAATGCTTACAACGCGTTTGTGATTAATGGAGTCATCACCCACAAAATTCATGACACGGTTGATGGTTTTACCGTCGACGGCACTCCGTTTTTCGATTTGAACGAACATATCTTTGCTGGAAAAACGGTCAGCCTGAACGACATTGAACACAAGATGGTTCGGCCGATTTTTAAGGAACCGCGAATTCACGTGGCATTGGTTTGTGCGGCCAGAAGCTGCCCCTCGATTCGCGCCGAGGCTTACGTCGGATCGCGTGTGCGAGATCAGTTGCAAGATCAGAGTATTCAGTTCGCGAACAACCCAACTTACGTGATGTTTGATGCTTCGGCTAAGGAATTGAAATTGAGCAAGATCCTCAGCTGGTACGGCGATGACTGGAACGAACGTTTTCCAAATGGAGGATACCTGACTTGGATCAGTGAGCTAACCAGCGACCAAGCTGTCAAAGATGCGATTGCAAAAGCGGCTCAAGGAAAGGTGGCTGTCACATTCTTTGAATATGATTGGCTGCTCAATTCGCAAGCTGATCCCGGCGCCCCTGTTGCCGCCAAGAAAAAGTCTGGTGGTTTCGGCTCCGGTTCGAGTCCAGACGAGTAGAAATCGGTTGTGATTTCTGCCTGCCGTCTACAAATCAGTGTGCCAACGTCAACTGACGTTACGTAGGTTTAACTCAGGTGTTTTGTGGGCTGTACTCGCGCGGAATTTCCATGGTTCCGTCTTCTTTGTGCAGGTACGGCTCGTATTGAGTACGTCGATGGGAAAAGAAGCAACCGTCGATCATGGGGAATTCTTCAGCAGCGCGTTTCCTACCAAGCTCGAAGAGCTTGGGGATGTTTTCTACCCCGTCAAGTGACCACCGTTCTTCCATTTTGAAATTCAAATGCGTGTAGTTGTTACCCAAAACGAATCGCAATGGCTGGTGAATTCCTTGAGTCTGGGCTGAGCCCATCACGTCGGCGATATGACGCACCCAATACATGATTCCCGCGTCGCCACCGGGCGGCGTGAGAGAGTATTGTGAGATTCCTGTTCCAATGGACAGCAAGTGAATATCTTCCGGGGCAAACAGTGGTTCGCAGTCTCCACCACTGCGGCATTCATTGCGAATTCGCATGGCTTCAGCATAGGCCAGCATGCTTGGGTCGGATGCCCACAGCCCGCCATCTGCAAAGGCTTGGTCCTTGATTGTTTTGTGTGGAAAATAGGTTGGAGCGGCAGTCGCGGCGACCAGCATATCGCAAATTGAAACGTCTTGGTCGTCAATGGATTCAGGTAAATGCGCTGTGCGAAAAACATGCGGAGCACCGCGTGTCAGATTTACCGTCGGTACGATCAAACGCGTATGCCGAATCGAGTTGATCGTCTTGTCCTTAAATCCTTCGCCGAAGGACTCATAAAGTACGTCAGGTCAGTAGCGGGAACGAAAAAAATCGCTCAACTCCGAACCGATTTTCCCACGCATAAATTTGTTCACCAACGGATAGGCAAAACGCGAAACACCTGCAGGTCTGTAAGCCGATCTCGGGGTGAAAATCTTAGCGCCGTATTTCACATAGAATTCTTGCACGTCATCAGCCGTCATTCCGGCAGCCAGTCCCGCGGCGATAATGCCGCCGGTCGAAGTGCCAGCGATAAGGTCGAACGAGTCAGAAATTCGACGGCCAAGCTTGTCTTCTAGTTCTCTCAGAAAGGAAGTGATGAACGCGCCACGAATGCCACCGCCTATCAATGACAAAATTTGAAATCGACTCATCGTTTATTTGAACCTAGTCGTGTTGTTTGGGCTTTTGGATAATTGTTTCGATGTGCCGATGATATTCAAAAATCCCATGCCACCGCTACATGAATTTCCGAAAGCCGCATTGACGGATCCATCGGATTTAGTGTCCGAAGGCAATTAGAGTTTTGCTTTTAACGATTTTGCTTTTCGGTGATCTAGCCTACATCAAGTGTTTCCAGAAGTTCTTCTGTGGTTGGGTAGACCGCGAGCAGCGAATTGAGTTTTGTAATCTCAAGGGCTTTGGCAACCGTAGAATTCAAGTGAGTCAAATAGATTTTGGTCCCACGTTTTTCTGCATTCTTACGAGACGTTAATAGTGCAGCCATGCCGGAACTGCTGAGGATCCCCAATCCATTGCATTCGACAATGACGTTTTTGATCTTGTTTGTTTCCTCGCCGCAATCACCAAGTAAATCGGAAATGCAATCGAAGAAATAGTCTCTGGTAGAGCCATCTAGATCACCGCGCACCCTGATGATAGAGGTCGATTGCGAGACGTGGTCAATTTCGAAATCAATCATGCTTCATTTTCCGATAAGCTGATTTCCTTTATGGTGTAAGCCTCTATGACGCGGTGGTCTGGGTGTAGCCTACATGGATTTCGAGGATTCTCGAATAGCGATGGTTCATCCTTCCGCATGCCTGCAAAATGAGACGGCACCATCAACTGTGGCGTTCCCAATCAATGGCGTGTTGCGACCGTAATTGCTCAAAGAGATCACATTGATCTTCAAAAAGAAGGAAAAGGAAGGTGGGATAAAGGTAGAGGTTTGGGGCCGAAGCCCCAAACCTCTTCAAATTTGCTTGGAAAAACGCCAATCCAAAAATTAGCGCAACCAAGACGTTAGGCACCCCCGACCGACGCCCAACGCAACTTTTTTCTATGCGGAAAAATACGTGCTT
>CAZDBE010000069.1:0-20116 GCA_964503675.1 uncultured Pirellulaceae bacterium | reverse complement strand
CGTCGCCGTTGCCCAACCGGTCGATGGCGATCCGTATCAAGCCAAATCTATTATTCAAATCGAACAAAAAATTGATGAGAGGCTTGCCGGTGATAGAAAGGGAGCGTTTGTAGCGAATCAAGAATTCTCCTCGATGGTGAAAATGTCCGGGGTGCCGAATACATCTCCCGATCAGACAGTCGCTCAAGTTACGCACACGTCGTCCCATTCCGCATCCTCGGACAGCATCGAAAAATCTGCATCAACCACCCTGCCCTTACCTAAAGCTGCCACCACTGGGTTCGTCCCCGTTACCAAGCACGTTCCACCAGCGCCACGTGTTGTAGAGTCTCGATCCAATCCGACCGACTTTGATGTCGATGAGTTCAATCCAAGAAACCTACCGAAGAAGCAACCGAAGGTCGCCCCTCCGGTACTTAGGTCGAAGTTCGGTGGCACGCCAAATCAGGATCTTCTCCCCACTCCAATTTCCAAGAAGGCAGAAACCAAAACCGATCCGGTCGGTTTTGAAGCCTCTGTGCCACTGCCGTTGCGAGAAAACGCAGATCTGGCGTTACAGGTTCCGTCAAAACCCAAGCAACCCATCCCTGACTCAATTGATAAAGCGTTGACACGTCAGTTGCCAAGCCCGCCGATCAAGAATCGGTCGAACAGTTTTATCCCTTCAAATTCAAAGTTGCATAAACTACTTGATACAACAACGTTAGACGTGCGACAGCCAAACGAGTCGTCTGCGATTGCCCAAGCTTCTGCCTTTGAACCGGTTAAAGCAGCACCAGTTTCTCTTCCCAATGCGTCCAAAGAACGGGAAAAGCGTTCTGCCAAAGCGGGGCAGACTTACACTACTCAAACAGGCGATAGCCTGTGGACGATCGCGCAAACCGTCTATGGCGACGGACGCTACTTCCGGGCGCTATATGAAATGAATCACGATACGCTTTCTCTTTCTGAATCGATTCCGGAAGGGACTTTGATGAAGGTGTCTACGATTGAGGAACTTCAGAGCGAATACCCAGAGCTCTGTCCAAAATTTGAAAAAGACCGTCGCGCTCGTGACGTGTCAGATGCTGCGGACACTGGTGAAACGCTCGACGACGAGTTGGAACAACGCTTCTATCGCACTGAAGATGGTGACACATTGTTCGAGATCGCTCGCCAACGACTTGGACAAGCTTCGCGCTATCTTGAGATCTACGAGCTGAATCGTTTTCGTATCCCTGAAACCGCCAATCACTTGACTCCCCTTGGCGGTGGAATTCAGCTGCTCTTGCCGCAATAATATCAGTTGCACAGCCAGAATTTCATCGTATCAAGTTTCCAATGCCTGCTCTTTCAGTTTCCAGAATTGTGTCCGGTGGACAGACCGGCGTTGACCGAGCTGCGTTGGATGTTGCCATCTTCTTGGAGATTCCTCACGGCGGATGGTGCCCGCGCGGTCGAAAAGCAGAAGACGGTTCGATATCTAATGTCTATCAGTTGACCGAGACAGGGTCGTCCAGCTATGTAGTGCGTACCGAGAAAAATGTGACCGATTCCGACGGGACGTTGATCCTCTATCGCAACCGCATGTCGCGCGGAACAGCGCTGACCGTCAGTTTTACTCGACGCCACGTGCGTCCTTGCCTTGCGATCGATATTGCAGCCATGCAATCGAGCGAATCTGATGAAGACTGGATTGGACAAAAGGTCGAAGAAATTCATGCTTGGCTGATGCAAGAGGACATTGAGACGCTTAACGTCGCCGGCCCACGCGAATCGACCTCCACCGGAATCACCGACGACGCACACACGCTCCTGCTGAATGCTTTTGCCGAAATAGACGCAAACTAGCGGTTTTCACGTGTTGATTTTCTATTCTCTAAGCCCCAGATTGATATGGTCGCGAAAGGCAATGCTTGTCAAAATGGCTTACGACCTCGACTCTGATCCCGGTGCACTTTCCCTTGAAAATCCTGCAACTTATCTCTGGCCGACAAATTAACGGTGCGCTGACGTACTGTAAGTTTCTCACTGAACAGTTGGCCGCGCGGGGACACGAGGTGACGATTCTCTGTCGCTCCAAGGGCTGGATGGCTGAGCAGTCCGTCCCCGGCGTCAAGTTTGTCCACAGCGAAATGAATCGTTCGCTAGGTGAGATCGGTCGAATTCGCGATTGGGCAAAGGCGGAGAAATTCGATCTGCTGCACTCGCATATGACCCGCGCCCATGCTTTTGGCGTGCTGTTGAAAATGGCAACAGGAATTCCCGTCGTTGCCACCGCACACAATCGCTCGTTGCAACTGCACTGGAAGTTTAACGATTTTGTAATCGCCAACTCGCGCGCTACATGCAAGTATCAGCGCAGCGTAAACCGCGTATCGCCTAACAAATTGCAGACGGTCTATTGTTTTACAGACCTTGAGCGGTTCAATATCATCACACCCAAAAGCGTGCGAATCGCGACACGAGAATCGCAGAATACTCCGGATGATTTTCTCGTCGGCCTTGTTGGCGAGGTCGTCGCTAGGAAGGGGCATCTTTACATGTTCCGCGCACTTAAACGCCTCTGTGCTGAAATCCCAAACTTTCGCCTCGTAATGCTTGGGCGATTCCGCAGAGACGAAGCGTATGTGAAAAAGTTACGATCGATCCTCATCAAGAATGGGCTTCACCGACGCGTTAAATGGTGTGGGCTGCGAAGTAATGTCCAAGACTATATGGCTGCCTTCGACATTACTGTTGTCCCATCGGTGGAAGAACCGTTAGGGTTGGTCGCGCTGGAATCACTGGCGGCAGGGACGCCTGTCATCGCTGCCGATACGGGCGGCTTGCCAGAGATCGTCCACCATCAGAAAAGTGGCCTGATTGTTCCTCCAAAAAATCCCGAAGCACTCGCCAACGCAATCATCGAACTGGCCAAGGATCCGACTCGGCGAGAGGCAATGGGGCAGTGCGGTAAGCAGTTCGTTTTTCAAGAGTTTGATCCTGTCCGGCTAACTGATCAGGTGGAAGACGTTTACCGTACGCTAACCGGACACCAGACAATTGCTCGTGCAGCTTAGTTCTTCGTGGCGACGTCGTTCACTTGTCTGTAAAGTGTTGCCTCCTCTGATCCTTGACCATAGGATCTAACGATACAAAAAGCTCTATATCAACCGTAAGTGCTGAAAGTTTGATTTACATGCAAAGTACCTCCTGCCTTCTTTTTCGGTGCCACGATGAAGTGGGCATCATCGCCGCGCTTGTTGAGTTCTTTAAAGACCACAAGCTTTCGATCTCTAGGTTCGAAGAGTACACTGACGCGTCAAATTTTTTCACTCGGCTGGAGTGGCAGGGAGAACATCCTTGGGCCGATTCCGCCAGCTTCGCCAAGCAGTTTCAATCGGTCGCTGCTAAATTTAGCAACTCCTCGTTTCGGGTTCACTTCTTTGATCAACCTCAGAAGCTCGGGCTGTTCTCATCAAAAGAGCCCCACACCTTGATTGAAGCACTCAATAAGTGCGAAGCGGGAGATTACCCGAATACCGAGGTTAGTTTTTTGATCGCCAATAGTCCAAGCATGGAAAAGTATGCGCGGCGCTATGACATTCCGTTTCACTACGTAAAGACTTGGAAGGATCCAGCCCGCCACGAGGAAGAGCAGTTGAAGATCGTTAGCCAGTACAAACCAGATTTGATTGGTTTAGCACGGTACATGAAAATTTTGACCAAGGAATTCATCGCTTCTGTCGGATGTCCGATCGTCAATATTCACCACTCATTCTTGCCTAGCTTTGTCGGGGCTAAACCTTACGAGCTTGCCTACGAGCGTGGTGTTAAACTGATCGGGGCGACGTCGCACTTCGTAATTCCTGCGCTTGATCAGGGGCCAATCATTGAACAGGATGTTGTCCGAGTTCAACCCGGAGACTCGGTCGAGCACATGAAGCGTATTGGACGCGCCGTTGAGAAGCGCGTTTTCGCGACGGCATTGGAGAAAGCACTACACCACAAGACGATCACTTACGATAACAAAACGATCGTGTTCAACTGAGGGATTTTACTTAGACGTTATCCACGATGAAAAATGCTTTCGGCAACTCAGAGAAAACTCATCCCTTCCCATTTACCGGAAAACTCAATCGTCCGCCTTGGTTTTATCGCCAATGGATGCTGGCCGGCAACCCTGCTCTGTTCTTTGATCGAATCGCCAAAGACTATGGCGACTTCGTCCACTATCGCGGCCTGCTAAACTTCTATCAAATCAATCATCCGGCGTTGGTGAAGTCGGTATTGATGGGGACACATAAACACTACGACAAGAACAGCGATCTCTATCGGCGGATGAGTAACGCATTCGGTGATGGATTGGTCGTGTCCGAAGGTGACAAGTGGAAGCGGCAGCGCAAGCTTATGCAGCCCATGTTTGGGCCCACAACGGTGAAGCGTTTTTTCGACGGGATGCTCGATGCCGTCGATGAGATGGTGCTGCGTTGGGACAAACAATACGCTAACGGACAAGTATTCAACGTTGCCGAGGAGATGGACTCACTCACGTTGCAGATTGCCGGGCAATCGCTGTTTCGCGATGGTTTTAGACAGGACGCCGATCAAATTCGGCAGTGGACTCGTGCTATTAACCACTACACCGCGAAACCACCACTTCCGATCATTCGGCAGTTTTGGTTTCCATCGTCGGTCAATCGCAAGCTGAAGAAAACACTGCGCGAATTCGATGCATTTATTGGAAACCTGATTGCCCAACGGCGATCCACCCAACGCTCCAGTAACTCACAGAATGACTTACTCAGTATCTTGCTGGATACCAAGGACGAAGCAACTGGCCAGGCAATGTCCGATCCGGAGATCACCGAGGAAATTCTAGGGATGATCATTGGTGGTCATGAGACGACGTCCGGTGCTCTGACATGGCTGTGGTGGGAACTTCATCGCAATTCAGAGGTTGAGACAAAGCTATATCAGGAAATCGAGAGTGTCGTCGGTGACGGGCCTCTGACGTTGGAGTGCTTACCAAAGCTGAAATATACACGCATGGTAATTGACGAATGTCTGCGCCTGCATCCGCCGTTTTGGTTTGAAAACCGCAACGCCAAAACCGATGTGGAACTGGGCGGCGTCACAATCCCCAAAGGTTCGCTGGTTCTATTTAGCCGATACTCTCTTCACCGGCATCCAGATTTCTGGGTAGACCCGGAACAATTCGATCCACATCGGCACGACCCCGACGCACCGGAGAACTTGCGGACTACTTACGCTCAGGTTCCCTTTGGTGGTGGACCAAGAATCTGCATTGGCGTCAATTTTGCGGTCATGGAACTATTGGTGGTCGTAGCCTCCATCGTCCGGCGCTATAGCGTCTCGGTGGCTGCAGATGACCGACATCAGATGGACGCTAAGATGACGATGTTCCCCAAGTACGGCGTAAGAGTACACATCCAATCTCGCCGCAACGCTACGCTACCCAAATCAACCGCAGACTAGCTCCAACGCTTTGTCCTTGATACCCTTCAGGTCAATCTTTCCGGTACCGAGGATCGGCAAAGCGTCGACTCGCACGAAACAATCCGACGAAGGAATAAAGACGTTCGGCAATCCAGCATCTTTTAGCACTGCCTTCATCTCATCCACCGTTTTGTGGTCGCGCGTGTATAAGACGACCAATCGTTCCCCCTTCTTGGGGCAAGGCACCGCTGTTACTGCCACCGCCAAGTGATCGTCCTCGTCATCCTCCGGCGTCAGATCAAGAAACTCCGAGAGCAACTCTTCGATTTTCAGATGCGGCACCATCTCGCCACCAATTTTGGAAAATCGGCTGATGCGTCCGGTGATTTTGATAAATCCGTCCTCGTCGATCAACGCTACATCGCCCGTTTTATACCAGCCGTCAACAATAACTTCGTTGGTGGCTTCAGGATTGTTCAAATACCCTTTCATCACGATCGGGCCAGTGATCCACAGCATCCCCGATTCGTTCGGCGGCAACTCTTCTCCCGTATCCAGATCACAAACCTTCGCCGCGACATTGGCAATCGGTCTGCCAACCGTACCCGTTTTCGCATCTACCTGAAACTTCCCCGTCTGCCGCGAGGCAGGAATATTGGCGGCCACGGCGGGAGATAATTCCGTCACGCCATAACCCTCAACTGGCACCACCCCAAATTTTTCCTCGTACTGAGTCGCCAATTCTGGCGGCAGTCGTTCGGCTCCGGTAACCACTGCATCCAGCGTCGCAAACTGCTCTGGTGTACAACGTCGCATGTAGCTTCTCAAGAACGTCGGCGTCGCCATCAGAATCGTTCCCGAATAACGTTTCGTCAGTTTTCCAATCTGTTTCGCGTCGAGAGGGTTTAAATGATAGGCGCCACGAATGTCGCACATCATTGGGGCCCATAGCGTGATTGTGTAACCAAACGAATGGAAGAAGGGTAGCACTCCGATGATCGTGTCGTTGTTTTTTCTGAAGCCAGCGGCTTTCTCGAACCCTCGAACATCAAAGTAGACATTCTGATGCGTTAGCATGACGCCTTTGGGAACGCCGGTAGAACCTGAGGTAAAAACAATCGTCATCACGTCGTCGGACTTGAGCTTGTGCAACCCTAGCTTTCGAACCAACAGAAAACCGGGCATGATCATGGCTTCAAACCAAGACAGTCCCTTGTCTGCACCGGTGACCTTGTCTTTCAAATCGTCTAGGAAGACCATTTCGGCGTCGAGATTGAAATTCAGTTTCTCGGCGACCTGTTTAGTGGTCAGAACGTGTTTGATTCCGGCTTCCTTGATGCAGTGGTTGATCAGGTTTTCGGACAACGAGTAATTCAGATTGACGGCGACTTTCTTGTCTAGTCCGAGCGTCAGATTAACGATCGCGCCTCCGACGGTTGGCGGAATCAGAACGCCGACGTTTGTTTCGTCCGGTGAAAAGACCTCCCGCCGAAGCAACCGGCGAAGCACCAAAGCGCGCGTCAACAGCATGCCACCAGTCTCCTCGGACCGGAGCGAGTCGGCGATTTTTGATTTCTTTTTCTGCCGTTTGCAAGAATAGATAAATTCGACAATTGGCGGAAGAATTTTGCCAGCGTAGTTATTCACGGTTTGGGTACTCAACCTTTGGACAGATTTTTGGATATCGTGCATCGTTTGCGGCTGCGGAGCGATCGGTTTACCAAAATGAACGGAGACCGGTCGACGAAACGTTCGAGGCCATTTCGTGAACGCTTTGCCTTCAGAGTAACTAAAAATGCTACCCCACAACTCATCAAAATACACGGGGATAATAGGCACTTTTCGATCACCGAGTATCTTCATCACACCGGGTTTGAAACTGCGAACCTGATTAGAACGCGAGATTCCGCCCTCAGCAAACACGCCCAGAACCTCTCCATCGTCTAATGCTTCCCGTGCCGTTTTAAATGCACCGCGAATCGATTTCGGACCGCCCGCCATCAGAATCACGCCACAGAAATCGGCCCATTTCTTCATTGCGAAGTTCTTGAAGTTTCCGGCCCACGCAATAATGCGAACCGTGCGTGGTGGGAAAACTCGAAAGATTACAGCGTCCAGCCACGACGAATGATTGGGAATAAGTACTGCGGCGCCTGATTTTGGAATGTTTTCAGCCCCAGTGATGCGTACGTTGTAAACAACTCGCAGCATCACAAGCCACGCCATCTTGACCATTTCGCGTGAGAGCCGATAGGTCGAGTACAAAACAACAGGGATTGTCATCAGACCCATAATCAGAAACACGCTACGAGAACTGAATAATGGAAGTTTGCCCGATTGCTGTAGGACCTTTCGAATGTGCCGCTGCTGCTGGTTAGAGAAACGACCGCCACTATTAAAATTGGCCATCGATGTTTGAAGTTCGGCCTCGTTCCGTAGCTCGATCTCACGATTAATCATCTTCGAAAATGCGGTCGGACGAACTGAGTCCGGAAGTGACGCTAGGAAGCTGTCGGCTTGTAGTTCAATCTCGCCTCCGGTCGATTTGTCTGCCGCTGCCAATTGTTGACTGACGGCAGAGGCGTACTTTTCAACGGCCTCCTGAGCCTTCGCATTGTCAGCTTCGGAAACCGAGGAAGAGTATAAGGCCGGCGAGAGCTTACTTAAGGATCCTGCGCTGTTTCCAAACGTAAGTGCCGCATACAACACCGCCATCAAGGCAATTCCAGAGAACGTCATGAAATTGGATGCCGATAGAACGGCGCCTCGTCGATCAGGCGGGCTGTTGTGTTGTAGATACGATGCCAATGGAACGTCAAAGAAACCGGCGCTGATACCAAGCCCTGCCAAAAGGGCGCACGCGATAACAAAATTTAGTCCAATGGTTTCACCGATAAAGTCCGCCGGTACGAAAAACAGTAGGAACCCAAACAGGCACATTCCTACCGCACCCCAAGGAACCAGCCCCAGCTCAATCTTGCCTCCGGAAATAATACCCGCCAGCAAACTACCAACGCCCAACCCCATCACCAGTGAGATTAACAAGGGGAGTTTTTCGGTTTCATTGATGCTGCCACTTTCGGCCGCGAACGTATCGATATTCAGTTGAGCGAAGCTGGCGATCGCATAGAAGAATAGACTGCCGAGCGCCACACGAAATAGCCGCCCCATCGAGAAGAGGCTATAAAGGTCGCGAAACGTGTGTGCCGGAAGGTTCGTCGGGAATTTTGCATCTGGTTTGGCCGCGCCCTGCGACCGAATCGCAAAACTGATCACGGTGCCGACAACCGCGATGCCAATCAGTGTCGCGCCAGTCAACCAGATATTCGATTGGCCTCGATCGCCGGCCATATCGGCCAACCAGCCACCGATCCCCATGCCAATGATCACGGCGGAGAGAGTGGCGAGGTTGAAGATGCCATTGCCCGTGGAAATTTCTGTCTCGTCTAGCAGTTCTGGAATCGTTCCGATCTTTGCCGGCGAGAACACTGCACTTTGGGCGCCCATCAGAAACACGGTCACCATCAGTAAAGTTAGACTGCCCAACAAAAGTGAGCCAACTCCAATCACCATCACCACAATCTCAAGCACCTTGCAGGCTACGATCACATTTCGTTTGCTGAATCGATCGGCCAGCCACCCCGCCGGTGCCGCGAGTAGCAAATAGGGAACGACGAATAGAATCGTTCCCAGCATCAGAATCTGGCCTTCATTGCCGGGCGTGACGTAGGTCTTTCCGGCACCAATCACGAACCACCGAAAGGCGTTGTCGTTGATTGCGGTCAGCCAATTGGTCCAGAGGAGGCTTTGAAAGCTGGGAGTCCAAATGCCGGAACGTTTTTCCTGTGAATCGATTGCAGTGGAAGCCAAGGGAGCGGTCCTGAGAGGGATTTTGGCAAGGCCGATCAGTCGGTTCGAAATCGGCAGGTGGAAGTATGACAACACCAATGAAGTCGTAGTCGCACTTATTGGTTTCTCATAGCATAGCGTTTGCCGGCCACGCTGACTGCCTCAGTTTTGCGATTCAAACAGGCGAGCCACTTTTTCTTGCAGATCTTTACCGCCGGTGAAACGTTCGCAAATAGCGCCGGGCACATCGTCACAGATTTTCTGCCAACGATCGGCTGCAATCGGGTGGTCGGGCAGCTCTCTGATAAACAGTCCAACAATATTGCCAGGGAACTTTCGAGAGATCTTACAGTAGATCTCTGGGTCCTTTTCTCCAGAATCGCCAATCAGGATGTATCGTCTTCCCGGCAAATTGCGGATCAGCTTCTGAATTGCCGACCGCTTCCCCTTGCGATGTAGAATGACTTTTTTCAGCAATTGGTCACGCAGCCGAAAATTTCTTAAGTGGACGGTGCCAAACGGAAACTTACTGTCGTCACGCCACTGGTTGAGTGATTCGAACATTTGCCACGGGCTGGCCGACACGTAGTGAAAACTACCACCTAAGGACGCCCACTGCTGATAGACGTCAGCCATCTCCGGCACCGATTTGAACTCACGCATAAACGTGTTGTGCAACAGCTCATGTCGGTTTCCGACGCACGTTTCCTTGATCGTGTCATCGATGTCGGAGACAATACTAACCCCATGTTTTGGGATCAAGCAGATCTTGCCACAAACAGTGAACGCATTTTCCTGTTCCCGATGGTTTTCTTCGTCCGAGACAAAGATCTCATAGTCAATGATCCCAGTGTCAGCCCCTAGCAATGTCTGGACGTGTTGGTCGTCCAACAAGAACCTCTCCTCGAACCGGCCAGTACGTTTTACTTTTTTCTTGAACTCAAATTCTTGGTCGCCGATTCTAACAGCGATGTGCGGACGTGGTTTGCATTTCGTCATGAACGGAGTGACGCGTTCTTTAAACAACTTGCAGGCCATTTCCTCATCTGTCGCCTGCATGACTCCGCCGAGCATGCGGATCATCATGCGCTGACGGCGATTGAAGACAACAGGCGATTTCCATGCAACTCCCGAAACTCCAACGCTCCAACGTCCGTCAGGCAATTGAAAACCGTAGCCAGGATAGGCCGACAGCCTGATGGTGGGGCGAGTTGAAACACTATTGTCGATGGGAAATCCGTGGTTAGAATCTTCGAAATCACGTACGCGTCGACTCAACGAGCGTCGCTTCGCTGTCAGATTGTATCGCAAAAATGGGCTGATGAAATCCAGCAAAATCGAACCGACATTGATTGGCCGCTTCTATACAAAAAAAGGGCGACCGCACGGCCGCCCTTGATCTGTTTGGATTGGGGAAGAACGTTTAGTCCCACCACCATTGCCCATCTTGTAGATTGTCGAAGACAATCGAAGACTTGACCTCATTAATCTTACCTTCGGTGTCAACGGTAACTTTATCCGAGTTCAGGCAGACACGCGGCTGCATTGTGACTCCGCCCGCAATTGCCGGCAACAGAGTGCCGCCTCGCCAGACTGCGTTAAGCACGGCGTCAACTTTCTGCGGAGCTCGGAAACGTTCCACCGAAACAATGGACTCGTCGCCGAAAGAATCCATCGACCAGCCCGCTTTTTCGTAGAGTCCCATTTTTTGGATAAACGCTGCCGCGATTGATAGATCCATCAGGTTTCTCAGTTCGCCGTAAATTGGGCTGACCTGAGCCAGTTTGTCATAAGCCTTAGTGAACGAGGTTGTAAACTTCTGACTGGCTTTATTTAGCTTGCCCGTTCTAACCCTTTTTCCTTGATTGGAAACGGTCTCGTTTTCGCCAAGAAGTTGCACGCCAGAACCTGTCAGTTCCATCGCCATCGAGTCTTCTGCAACGGTGACCGAATTGTAATTTGGTTGAAAGAACCAACGCTGCATCGTTGCGGCCGAACGAGTCGTCGCCACTTCAATGAAACTAGTGATGCCAACCTGAGGTCTCTCGAGGCCAATACCAATCAGTTTCATGTTGTAATCAGCTTCGGCAAGCACTTGAGCAAAGTGAGTACGCGGTGAGACACCTTTGATCGAGATTTCCTGATAGCCAAGTGCGTCCCGGTAATATCGAGCCACGTCCATCGCTTGATTTCGGTTAACGGGCCCCGTCTGTCGCTTCGCAGCGTTCAAATTCCGCAGACCTTCCTCGGTCGGGTCGATCGAAACTGATATGACGCGTGTGTTATTGTCAGGACCGAAAGCTCGTAGCGCGACGATCAGATCTTGAAGATGCAAGACGGCGCTGCCAGTCGTCATTCCGACCATATGATTATTGCCAGCGCGGAAATAACCCTCAGCAGGACCAGCGACAACGATGTCGTCAGTGTCCGGGTAATAGAAGACGTGCGTGATACGAGTCAATCCGGCAAGGTACTGCATGTCATCGGGAATTGGCTTCCCGGCGTCCAAGAGTGCTCTGACTTGTTTCTCAAGTCGAACCAGCGAGACCTTGCGAAGCGCGCTTGGCTTCTGCAATTCTTGATCGACGTTGATCTTAGCTTCTTTCAGGCGTCGCATCGTAAGAGCGCCGCTTTGGTCAAAGTTGGTACGAGCTGAAAGAAAACCTTCGGCGTCAATTTTTACACCACCAGCTGCGTCGTTTGTGGTGTCGTCACCGCCATCCTGTGCAAGGATAGGTTGGGTCGACAATGCTATAACGCTAAGGAACATTAGAGCTGCCAAGAATGGGAATCGCCCGAGCATTCGATTTTCTCTCCGGTAAGTCGTAGGTAGATGAACAGGTGGTCTTACCCAGTGTTTATCGCACCTTTTCTGAGCCTGCGCCCACGATTTTTATCACGGGCCAGACGGTCAATTTCAATTGGAATTTCCAACATAATATTAATCGCCCACAGGGAAAGTGACAGTAAAAACTTACGTTTCTGCCGCTTGTAACGTGAATCATTTCAAAGGGGGCCTAATATACCGCTTTTGCGGTCCATCCTTGAAAGATGATGGCCGGCGATATGTGGACTCAAGATGGCAAAATGATTACCAATTTAGTCCAAAACCCAACGTGATTAACCCGTTTGTTCTGCATCTTCATCCAAAACCTGATGCAGTTGGAAGTGATGCTTTCCCAGTTTTCCGCCGTAGTTTCCTGCCCCGATGGACACAATCCCGTCGCCGATCGCCGCATGGATGCCGCGACGCATCGCTTCAGCCACCGATTCAAAATCCGTTCCGTCAATCACAATCTCATAAACACATGACGCTTCCGGGTGGATCTTAGACTCAACGCGCCCCCGCAACGTGGGGCAATACGGATGCGACGTGCTGGCGACCATGCCCTTGTAGCGCGAACCGACTTTGCTGCCGCTGCGGACGACCCCGCCCGGGAATGGTGTAATGACATCCGGCAGAACTGCGATCGCATCCACGGCGCGCTCAGCGGCCTGCAAGCCCGTCATCTGATCAATCGACTGGATCAGAAAATTCCCCCCCGCAACACCTTTGCCGACCCCCACGTCCTCTTCAACAATAAACTCGCCATCCATCACCGGAATTCGCCAAAACCGCCGCTCGCCCAACAACTTGCTTTTCTGAAACCCATCGCCAAAAAATCGTAAGTGGCTGCCGACAGGAATTCTCTTCTGCGGCTCGATCTTTGGCGAACCAGATGACGCGCTGTCCCCAGCGTCTGTTTTTCGCTTCTGCTCCAACAACCGTTGCTGGTCCTCGACGTACTGCTGACGCGAATAGCCATCAAAAACAGCCGTCGTTGCACAAGTCATCAGGCACTGACCAGAGCGCTTTCCAATTGCCTTTGACAGCGCATCGGAAGAAAAACCAAACGCCAGCATTGACGCTCCGGGTCTGCCGTCGAACGTTTCCGAAGGCTCCAGCAACCTCTCCAAACCTACTTCGGCATCGCACTGAATCACAGAAGTGCCATAGCCCGTGAAAGCACCGACGGCCGCATCCACCCATCGCGCGGTCGCGGCAGTCACGATCATACGAGTAAATCTCATGGAAAACCCTTCAGCAAAAGTGTCTTCGATGATCGTGTCTTTGATTTTCAAAATGCGTTTGTCCGACTATAGTGGTGGATTAGTTGAGCCTTCGAAGGGCCAGTTGCACATCGCAAACTGTGAAGCGGCGTCGGTATGGTTTGCGAGTTTCTCGTACCGCCTTTCAGCCAACAGTTCTCACTCCGCTGAACGGCAAGGCACCAGCCGCTGGTTTCGAGCACGACGAACCTACGGCGAACGCTCTGTCGCTCACGAAAACTGTGGCAAAAAAATTGTGTACACGATTTCCGCTGCCCATATATTGTGTCGAAATGCCAATGGTCTGCCAGTGGCCTTTTAGCTTCGACCTCGACTGTTTCCCTCCCGCATAAAAACATCCTCCGCTCTAGCGAAATTAATGACTCGCCTAACTGACATCCTACCGACTTTATTCCGACGGGGACCGACTATTGATTTCGCCCAAGGGTTCGTGCGTTGGTGCTTCCGAATACCGTTTCTGATATTCTGGCGAGTGCGTGTTCACCGCATGGAAAACTTTCCCACCGAAGGCCCAGTGATACTGCTGGCCAATCACCAGAGCAACCTCGACCCGATGATTGTGGGAGCCGTCAGCCCAATGCCTATTAACTACTTGGCGAAGCAATCCCTGTTTGATTTTCTACCGCTGGGGTGGTTTCTGCGTTGGAACGACTGCATCCCCATTCAACGGGACTCCAATGCGATCGGTGGTATCAAGGAAACTCTGAAGCGATTGAAGAAGAAGGAAATGGTTCTCATCTTTCCCGAAGGATCGCGCTCGCCCGACGGCAAATTGCTTCCGATCAAGGCGGGTTTTAGTACGCTGGCCCGTCGAACGAAATCTCCTCTGTTGCCACTTGCGCTCGACGGTGCATGGCAAGTCTATCCCCGACAGGCGAGATTCCCGCGACTGGGAAACATCCAAGTCGTCTTTGGCGATCTCATCCCCTACGAACAATACGCGGCACTCAGCGATGATGAGCTATCGACATTGGTGCAACAGAGGATCACCGAGACTTTCACTGTGGCCCAAGCTTATTGCGAAAGTTCACGTATGCAGTTCATGTTTTAGGGCGTTAAACTTTTTGCCCCGACTAACGAGAAAAGCCCACGTCGTAAAAGACATGGGCTCTTTTCAGTTTCTATTCAGACGAATCCGATGGGCTCCGATCTGATGGCTCCGTAAAGGAGACTAACCACCACATCCGCATGCACCAGTCAGGCTGCCGCCAACGTAGCTTTGCATTCCGCCGTTGCCGTACTCGTAACCGACTGCTTCGTTGAAGTATCCACCACAGCTTCCACAGCTATCGCAGGCGCCGCTTAAGCAACTGGAGCATTCGCTAACCGGTGCGTCACAACCGCATGAAGATTTGCGATTCTTCAGCTTACCCCGTAACTTGCCGCCGCAGCCACCGGATAGACATCCGCCCACTCCGCAGCCGCTTCTGCTTCTCGATGCCAGCTTACCCTTGAGACCGCATCCGCCGCCACAGCTACCTTTGGCTGCTAACTTCTGCTTCAGACCACATCCGCCTCCGCCGAAATGTCCGCCGCGTACTGATCCTACGACCGAAGATCCGCAACCACCACCGCAAGCGGGAGTTCCACATCCGCATCCACCACTTGGATAGCCAAAGCATCCTTGGTCAGCACAGCATCCACCGCCGCCAAGTCCGCAACCGCCACCATGACGGTTACATCCACCGAGCAGCTTTTTGCGAGCAGGACCTTTGTAAGAGCAATCGTCTGTGCAGTATCCGGCCCACAAAGATGAGGCGCCAGCAGATGAGATTCCTCGGTAACAAGTTTCTGGACCGTAGCCGACGTTGCCATACGATCCGTATCCGCCGCAGCTGCCTTCGACGACGCCAGAATATGCGCCGTATCCGCTGCCACATCCACAATCTTGAGCCTGAACGCTGGAGAAACCAGCGACGGCAATAACTGCAACAATCGCAGCAATCAATTTAAATTTCATTTTCTTCTCTCGCGTGATTTGAGTTTGTTTGCTGCCGCATCATTCAAAAGTTGACGCGATTAGCCTTCGCCAGTTCCAAGACAGGCGCATAAATATGGTGTTACGAAATCGCTCAGGTCTTTATCGAAATGGATATGCCGAGCTGATCGTGCGACCGCAGACAAGTGCAATCACTTTCCCAACAGTCATTTTGGACTATCGTCGCCGAAACTCCTCCGAATCAAGCGAATCGGCTGATCTGCTCAACAAAGTCGCTAGCGGGTTTCATTGTGCCGAACAGCGAACCGTCGACGTTTGAGAAGTTGACGACGGTTCGGAAGACCTTGACGATCACGGAATATTTGACACAACCGGTCCAGCCGATCCAGCAAAAGCTTCAAAAGCTGCTTGCATGATATCAAAGGCAACTTTCACCTACTTTTAGGTCGATAGGTTTGTTGGGCACCATAAAGACCGGTGGAATAGGTTCAGCTAATTTTGTTCTTCCGCGCGACGTGCCCCTGATCGGTCAAAAGCCAGTTAGGAACTGGTTCACGTTGTCTGCCGAATGGAATTGGCAGCTTTTGTCCAAGGCATCACCATGTCATCGAAGCTGACCCCGTCGGTCCTCATCATCGACGCTGACCAACATATGCGGCAAATCGCGGAAACCGCGCTCGCCACTCATGGTTATAACACCGCAACAGCCGAAGATATCGCTGGGGCGATCTGGATCGCGGCCAACACCGAAAAAGTCATCGATCTTGTGATTTGCGACTGCCTCGTAGATCAACATTCGGGACTCGAGATCATGGCGGCCCTTCGTTCACTACCGGGATGTGCCGAGGTTGCGGCGATGTTCATGTCCAGCCACCAGACGCCGGACGTGATTCTCCGCCGTTATGATTCCACCGGTTCCTATCACGTCAAGAAACCTTTAGACATCGAATTGCTGCTGGAGATCGCTGATCGATCACTGTGGATGCCGCATTTGGTCAGCAGTCACATCGAAAAACAGCACGAGGCCCAATCGCTTGCTGCTCCGCACGCGCCGTTTGATTCGGTCGTCTACCCCTCGCCTATCAACACGAGCAGCTTCGCAAACTAGCAGTTGTAAAGTCACCATTGCCACCGTCTCTCCGCGATGGACGGAGGCTCACTGACAATTGTTGTCCTCAATCACCAAGCTCTCTTCACCACTCAGGCGGCGACCTTTCCAAGGGGAGAGTGACCTAATCGAGGCATAATGTCTTAAACCGATTACACTTGGGCGCTAAGGCGGTGTCGCGACGCGTTTCAGTTCGCCCGGTCTTTGGCTATCTAGCAGCGCCTGCGTTGTTCAACGTCGAGATACTCTTGCCGGACTTGATCTGCTTGGCCGATGGCGTTCCCCTCTTGACCCAAGCTATCGATTTAGCGAGAGACAGGTACTTCGGCGGCAGCTTCGCGAACTCGGGCACGTTGATACTCATACAATGCACCGAGCCTTCCAGCTTCTTCAAAGTTGTTGTGTTGATCACCTTTATCGTATGGTCAGGAAGGATCGACTTATAAACCGCCACCGCTCTTTCGACGTAAGCGCGCGGGTTATCATCAAAAGACGGTAAAATCACTAAGTCGTTTGCAAAAATCACATTGGTAAACGTGCTCCAACACTTTCCTTGTCTGGCTGGCGTCGGAATCCGCGTCACTTTCAATGGTTTGCCGTCGACCATCACAGTTTTCAGCTTCTTGACGTTTCGATCCAACAACGCCGCATTAACCGGATCCGCGTTGCGATCCAGCGAAGCGACAACGACATGATTGTGCGCAACGAAAGCTGCAAACATATCCACATGACGCGTCGCCTCGTTTCGAAGAGGCTCAAGAATCACGATCTCATTCAGATTGCAGTTCTTTTTGAACTCTTGAGTCACCATTTCGCGAGCCTCGACTACCGGGTCGGTTCCCGGCAGAAGGTTATTGAATGTAACACTGTTGTCTTTAAAGATTCGGTTCGTCGTGAGCGCCAGCCCACGCCCATTGAACAGTAAGTTGCCGCCCTGCATCGTCCACGGCACCGCATGGTATCGCTCGCGTGTTAGCTTAGACCAAGCCTTGGGTAGTTTCTCGTCCCTCGGTCGAGTTCCCTCGTACAAGAAATCAAACGAGACGGCCTCTCCATTTTTCAGCTCGCCAATTCTCGGCCCAAAATCACGCAACCAAATCGTATCCAGCTCAACATTGTAGAACTTGATATGATCGTACTCTCGATCCTGTTTCATCAACACGCGCGTCGCATCAATTAACTGTTTGCGGTCGTTGACCAGAATTCCGACCGTGACGTGGCCTTGGCAAGCGTTCACCAGTTCCACCAAAACGTCTTCGTGGGTTGGCAGCAACTCGCAAACAGAGATCAAAATAGCCTTCTGTTTTTCGTAGTCGCCAGCGATACGCGGGTAGAGTGATTTGGGTTTGAAAGCTGGACGCTCAGCGTATTTTTCCGGTGGATTGGTTTTTCGACTGGAAGTTGCTTTGGATGGCTGGCTTCCTACCGGACGACTGATGGCAGACTTTGGCCGGACGGCAGGCGTGGGAACCTGCCGACGAATAATCTGCTGCCCAAAATTCTGTGGCACAACTTTTTGCGGCCTCACTTGATACCGCTGAGGGTACGCTTGGTAACGCTTCACCGGCTGTTGGTAGCGTGGCACATAGCGTGCCGGCGGTCGATAGTACCTCACCTGTGCCGTTGCTGGTTGGCAACAAACTATAATCGCGAAAAAATTCACTAGCGCAAAAGAAACAACAAGCGTCAACCTGACCGCAATGTCGGCAGGCGCCCCAGGGCAATTGAGGCTCAAGGAAAGGGAGGATCGACTGGACTGGAAAAACATGAAGTAAGTCGCTAATGACTAAAAGCAGGAGGGAACGGAGAGCGAATTTTTGGCGATACTAGATTGTTAATTGCAACGAGCAAAGGAGTCGAGGCAAACGACGTGGCTAATAATCTAACGATTGGGCAAACGCTCAGTCTAGTTTTCCACGCGTGCTTTTGAAAGTAGGAGCGTACTTTCAGATAGGTGTTTTTCACTCGATTTTGCCTCGTAGCGATCGTACAACTCCATTAGTATCTCTCGACCGTTGCTCCCATGTCGCTTCAACAGGGCGCAAGATAAATCCTTCCACTGTCGCCCTGAAAAAACATCACCGTCACTATCGGGAATATCGGTAGGACTTTGTGTCGATAGCAGTCGCCTAGTCAGACGATCAAGCAACACTTCACCGAACGAGGTCTCGAACACGAGCGGCAGCCACGGCAGAGTGCGATGACTGGTTACGAGTAAACCATTTCTCTGCCGTCCCTCGCTGCGATGTTTAGATCCCTGAAAAGAAAAGCCACCTAGAAACAGCCAGCGATCAACGGGCGACAAACGCTCGATGCCGTCTACCACAAACAAACATGGCGTACCCTCACTGGTTACCCGCCGCTGAACTCTATTGTGGCTGCGAATCGTGACCTGAACCATCTTGGGAAACTGAGCTTTCGCACACCTCCACAAATGGTGAGTCAAAGTTGTTTTGCCCGATCCATGAGGCCCAACAATTTGACCAATCCACTGATGCCGATCGAGCGTTTGAAGCAGCCCCTCCTCAGCAGTCGGATCGGTAAACAAGTAGGGCAGCCGTCCACCTGAAACTGCGGCGGCAGAGAAGGGATTGGAGGTTGGAGAGGATGGTTCCATGTTCAGCGGGCAACCGTCGTATTTTCATCGTTGAGTGCGTAGGAGGATACCAAGCCTACGCTGCGTCAATCGTGTCTTCATCGGCGACCACCTTGGGAATCGCAGCGTTTCCCAACTGGAACTCGAGGTCGCGGCTAATCTCTTGCTCGTCACCGTAAAACATCCGGATTCGCACTCCCCAGCGTACCTTGACGATCTCTCCTGCATAGGAAAGCGGACTGTTGGGCAAAACCGTACTTAACCGTTTCGGCGTCGCGAGCGTGCTGCGGTTGAGCGCGTCTTTGGTGAATCGCTGGAAGAAGTGCACGCCAATGTCTTCGCTGCCCTTGCCTTCGGTCACCCAAATCACCGATGCCTCAAGCGACGTAACGTCGAGACCTTCGATACCGCGAAGGCGATACTCACACATTAGATAATCGCCCGGTTGAAACGAGTCACGACTGTTACACAATTCGATCTCGATCAGTGGTGGCTTGCTACGCCGACGGCTTTCTGAGTTTCGATGACGGTGCGCGGATACACCGAAAGCCGGAACGTGCGACTGAGGCGCGGCCACCCTTTTGCTTCTGCTTGAACGATAATTTTCCATCGTATTCTATTGTTGGCGGACTTAAACGAGTGCATCGCATCTTGTGGAATCTTCATTTCGAATTCCGTATCGAATGCTTTGTCAGGTGAAACATTCACCGAACGCTTCCGAAACAAGCGACCACGATACACGTCACGGGTTTCGGTGCGAATGTCAGTTCCTTCATCAAACGTCGCTTCTTCTTGGCACACCAGCCAAGCCGTCACGACCTTCAAGCCTATACGTCCAGGTTGAAAAAGTCGAACTTGGCACGTGGAACCCGGATGAAGTGGGTATTGGGACAGTTCGATAATGGTTGGCCCAATGCCCGTTAATTTTAACAACTTTCGGAAAAACCGATACAGAAACAAGATCGCGGCGAGGCAAATTAACGGTGAAAAGATGATCGCGATAGCACCCGGGCTGGCCTGTTTCGCCTCTGCAAACGCTGTAGGAACCAAAATCGATGCAATCGCCACCAACATCACGCTCATGGAAGCCGAG
>CAZDBE010000068.1:3355-20160 GCA_964503675.1 uncultured Pirellulaceae bacterium | reverse complement strand
CCAAGAAAAGTTCATCGCCTTAGGATCATAAAGCTCAAGCTCCGCACCAATGCGCTTCCGCAACCCGTACAGTGCTTTGCAGCTGACTTCCCACGTGTCTGCAATGATCATCACCAAGTCACCCGGTTTGGCATCCATCCGCGAGGCGATCTCCGCCAACTCCTCGACTTGAAAGTTCTTCGCGATTGTCGAATTCAGCGTGCCGTCTTCCTCGACGCGGAACCACGCAAGTCCCTTGGCTCCAAAATCTTCTTGAACGAATTTAGTCAGTTCATCGATGCCGCGGCGTGAGAATTTGGATTGCCCGTTGGGAGCACAGATCCCACGCACAAACTTGCCCGAATCGGCCACGCTACGGAATACGCGGAATTCAGTTTTCGCGGCAATGTCCGTCAAATCAACGATCTCAACACCGAACCGCAGGTCCGGAGCATCATGACCGAATCGGGTCATCGCCTCGTCCCAAGTCATGCGTGGCAATGGTAATTGCAAATCGATGTCCAAGACGTCTTTGGCCAATTTTTGCATCATGCCATCGATCATGCCGATCACATCGTCGCTGTCGACAAACGACATTTCCATGTCCAGCTGTGTAAACTCAGGTTGCCGATCAGCGCGGAGATCTTCGTCACGAAAACAACGCGCGACCTGAACGTAACGATCGTAACCGGCGATCATCATGATCTGCTTGTAGATTTGGGGCGATTGCGGCAGTGCATAAAACTCTCCGTTGTGCACGCGGCTAGGAACCAAGTAGTCACGCGCACCTTCGGGAGTGCTGCGACCAAGGATCGGCGTTTCAACATCAATGAAGTCATTCGCTTCGCTATAGTCACGCATCGCTTTGATGATGCGACTGCGGAGAACGAGAGTGTCTTGCATCGATTGCCGGCGCAAATCCAGATAACGGTGTTTCAGCCGTAGATCTTCGTTAGGCAAGTCTTTTTGGTTAGGGACAAACGGCGGCGTTTTACATGCATTGAGAACTTTCAGTTCTTCGACGTGCAGTTCAATTTCGCCGGTCGAAATCTTTGGATTGTCTTGGCCTGCCGGCCGTTGCGAGACTTTGCCAATAACCTGAATCACGTATTCGTTGCGGACAGGCTGGACATTATCCATCGCGTCTTTTGGCGAGTCTGGATCGATAACGACTTGCGTCTTGCCGTATCGATCGCGCAGATCGATGAATTTTCCACCGCCATGGTCGCGCACGCGATCAACCCAACCCGAAAGCGTCACGGTTTGGCCAATATGATCTTTGTTTAGTTCGCCGCAGGTATGTGTTCGTAGCACTTCGAAAGTCCAATGGAAAGTGTTCAGCAACCGGTCGGCCATTTCACCAGATTGGGCGAATCGCACGTCCTTGAAAAGCTCGACAATATGGCATCAAACGGCACTTTATTAAAGGCGAATTCGAATCCCTTGCCCCAATCGGAGCTAAATTGTCGAATCTTTAGAAGACGTCGGAGAAAGCTGGATGAAAACTACAGCGGACCTCCTTGAATATGAGACGTTTAGCCTAAGTCCAAGACTGGACCGTTCCACCGAAGAAACGTTTATTCTCGCCTCCAATTTCTAGTAGCAAAGCACCTTCCGCGTCGACACCTCGGCAACTGCCGGTGACTTGATCAGTACCGGTATGCAGCGTTACTTCCTTGCCGGTTAACATACAGTAGCGCGGCCAACCATCGAGAAAACCGTTCCTATCTTCGGAAGAATGGATCAGCGACTCAAACCGTTGCAAAAACGTTCGTAAAACGGCGATTCGATTGTGCTTGATGCCCGACCGATCCGCTAGTGCGATACATGTCGCTTGTAGTTGATCTGGGGCGTCAGCATATTGGTTGTTGACGTTAAGCCCCACGCCGATCACTGCGTTCTCCGCAGCTTGAGATGGGACCTCGGTTAGGACGCCAGCCAATTTACGACCCGCCAAATAAACGTCGTTGGGCCACTTGATTGAAAAATCACCGACCGGAACCAGCGACTCGCCCGTTTGTGCAATCGCCATCCCGGTTAGCAGCGGTAACAGAGGTTTGTCCTGAGCCGAAAACCCAATCTTTCGAAAATCAATAATCAGCGAGAAGGTCAGGCTACCGTCCGCCGACCACCACCGATTCTCTCCCCGACCTCGACCAGCACACTGATCTTCAGCATGCACCAGACAGGGAGTCGCAAGCGACTTGTCAGTCGCCAGCATTTCAACAGCACGCGAACTGGTCGAATCGGTCTCGGCAAAATGGACAACGCGTTCGAGAAACGTATCACTCAAAAGCGTTTCGAGATCAGCCTTGCTGATCGAGTCGATTTGGGTCAATGGACTGGCCTCTTCAACGCAGTTACTGCAACTCGATCATCAGATCACCCGTTTCAACTTGTACGCCGGCTGAAACGTTGATCTTGGCTACCGTTGCATCAACTTCGGCATTGACGGTTGTCTCCATCTTCATCGCTTCTAGCGTGATCAGCTTCTGTCCTTTGACAATCTTGTCACCGACTTCAACTGCCACGGTCACGACCATCCCCGGCATCGTCGACCCAACGTGTTTCATGTTTTCAGGATCCGCTTTGGCGCGTGATACCGCAACGTTGTCCAGCGAACGATCAATCACCGACGCGTCGCGTGGTTGTCCATTCAATTCAAAGTAGACCGTACGCTCGCCTTTTTCGTTGCCGCCGTCGGCGGTCAGGAATTTGACAATCAGCGTTTTGCCTTCCTCAATGACAACAGTGAATTCCTCTTCTGGCTCAAGACCAAAGAAGAAATAAGGCGTTGGAATGACACTGACCTTCCCGTATTTCTTGTAGTGCAGAGCGTAGTCTTTGTAGACCTTGGGGTAAAGCAAATAGGTCACGATTTCACGCTGCGTTGGTTCGCGTTCAAGGAATTTCGCGACCTCCTCGCCCGCGGCCTTGAAGTCAGCAGGCGGCAAGGTTTCTCCGGGACGCCCAACGACGGGCTTTCGGTCTTGGAGAACGCGCTTGATTAGTTTCTGGTCAAAACCACCCGGCGGTTGTCCCATCATCCCACCGACCAAATCTATTACCGACTGTGGAAAAGCAAACTCGCGTGATTCATCAAGCACCGTGTCTGTGGTGAAATTATTCGCCACGAGAAACAACGCCAAGTCTCCTACCGCTTTTGAAGTCGGTGTCACTTTTACAATGTCCCCCAGCAATTGATTACAGTCGGCGTAGATGCTGCAGACTTCAGACCAACGATCGGCCAAACCCAACGCCTGAGCCTGAGCGAATAGGTTGGTGTACTGGCCGCCGGGCATCTCGTGGTTGTACAGATCTGCTGTCGATGGCAGCACCATCGACTCAAACGGAGCATAAAACTCGCGTGTGCAACGCCAATACTCAGCGATCTCGTCGAGAGCCTTCTGGTCCAACCCTGTGTTTCGGTCGGTGAACTCAAGCGCCGCCATAATCGTGTTCATATTCGGCTGAGACGTGTTGCCCGACATGGGTGCCATGGCAGCATCGGCAATGTCGAGATCGTTTTCTGCACCTTTGAGGATCGATGCAGCTTGAATACCGGCCGTGTCATGTGTGTGGAAGTGAATCGGGATGCCGATTTCTTGCTTCAGCGTCTTCACCAGCAAAGCGGCGGCGTCAGGCTTGCAAAGCCCGGCCATATCTTTGATGGCCAAGATATGAGCCCCCATCTTCTCTAACTCTTTGGCCAGATCAACGTAGTACTTTAAATCGTACTTTGTCCTTTTCGGATTGAGGATGTCGCCGGTATAGCAGATCGAAGCTTCGCAGATTGCTCCCGTTTCCAGCACCGCATCCATCGCCACCTTCATGTTGGGCGTCCAATTCAACGCATCGAAGACGCGAAAAACATCTAGGCCAGCATCGGCCGTTTCTTTAACAAACGCTTGGACGACGTTATCGGGATAGTTTGTGTAACCGACTGCGTTGGAGGCTCGCAGCAACATTTGCAGCAGAATGTTAGGAACCTTCTCACGAATGTCGGCCAACCGCTGCCACGGATCCTCTTTTAGGAATCGCATGGACGTATCAAAGGTCGCACCCCCCCACATCTCAAGAGAGAACAAATCGGAGGCCCGCATCGAGTAAGCTTTGGCGACGTTTAAAAGATCGTGAGATCGAAACCGAGTCGCGTGCAGAGATTGATGCGCATCGCGGAAAGTCGTATCTGTAATGAACAGTCGCTTTTGCTCTTTCACCCATTGCCCAAACTTTTCAGGCCCGAGTTCTTTAAGCTTGTCACGTGTTCCCTCGGGCACGGGAGTAGACCGATCAAACCTAGGGACGGGAGCGGGGTCACGGCGGGTTGCAACAGCGCGGCCTTTCACCAATTCATTCCCATTGACAATTACGTCACCAAGAAACGTCAACAGTTTGGTGGCACGATTCTGTCGAACGGGGAAATCGAACAGTTCCGGTGTTTTATCGATGAATCGAGTCGTGCAGTCCCCGTCCGCAAAAGTTGTGTGATCTAGTACTTTCAATAGGAAGGGAATATTGGTTTTCACTCCACGAATGCGAAATTCCATCAAACAACGTTTTGCACGTTGTATGGCGTCGGGGAATCTCGTCCCACGCACCGAAAGCTTGACCAACATCGAATCGTAGAACGGGTTAACAACGGCTCCGGAAAACGCCGAACCAGCATCCAATCGAACGCCCGCTCCGCCCGGAGAGCGATAATGGACTACTCTTCCGTAGTCGGGCATAAAATTATTAGCGGGATCTTCGGTAGTGATCCGGCATTGCAGCGCGAAGCCATTGGTTGTGATCAAGTCTTGGCTGCCAAGCCCGATAGCATCGTCACTCAGTGGCAACCCTTGAGCAACCATAATCTGCGTTTTAACGATATCCACGCCGGTTACCTCTTCGGTGACCGTGTGTTCCACTTGGATCCGTGGATTGACCTCGATGAAGTAAAACTTATTCGTATCGGCATCAACCAAAAACTCAACCGTGCCCGCGTTTTGGTAGCCGACCTGCTTGCCAATTCTGAGGGCCGCGTCGCACAGCGCGTCTCTGACCTCGGGAAGCAAATTAGGCGCCGGAGCAAGCTCCACGACTTT
Organism: uncultured Pirellulaceae bacterium; assembly: GCA_964503675.1. GTDB lineage: Bacteria > Planctomycetota > Planctomycetia > Pirellulales > Pirellulaceae > Mariniblastus. Next base: position 15,094 of record CAZDBE010000068.1, on the reverse strand, counting down.
CTGATGTCGCCGTTGCACCGAGCAATCACGCTCGAACAGGTGAACGAGATTTCCATGGGTGTCGCCGAGAATTTGAATCTCTATGTGCCGAGCGTGCTCGATGAACTTTTCAACGAACACTTCGGAGCTGCCGAATGCAGACAATGATTCGCGCGTCGCCTGTTCGTAAGCAGCATCAAACTCCTCCTCGGTCCGAACGACTCTCATCCCACGCCCTCCGCCGCCATGAGACGCCTTGAGGATCAACGGGTAACCAAGTTCGTTGGCTTGCTTGTGACCGGAGGCAACATCGACGATGGCGGCATCGGTTCCGCTTAAGACCGGCACTTCAGCAGCTTTGGCAATGTGACGCGCCGAAGTTTTGTCACCCAGTTTCTCAAGCGTGTCTAGCGTCGGGCCGACAAAAACGATGCCGTTCTCCTCACAAGCTTTCGCGAGCTCAGGGTTCTCAGACAGAAACCCGTATCCCGGATGAATGGCATCAACATTGTGATCCAAGCACAATTCAATCAACGCCGGAATGTTCAAATACGACTTGATCGGCTCACCCGGATTGCCGATTTGATAGGCTTCATCCGCTTTGAATCGGTGGAGCGCGTAACGATCCTCGTAAGCGTAAACGGCAACGGTGCTAAGCCCTAGTTCCGTAGCGCTTCGGAACACTCGGATGGCAATTTCGCTTCGGTTGGCAACAAGCAGCTTTTTGATCGGTTTCATATATATCTAAGGAAGCAATCGACGGGCGATAAAGGGTTAATAGCGAAGCCGGACAGTCATCTACGGGCCGAAAAGCGACCAATCATTCCGGTTTGTTGGGTGAATGTATACCAAGATACTCTAACCGACGGGCATTTGGAGTCCAAGTGTACAGGATTTGGAATTTCAATTTCCTAAAGAGAAAGAGACCTACGTGAGCAATGTCATAGGTGCTTTGTCAAGTTGTAGAAAGAGGCAAAGGGACGAGTGATTCATGAAACGGTTTTCGCCAGTTCCAGCAAGCGATCAACCGTCTCACCGGTCTCAAACTCTTTCTCTAGGTCTACCATCCGGCACTCAGTCATCCCGCGGAACCAAGTTTCCTGATGCCGTGCAAACCGCCGCGTCCTAATGCGAATACGCTCAACGGCTTCCTCCATCGACATGCGCCCGTCAAGATGTTCCATCGCCTCCTTATAGCCTACTGCTTGAGCCGCAGTTCGGGAGAGTGTCTCAAATTTCTCGCGAATCTGAGTCACTTCGTCCAACAACCCTTTCTCAAACATCGTGGTGACGCGCTGCTCAATGCGCTCATGCAAGATTGGTCGAGCATGCCGAAGAGCAAACACGCGGCAGTCTTCTTGGGCAGTGGATTGGTCAAATTCCATCTGGAGATGACTAAGCGGTTTTCCGGTAGTCTTGAAAACTTCCAATGCGCGAATGATGCGGCGCTGATCGTTGGGGTGAAGATTGTGTGCCGAAACTGGGTCGACAAGCTCGAGGCGCTGATGTAGGTATTCGTCGCCAAACTCTTTAAGATCCGCTTCAATCTCCTTGCGAAAATCCCAGTCTGCTGGCGGGCCCTGAAAAAGGCCACGCAAAACCGCTTTCAAATACAGTGCGGTACCGCCAACAAACAGCACTTCTTTGCCACGCGACCAGATTTCCGCAACCGCCGCATGGGCCATCTCGTGAAACCGAGAAGTGCTAAACATCTCATCGGGATCAACGATATCAACCATATGATGAGGGACCACTGCACGCTGCTCGATGGTGGGTTTGGCTGTACCGACGTCCATCAGGCGGTAAATCGCCATCGAGTCCATTGAAACAATCTCGGCATTGATCCGACCGGCCAATTCGAGACTAACGGCTGATTTCCCGCTGGCGGTTGCTCCTGCCAAAAACCAGCAACGCTTTGTAATTTCAGAAACGGGGATCGGCTGGTAGTTTGGCGTTTCACTTTCAGACATCGTTTATCAGATCCGGCTGCGTTACAGGTGAGCCCAACGGCAACACAGTTAGACCATGTAAAACTGGCCGTGACAACCGCTAGAGAGCCAGCATCGACATGCGCAACCGCTACTGTTCGCCGATGATGTCCAATTGAGTCCTGCCGTAGCCTTCGATCTCTAGCCTCTCCGCCGCACAGGTCGCTTGATTGGCCAACATTTCTTCGCATTGCTCTGCTTCAACGGGCGGACTAAACAGATGCCCTTGGTACGAATTGCAAATGTTTTGTTTCAAGAAATCGAACTGTTCCTGTGTTTCGACGCCTTCGGCCAAAACTTCCAGATCAAGGCTCTGCCCCAGCACGATAATGCTCGTGGCAATGACTCCATCATCATGTAGAGGAATGTCTTTGATGAACGTTCGATCGATTTTCAGGCGATCAATAGGAAAGTTCTTCAGATACGCCAGAGAAGAATAGCCGGTGCCAAAATCATCGACGCTAATCTTCGTCCCAAACTCGCGCAGGCGTTGAAGCTTCTCGGAAGTCTGGCCCACATCTGAGATCAACATCGTTTCTGTGATCTCAATATCAATAAACTCCGGCTTCAAACCATTGGAGATAATCGCGTCCTTGACCGTGTCTACAAATCCGTCCTCTCGAAACTGCATAGAACTGATATTGATAGCCATCGTGAACACGTGCCCTTGACGAGCCCACTGAGCAGCCTGTTCACAAGCCCGTCGGATGATCCAATTCCCCACCTCGATAATTCGTCCGGTACTCTCAAGCAACGGAATGAAGTCAGCAGGAGATACCACCTGCCCATTTTGGCTCCACCTGACGAGCGCTTCGAAGCCGTTGATCCTACCGCTGTTTATGTCGACCTGCGGCTGGTAGACCAAATGGAATTCCTCACGCTCTAGTGCGGTCGACAGTTTGCTTTCTGCACGCTTCCTCTTAATCAACTCTTCTGTCATCTTGGCGTCGTACATTACCACATCTTTGTCACCGAACTTGGCGGCGTACATGGCTGTATCGGCGAAAGTAAAAAGTTCATCCGAGCGTTCGGTATTGACCGGACAGAGACTGGCTCCAACACTGGCACCAACGTGCAGCTCGTTGGTTTCAAAGAACATTGGGCGCAGAATTTCCGCGACGATCCTCTTTCCAATATCCACCGCCTCTTTCTCAGATTCGACTGATCGAAGAATCACCGTGAACTCGTCACCGCCAAGTCTTGAGACAACATTTTTCTTACCGACCACCTTTCGAATCCTACTTGCCGTGCGTTTAAGAACCAAATCGCCCACGGCGTGTCCAAGCATATCATTGATCTCTTTGAAACCGTCCATGTCCAAAACCAACAGGGCCATGGGATTGCGAGACTCAACCGAGTTCCGGACGGCTTGGTGCAGATGTCGTCGGAATGCAAATCGATTGGCCAAGCCCGTAAGAGGATCAAAACTCGCAAGCTTCTTTAGGTCTTTGGCTTTCTGAGCAAGCCGCGAGGTTGCTTTCTTCAAAGCCGTATCATCTCGAATCACCCCAAAAACGAAGTCGACTTCTCCTCGCTTATTGCGTTGGCAGATCCCTCTAGCTGAAACATATTTGACGGCGTTAATCTCCTCTTTAAAGGCGAGATCTACCGCAAACGGAGTTCCTTTCTCTCGCGCCTGTTGCAACGCATCGTAAAGCAGATTGGCATCGGATGTTTTGAACCGGTTCAACAACAGTCCAATACTCGGCACCATTTTGTCTGTAATTCCCAGAATCCGAGTTAGCTCGTTAGAGAACTGAAACTGCTCGTGCTTTAGGTTCCACCGCCAGTGCCCAACCCCAGCAGTCTCTTCGGCAAGTTCAAGAAGTCGCGCGTTCTCACGCAGCGTATCGGCAAGCTGTTTCTGAGCATCTGAACGAGAAGTGAAATAATGTTCCGCCTCACCGGCAAGCCACATCATCGTAAAGCTGAGCAGCATGTTGAATATGAAGTTACCAAACGGATCGACCACCGGTGTTTGATCAAATCCAGAGAGAACTGGGTAGTAGCTGAAGAAGGTGACGATGATCACCAGACCGTACCAACGTATTGCAGTCGATACTCCTTTTAACTGCGAGGCGATCAGACACACGACCGGAAAGAAGAACTGTGCCTGCGAGAGTCCAGCGGGATTCAAGTTGCAATAGCACAGCAACGAGGCCAACGAGACGAACAAAAATGAATTCGCAATCCCGTGCCGGGAAACATAACAAGCTCGGAGTAAGAACAGGTGGAATCCCGCTACGCAACTGCTGAAGACGCAGAACATCGACGCAGCCAACTGAGTCCCTACCAGCAAACCATAGACTGCCAGATAGACCCAAAACAACATGCAGCCAATTAGATACTGATCCAATCGCCCCAACCTTGGGTCGTCATCGATATTTGCCGACAAAGCAGCAGCCTCAGCTACGTCGGTCGCGTTTTGGCTTTTCAAAAGTGACATGATTTTGTGGAGGAGCCCGAGATTTTTCATGGCCGTGAATCGGCCTAGAAGAAATCTGGATCAGCTGGAACTCTTGAAGAGATCAACTTTTCAGGTTTTGACGACTGGAGGGCTCTACTTCCCCTTACGCTGCCGGTTAGATAAGTTCACGTGGTTAAAACGGTTGCCCAAATTTCTGTGCCGCCGTTACACAGTGCTGCAGCAAAGCAATCCCACCGGCCAAGAATTGGCCAATTTCCCGAGGAAACGGGTGGATTTCATTGCAACAGCGCGAGAACCTCAACTGAGTCAGGGCCCAAATAAGAAGGTTCCTGATGGCTTTCATCGACATTTAGCGCTTGCCCCATGACAAATGTCTGACACCGTCGTTTGCCCATGATGCAAACCGCGACCGGATAATCGGCCTCAATCTCTCCCGAATCTCGCACCGTGTCTAATGCCACTCGCCAAGCCGATAGAGTAAGCATCTCCAAAGCGGCGTCGTTGAAACCGGCAAGCCCTGGTTCCCTGACGATGAACACGACACCACTGTTGCGATAGCAATGGCATCTCAACCGCGACGCGTCCCAGGACAGGCCTTTACCATCCTCAAGCTCTAGCGTGTCCATAAGCACCGACTTGAGTTCCCGCCTAAAACTTCTCGCCAACTCAGCTGCGACAGGACCATCGCCATCGCTTGACTCACGATTCCGGCACACCTCCCTCTCGTAGCCGCCCAGTATTCCATCGCTAAACTCGGCTACGCCTCCTACGGCGGCAGAACGATCGGAGGCCAACATTCCTCGGACCAATAACCGACCGTGATCCATTTGGGGAAGCAGAAATACAGCGACGACTAAACAAAAGTAGCCCAGCATCAGTCCAATACGCGATCGCCCCAATCCCAGCAGTTCGACTTTGTTCGCACGAACGTGCGCCGCAGAGACATGCCCAAAGATGATTGCCAGAGCAGCCGTTGCAAGAGCGGGAAAAACCAACACCAACAGCAAACACGACGCCAACCCCATCACCATGCTGAACGTGGAAAGCGAAGAGACCATCAACGGTTTGTCACGATCGCTCTGGATACTTTTCTCTGTCTCTTGCGGCACGGACATCAATTACTTCTCCACCGGCACAATGATGATTCGTTGCCCCTCTTTAGTGACCGCCGCCATTAGACTCTCACCTGAAGAAATGGCGAAAAGAGTGTCCAGTGCTGAATGGGTGCGAATCTCTGCATCGAAGGTCTCCACCGTTTTACCTGTCCTGTAATTAACGATTCCCAAATGTTTCGAAAAGTCAATCTGCAGGAATCTTGAATCACTTGTAAACTGGATTGCTCCCGGAGTCTGATTCAGTGGCACCGGCTTGCCTACCGCTCCAGTTCTTGTTTTGGCGATGGTGATCTCCTTACGATTGACAAACGCAAGCTTCTTCCCGTCGGGCGATAAAGCCACACGCGTCCCTCCCTTCCGAGATCCCTCGACTGAAACTTTTTTCGTTTCTGGATTCACCGTCGCCAAACGACTCGTGCTGGCAACGAGAATCGTTTGATCGTCCAGAACCACCATACTCTTGGGAGGATCACGAAACGTCTCCACACTCAGAAGACTACCGCGGGTTGGGATCTCCCAAACACGCAAATCCCCATCTTTGGAAAGTGAGGCAATGGAGAAAGGATCTTCCTTTTCCTTTCCCGAATTGACTTTCACCGGCATCGCCCGAATGCCAACAACGGAGCTATCATGGCCGAACACACCGCCATGAGGTTTTAAATTACCAGAAGCTTGAACTTCGTACAGCAGGATCGCGCCGCTACTTTGTCCTGCCGCCAACCATTTTCCACAGATGGCCAACGCAGAAATTGATCTGTCGCTATCGCTCAAAAACTCATCCACCATGACACCATTGGTCCAGTCATAGACATGTAGGCCACCTGAATGTGTCGAATAAAACAGCAAACCGTCATCGTTGAGCGTTACGGCAGAAATCTTCTTACCCGTATCCGGCAGCGAAACACGGGTCAACTTCCGGAGGCGCTTTCCCTCTTTCGTGACCCACAATTCTGGAATGTTTCGACTTGGGAGCTCGAGGGCATCTGGAAGCTCCTGCGTTGCCGGAAGCTGTCGAAATTCGGATGCGTCGACGTTGGGTCGATTGACGTGATTAATTCGCAACCTGCCATCGGCGTAATTCCGCGTCCCGTACAACAAGTACTGACCGTCAACAGTAAATATTGGTCTCGATTCAGCCTGATGGCCAGATCCACCCACCGGTGCCAACCTCCGCAGCAAATCGCCCGTCTGAAGATCAAACTGGATGATAGATTTCCCACCATCAAAGAAAACGCCAGTAGTCCCAGCCGCGCCCAACGCCACCACGGGAGAACGTGACTTACGAATTGACTTCTTCCACAATTCAGCATCGCCTTCCAAGGCATACCCGCTGATCTCGGATTCGGTACAACTGACGGTGCTGCGGTTGATCGGCGACACGACTGCCGATCTTCGCAAGGGCCGATCCTTTCGAGCTATGGGGTTTCCATCGTCGGAGTTGAGGACGACATCCGAACGTGTCAACGCCACAAGCAACTGTTGACCGTCGGTGGAGAAAGCAAGATCTAAGCATTTCTGACCATCCCGCTCCTCACTAGACATCCCAACTTTTTGTTTCCACTTGTTCTCGCCCGTGGTCACATCCCAAACAAACACCTGAGCTTCAGCATCGACGGTAGCGACGAACTTGGAATCGGGAGAAACTGCGATTTGCTTTACGGGTCGAAAGTGCTTTTGGGGCAGCCTAGTAATTTCATAAAACCTACTCTGTGAATCAAGTTGAAACAACTTTACGCGGCCCGATTCAAAACCAGCTACCATGAACCTTGCATCGTGCGTAGTGGTCAAAGCAGTGACCTTGTCTGGCCTTCCAATCAATCGCCCAACGGATTTATAGTCAATCTGTTTCTTTGACACCAAATCATACGAAGCAATGCCTTCTCCTTCGGGTACGAAAACCACGTTGCGAGGAGAAACTGCCAAGGCCGGCCCCAGCACTCTTCGCTTGCCTACCGTAAATGAGCTCGCTCTTTCTTGCGCAGTGACTCCTGTATCGAAGTCGACGGGAGGCTCTCTTTTGATGGGCTCGCGTTGCTTTTTCTGATCTGCAAACGCAGCATTGGGGTCGAATTCTCCCTCCATTGCTCCCTCAGGCAATTGCTGATCAAGCAAACGACCGAACCGATCCAACCTCACTCCCGGCGCGACGCCTACACGTGGCACGCCCTTTGCGAGAGCCGCAAACTGCCCTTTGAGCGGAGCTCGTGCGGCCTTAAGCCGAAAGCCTTCATCTTCGAGAATCTCTCGTTCATTCTCCGTAAGCGGAGCCTTCAGCCGCTCGATCTCTTGAACCGAGAACCAACCGCCAAGCCCGATGGCAATCGCCAGCGCCACCAAGACTGCAAACGTATTCTTCCGCCCGTTGACCGCCCGCGCGTAGTCAAAAACCGCCTGCTCCTCAGGATCAATCGCATCAACGCCTTTGCTACTTTCGTCAAACGAATCCGATTGAGCGTTGTCCAAGTCCACTGCAGCCTCTTCGTTACCGGCAGGACTCTTCCGCTTTTTCTTTTTCCTTCTCTTCTTACCCTTCGACTTCTTCTGAGAGCGGTCAAGCACAGTAATCGGAAGAGGAGATGGCGTCTCACTAGGCCTAGTAGGATCAGAAGGCCCCGCGCTACTGGGGGCCGAACGCTCTTTCTCCTGTAGCGCTGAACTGCGTTTTTTATCCTTCGAGTTTCTTGGTGAAGGCTCATCAGCACGATCAGCCTCCTGTTCCTGTCGACGTTTTGCCTCGTCCGCCGCTGAAGGAAGGGAATCTGGCGGACGCCGTGTCAAGCCAGAACTTTTCGCGTTGAGTAAGTCGTCAACGTCCAGTGAGTCAAACATTGCTCCGTCAATACTGCCGCTGCTTTCCGCATTAGAAGCGGGAGCATCATCGCCGTTGCCTCCAACGCCCGGCACAGAAAACGCAAACTGACATTCTCGGCAAACCACCTTTCGATTTTCGATCGAGTCTGGCAAGCGATATTTTTGATGGCAGCTTGGGCACGATACGTTTTTCAAATCGGCCATGGGGTAAAGTAGGGTCTACCTAACTTCTATTGACGCTTGTGAACGGTTCATTTCCGGCAGAACAATCATACCATACTTTCACTGCCAATTCCCGCGTGCGCTGTCCGCCTTAATCCTTCACACACTCTGAGTCCTCTTGCCCGAGAAGACAGAGCGGATGCCACATTTGAAGCCGTTGATCCGGTCGACGACTTTTTTTCGGTACTTGATTAATCGACGGCGTTCTCGGACCGCTTTGGATGGGACGTGAGTTGGAACCAGTTCGTCCATGACAGCCAGTCGAGCCAGTTTCAGGGCATCGTCTTTGTCCGTTTTACGCTTCACGTTCTTAAACAGCCAAGCGTCTTGGTGAGTGCTGCAGGCGATGTACTTCAAGTCAAGTTCTTCGCAGAGATCGCCGACCCAGCCGCTGGGGCCGCAGGCTTCCACGACCACGAGGTCTGGAGTAAAGGTTTGGAACATCGTTTTGAAGTACCCACGTTCGGTGGTGACGGTCTCGAAGGCGTGTTCTTTGGTACTTTGGTTGTAAACACACATCATTGAGTTGAATTTGCCAAGATCGATTGCCATAATGATCATCACTGTATCCTGTGGTTTGGGGTGGAAATATGTGGCGTGTGCGAAAACGACCACGGATTCATCAACAGCATGGTTTGCAAACGATGACGCCCCAAACCAAGGACTTACATGGATTCTTTATCCAGCTTGACCAATTATCAAACTACGGAATTCCAAAATGTGGTGGCGGTTCACGAAGAAAATCCAACGCCATCGCGATATCAACGAGAATGAAATAGTGCTGCATGCTTGCTATGGTCTAGGCGCAAAATTGGTCCAATTCGCAAATAGGACTGTTTCGCCTGTCACGGAAACGTGGAGCGTTCCACAATCTCGAGAAGGTCTAGCTTTGCCAATCAATTGCAACGGCGTACTAGCTTTGACTGACCGACGACTTTGCTTCTTCCCTAAGATATTTGCTTTTGGCACGCCCAAGACTCTCAAATTCGAATGGGGCCTAAATTTCATTGAAAACATATCATACTCTGACGGCCAAATGCGAGTTGATTTCAGTGACGGATCGCGGGCAGAACTACACGTTCCGAGGAGTCAGTCTCCCAGCAAGCTTGTTACGGCATTTTCATCTTTGCCGGACCGAGCTGACTAAAATGGAATTCTAAATCTTCGAAACCTGTATTCGAATGTGATTGCATTTTGACTTCAACATTATCCATCATAGGATTTGCCTTCGATATCGTTTCTACCGCCGACCGCGTGTGAATTCACAGCGGTGGATAACCATGCGATGAACACGAAGCCGCTGGGCCACTGACGATTACGGATCTACGCTCGCCAATTGTATCCGCTACAATCCTACTTGCGAGTCGCACGTTGCGACTCGGTTATCGCGACCGTTTTCCCGACGGCTCAGTGTGATACGGTTGGTTGGTTCAACCGCGTTGCGATGGGGCTTTCTCCATCAATTTGACTCGTTGGAAACCGTTGCTTGGTTGGTTCCGTTCCGTCTAACGCAAAGAGTGCTGTTAATAGGCGAACTTCCGCCTATTTCTGGTCGAAGTTTGGCGGGATTAGGCGGAACCTTACCGTTCACACAAGTTCGTTGCAAATCAAACTCTATTAAGATAGGCAAGAAAACGCCAGCGCCGTACTCTCTAGATCACTTTCTCAGTGGGTTTCCCAACCCAAGTGCGTAAGGGTGGGAACTACTTTGCTGTAAGATGCGTCGGTCCCTCGCTCGCTCAACGCGGGCTTCAGTAACGCAATCGAACGCAGGCTTCAATTTCGCGAGAGACTATCGGCAACGAAATTCTTATTCGTCGTCCATTTGGTTCATTGCCTGCTCGCGTTCTTGGCGTTTGGCCTCTTTCTCGAGCCGAAGGGTTTCATATTCGGACTCTGGCTTGCCTGCAGTAATTTTGTCCTCGCCAGCAACACGCTCAATTTCGGCCATGATCCGGTCCGTCGGTTCTCTTTCAAACTTGAGGTCGTCGATCGTCACCGTCTTTACCTTGCCTTCAGCGTCCGTGGCCGAAACTTTTGCGATTCCTTTTTTCTCCCAGCGATTCTTGTCGATCGCTGTGATGTCTTTAAGCGCGATCTCTGATCCGCCTTTTGTCGACAACTTTCCGTCACGCAGTTCAATCCACTTTCCGATCGCCGGTACCCCGACGCTTAAACACCCCAATCCTAACAAGGCAAAGACCCCGCCGATGAAATAGTTGGATGTAATCAGGAAATCGATATGGTCATGCAAGTCCGGCTTAGTGATTGGAAGGTCATTGGATTGTGCGTAAGCCTGCCAAGCCTCTTGCAGGTCGCCGTCACTAATCAGGTAGTCGCCATTCTCGTTTGCCGGGCCTCGCATTTCGAGGTAGGCGTCGGCATGAGGTCGCATCGCCGGATACGTGAAAGCTGCGTCCTTAAGATTCCAGAGTCCGAAGGCCAACGCCGTCAGTCCGATCAACAAAAACTTGAGAATGTAGCCCTTACGAGCGTTCGCTTTGATATCCATAGTCGTTCGTTAATCTGCGATTGGAAATGTGGTCTGGTGGTAAGACAATAGTCGATGAATTCATCAGCGCGTTCATCATACTTTTAGTCAATGATATTCAAGTTGTCAGTGGCGATAGGGACAACTTCGTCACCCAAATCACATGATCACAATATTTTGGAGACGTTTTCCAGTTTAATCCGAAAATACCGCATGGCCAACGGACCGTCCAAGGCTGCGGGGCTGCAATTTGCATTTGTTACGAAAGTTGTCCGCAACGAGGCTGGCACGTATCGAAAACCTAAAGACTGCCTGAGACCATCAACTAGACCGCAAACAATAGGCAATCTGGAAAGGGAATTACCGAACGCTGCGAAAAAAACAGGCATCCGGGGTGAGAAATACGCCAATTTGGGTTATGATGATACTCGAACGTGAATGTTAAAAGCACGCACTACCCCATTCGTTGAAGTAACCGAGGTCTTTTGAAATGCCGCCCACTGAAATCACACGCGAACAATGGCTCGAAGAAACAGAACGGCTTTGCCCGAGCGATCGCGCTTATGACGCATACGTGGCACTAGAAGAAGTTATGTGCGCCGACACGGATCTCGATGTCAGCTACATGTCAGTCTCGCGCGGAAAGTCCGACTATTGTACGTTTAGCGCGTTCATTGGAAAATGCGCCGTGTCCCAGATGTACAA
>CAZDBE010000068.1:0-3255 GCA_964503675.1 uncultured Pirellulaceae bacterium | reverse complement strand
CGCCTTCTTGAAACAAGAGGGCAATTGCCCAAACCCATCTTCCGCTGATGAAATGCAAGCTCTATCATCTTGGTTAAATCAATTCATTTTCTGCATTCTTCACAGCAACGCAATCAATCATGCTGATAGATAAAATTTCGATTGGTGATAATCCACCCGAGGACATCAACGTCATCATAGAAGTTCCAATCGGCGGCCAACCTATCAAGTACGAGATGGACAAGACTTCCGGCACACTGTTTGTCGACAGGTTTCTGTACACCTCGATGGTTTACCCTGGCAACTACGGTTTCGTGCCGCATACTCTTTCGGCCGATGGTGACCCCATCGATGTTCTGGTCTGCAACACTCGCGCGATCGTTCCAGGGGCGGTAATGAATTGTCGGCCATTGGGCGTGCTGATCATGGAAGACGACGCGGGCCACGATGAAAAAATCATCGCGGTTCCTTCTGCGAAACTAACACGTCGCTATGAGAAAATTAATAGTTACTCGGACCTTCCCGAAATCACTATCGAACAAATCGAACACTTTTTTGCTCATTACAAGGATCTCGAGCCCGGCAAATGGGTCAAAATCGCACAGTGTGCTGAAGTAGATGTGGCCAAAAGACTAATAATGGAAGCGATTGAGCGAGAAAATGCGGCACTGGAACGTAAAGCCGGAGTTTAATGGGAAATAGTCAAGAGAAGTTATCGCCGCTGAAACACCGGCGACCTTCTCTTCCAGCCGTCTCCTGCTCCCGGAAGAACAATCATCCGCGCCATGCCTTCGACATATACTCCCAGAACTTATGTTCGAGTCGCCGTATGCTTGTTGGCGTTGCTGATGTCCTTCTCGGAACGCGTTCAAGGCCAAGACGATGCCAACCCTTCAGCAAACAAATCGTCGGGCGCAGAAAACACAAACGACGATCTTCGTTCGCAGCTGGCCCGTGGTAAATCGATCTACGCTTCGTCTTGTGCCGATTGCCATGGCGATACAGCTCAGGGCGTTGAAGGCGTCTATGACTCTCCGTTAGCAGGCGATCTTCCGGTTGTCGAATTGGCGAAATACGTCTCCGACACCATGCCCGAAGGCGAACCCGAACTTTGCAGCGGCGAAGACGCGCGGCTTGTTAGCCAATATCTCCACCACGCGTTCTACTCGCGCTCCGCACGACTGAAGAACAATCCGCCCAAGATCGCGTTCTCTAGACGCACTGTGCAGCAGTTTCAGAACGCCGTTGCGGACATCATGAAACAATTGAGATGGGAGGGCACGCCTGACGAAAAACGCGGACTCAGAGCAATTTATTACGACACACGCGAATTGTACAAAGGCGGCGCCAAGGTAGAGAAGATTGAGCGTGTCCTTAATTTTGACTTTGGCGAAAAAGCGCCTTACCCAGAAAAACTCGAAGACGCATCACAATTTTCAGTCCTCTGGGATGGAGGATTGATCGCAAAAGAAACTGGAATCTACGAATTCATCGTCACCTCACCAAACGGATTTCGCCTTTCGATCAACGAGCAAGAATACACAATTGACAACAACGTCAACTCTGCTGATCAGACCGAATTCAAAGCCTCAATGAAGCTTGCAGGTGGTCAAGCGTATCCGTTGACGTTAACGATGTTCAAATTTAACGAAGAAAAGGCGGGGATGAAACTGGAGTGGATTCCTCCCGGTGGCGTGCGGGAGGTTATTCCAGAATCTGTCCTTTCGCCGGGACACTATTCGGCGAGTTTAGTTTTCAACACTGAATTCCCTGCCGACGACAGCAGCATCGGCTACGCGCGCGGCACGGCCATCTCCCAACAGTGGGACTCTGCCACCACTCAGGCAGCCATCGAAGCGATGAATTTTGTCGAGGCCAATCTGGAACAGATGATGGATGAGACCGTTGGCAAGTTGCCTCGGCGACCGAAGAGACGCAGGAAGGGCAAGAATTACAAGAAAGATGGCGACAAAGAAGACAATAAGGGGAAAGAAGCTCCACCGGAACTAACCGAGCAGCAGAAAGCGGATCGCAAGCTTAAACGACACCGCGATTTTGCAAACAAGTTTGTGGCAATTGCTTTGGGGCGCCAACCAAGTGAGCAAGAGAACCGGTCATTTGTCGCTGACCAGTTTGAATCAGAACCTAACCCGTTGGTCGCGCTCAAACGCACCATCCTCCTAACGCTCAAATCGCCACAGTTCCTTTATTTGACTCAGTCCACTGCAGAAACATCAGCTCCTTTGTCCGGCGCCAATCGACAGAACGCCGTCGCGGCAACGTTGGCAAACGTGATGTGGGACTCAATCCCCAACAAATACCTGCGCGAGGCTGCACAGAAGAATGAACTAAAGAATCGTCACGCAATTACCGGTTGGGCGTGGGACATACTTGACCGTCCACGCACCCATCAGAAGTTGTCTGACTTCTTCTTCCACTGGTTGGAAATGGAGAAAACAGAACATGCCTCCAAGGACGAAACCGTCTATCCGGGATTCGACCAAGAATTGATCTACTCTTTGCGTGGGTCTATCGAGAAATCTCTCGACGACATTGTCTGGTCTGAAAAGTCCGACTATCGGCAGCTTTTTCTGTTCGACAAGATCTACGTCAACAATCGCATTTCGCAGTTCTACGGAATTGAGTCCGACACAGGCGGAACTTTCGAAAAAACGAACTTCGAATCCGACCAACGATGCGGCATCCTAACTCACCCTTACGTGATGACCGGACTTTCTTACTACAAGAACACTTCTCCCATCCACCGAGGGGTGTTCGTCGCCAAAAGCCTGCTGGGTAGGTCACTCAAGGCGCCTCCCATCGACGTTGACCCTCTTGATGAAGCTTTTGACCCAACGATGACGACTCGAGAGCGCGTGACGCACCAGACCAAAGAAGTCAATTGCAAAGGCTGTCACAGCGTGATCAATCCGCTGGGATTCAGTCTTGAAAACTTCGACGCAGTAGGGCGTTTTCGGGATAAAGAAAAGAACAAGCCGATTGATTCGAAAACAGTCTACGTAACACCAGAGGCTACCAAGGTGCCGTTTTCTGGCGCGAAGGACCTTGCGAACTACTTGGTGAAGAGCCCAGAAGCCCATCGTAACTTTATCGAGAAGTTGTTCCAGCATTTCGTCAAACAACCAGTCCACGCGTTTGGCCCCGATACGTTGGAAGATCTTTACAAAGATTTCGTCCAGTCCGAATACAATGTCAAACAGCTAATTGTCAGCATCGCCGTCGTAGCGACAGATAGCCACTAACAGGATACTATCA
>CAZDBE010000067.1:16305-20236 GCA_964503675.1 uncultured Pirellulaceae bacterium | reverse complement strand
TAGACGATGGAACCGTAACGGTCACAATTGAAGGTATTGGATCGTTTGACTTTGTCGAAGACGGAACAGCCGGTGACATCTACGCGAACCCATTTGGCATTGTCCTGATTCCTGCCGGCGCGGACGTCACATTTTCGATGTCGACCCCCGCCGTTGCTTCCGCGTCGGCCAGAATTGCTGACTTCACGGTAGCCACATCTATCGAAGACATTCCGTTCAACTTTGCCGTCGGTACTGCATTTGATGCCAATCAAGGGATCGGCACAATGATGATTGGGACATCCTTGGACGGTAGCAACACGGCTACGGTTTCGATAGTCGATCTGTTCGCTCCCGAGTTCGTCGGGGGTGTCCAGACTACGAACATCCTGAGCGCATCTGCAGGAGACTTGGTAACCTCTGACATCGGGAGCGATTCGCTGGGCGTCGACAACCCATCGATTTCGGATGCCGAGTTCTTCGGCGGCGCCGGCATTGAAACGCGCGACTTCAACGACGGAGAAGCTCTGGTTGTGGAATTCGACGTCGATGTTTCCTTTACGGAACTCAACCTTACTTCGCTTGACGACGGCGTACTAACGGTAACCGTCCCCGGAGTAGGGTCATTCGACTTTGTGGACGACATGACCCCGGGTGATCAGTATGCTGATCCATTTGGCCTAGACTTTATCCCAGCTGGAACCGATATCACGTTTGCGTTCTCATCACCAGCACCAGCGGAATCTGGCAGCCTTCGAATCAGCGGTTTCACTGTTACCACTGAACCTAGGGAAGTCGATGCATTGAAGGGAGATGTTGACCTGAGCGGAATTATCGACTTCGCAGATATTCCAGCTTTCATTGCCGTTTTGCAATCCGGTGTTTTTCAAGCCGAAGCAGATTGCGATTGCAGCGGATTTGTGGACTTTTCAGATATCCCCGCGTTCATCCTTATCCTGCAAGCTGGCTAAAGAGGGTTATTGTCTCACAGAGGGACAATCGATCGAGCAAAAAGCTTGGATCTTCTTTAAACGCCGACATTGGAATTGGACCTTAAACAAATCGGACCGATAATACATAATGTCGATCCATTTAAGAACCTAAACTCCATTTGTTTAGCAGCGGCGACGGCCAGATATGTCCGTCGTCATTCTTTTCCAACGCAGGACGTTCTAATGCTTGTGAAATCACTGACCACACCGATTGCATTTGTGCTACTGCTACTCATTGGCCATTGCAACTTCGCCTTAGCCCAGTCGATTGACTTCTCGACGACTCCCTTAGAGCTGGAGCTTGGATCGACAAACCAAGTTCCAATGCTTTACAACTTGCCCGAGGCCGGCATTGTTCAACTGCAACTCTTGGACGAAAACTGGAACATCGTGGACAACGACTGGGTAGCAGTCGACGCGGGCCCCAATTCGGCAACTCTCACGATCACTGTTCCTGCAGATGCCGCCGCCGGTGGTAGTTATTTTTGGCAAGGCATTTTGTACGACAGCCAATGGGGAGGACTGCTGCAAGAATATTCGGACGACGTGACCATTGGTTCGTCGCAGCCGAGCCAGTTTGACATGGCCGACCTTCCTCTTAGTTTGGACAGTGGGGAATCCCATAGCATCACTGCCAACTATAATTCCCAATCGGGTGGAATTGTTCAACTGCGTCTATTGGATGCTTCCGGAAGCGAGGTAGATAGCGATTCGACATCCGTTAATGTCGGTGCTGGCAACCACACTTTCTCGATCGAAGTTCCGTTATCGGAAACTGGCGACGACTATGTTTGGCAAGCCATTCTTCAAGCTAGCGATGGGAGCGAAGAGTTCAACGAGCAAAGTGCTGCAGTGACTCTCGTGGGTTCCACGCCTCCACCCACCGGCGATGATCCCTTGCCGCCGGGCACATGGACGCTTGATTGGAACGATGAGTTCTCCGGAGACGCTTTTGAAGTACCAAGTAAATGGTACCCGTTCGTTGCCAACAACCCAGACAATTACAGTGTCAATGAAGAGAAAGGAATCCGTTGGACCGACGGATTCGATCCGGCCACGGCGCGAATGTATAGTGTCAAAGATCAACATTGGCTCGACGGCAACGGAAATTTGGTTCTTCGAGCTGTCTCAGACAAGACCCAGCAGACCGTACACGGAGACAAAGTCGAAACGGCTTATTTGATGTCCGGATACCCCGAAGCTTGGGACAATAGTGACCCCGCGGCAACCGTTCGGTGGGCGGGAAAGTTTGTTAGCCCTCAAGAGGATCCGCTCTACATTTCCTGTCGTGTTAAAACCACTGAAGTTGTGGGCCATTCGACTTGGTTTGCGTTTTGGCTTTTCAGCAAAACCCGAGCTTACAACAGTAATCCAATCGACGGAACCGAAGTCGATATCATCGAAATTGCAAAAGGGCCAGATTGGTTGAACGAAAGTTTCAATGTCGCAAACCACTGGAATCTTAGTGGCGGTTCAGAATCCAAGCAGTTCAACGCCTTATCGGAGCCACCGGCACAATTCTTTGTCGATGTTCAAGACGACAACTTCCATACTTACGGGCTTGAATGGACGACCGAGAAAATGAGGTGCTTTGTTGATGGTGTTCCGTGCTACACGTTCACCGAAAACATTCCCAGTGACCCAGTCGACATGATGCTGCTGTTGACTATGGAATTCCAAGTCGATGCGTGGGCGATCAATCAGGGTGACGGCCGAGTCAGCGGTCCGTTTGTCTCCGATGGGCCGCAGTTACGCGTGATGTCACGTGCACTGGTCGATTTTGTTCGAGTCTACAAAAAGGCGACCGACTCGACCTTCCTTTTAGGGGATTGTAACTTAGACAGCATCGTGGATTTTTCGGATATCCCTTCGTTCATTGACATCCTGACGTCTGGTACTTTTCGCGAAGAAGCTGATTGCAACCTAGACGGAGAAGTGAACTTTTCCGATATCCCTTCGTTCATAGAAATTCTCATTGGCAGCTAGACCTAACGCTGCTGGCGGTCGATTTCGCTAAGCCATGGGAACGCGATCGATCATGCCATTCGCTTCCAATTTCTTGCGCAGAGATATGGTGGGACGATTACTGGTTTAGGCTTTGTAAGCACCAGTTCTTCAGCAGACGCCCGTTCGGGAAGGAAACAAGTTCTTCTCTGAAGCAATGGGCTCCGCTCGCTCGTGCGTTCCCTAGTCTGTCGCATTTTGCTGTACCGACGGGCCCGTTTACCGATGGGCAACGGGAGGATTGGATCATATAATTAGCCCTCCGATTCGCATTCACAATTCTTAAAGTCTCGCAACATTGAGTTCGAGAACTTCGAAGAAGCAGAAGAGACGCTGATGCCGCTAGTTGCTCACATTCCACTGCCAACATTCGAGTATTTGCAGCAACGAGGCGAAAATGTTCTCGAACTTGGGCACGCGTTGCAGCAAGACATTCGTGAATTGCATGTGGGGTTTCTCAACATGATGCCCGATTCGGCACTCGTCGTCACCGAGCGACAGTTCATGCGTTTGGTCGGCAGCAGCAATCAAATCGCTCAGTTGTTCGTCTATCCGTTTACGATTCCTGGTTTGCCCCGCGGCGCCGAAGCTCAGGCCTATATCGACCAATACTACCTGCCGTTCGAACAGCTCCAAAAGGATGGGTTGGACGCGCTGATTATTTCGGGAGCCAATGTCGCCAATCCGATTCTCGAACAGGAGCCGTTCTGGAAGGCACTGTATGAAATTATTGATTGGGCGGCCGACCATGTGACCTCCGTCCTTTGCTCGTGCTTGGCGACTCACGCGCTGGCCAAAGCGATCCATGGAATCGATCGCAAACGATTGCCTGAGAAAAAATGGGGGGTCTACTCGCATCGTATCGCCCAAATGGACCATCCACTGCTGCGGGATATTAACACTCGGTTTGACGTGCCGCATTCACGATACAACGAGGTCAGCCGCGCACAAATGGA
>CAZDBE010000067.1:0-16205 GCA_964503675.1 uncultured Pirellulaceae bacterium | reverse complement strand
CTCGGTTTGACGTGCCGCATTCACGATACAACGAGGTCAGCCGCGCACAAATGGAGGCAGCAGGAATGAAAATTCTGGCCGATAGCGCGGACAGCGGTGTTCACCTAGCAGTTAGCCCAGACCAATTTCGCGTTGTGTATTTCCAAGGGCATCCCGAATACGATCGGAACAGTCTGCTGAAAGAATACAAACGAGAGGTTGGCCGATTCGTGGCGGGGACGCGCGCTGATTACCCTCCACATTTAGAAAACTATTTCTCTGCCGAAGCTGTCGCAATGGTTGATGCTTATGAAGCCATCGTTCGCGACTGCGTAAAACGAGAAGCAACTGTTCCACCATTTCCCGAAGAACAAATCGAGCCCCACTTGGACAACACGTGGCTGGACACGGGGAAATCGATCGTCAACAACTGGCTGGGCATGGTGTATCGCTTGACCAACAACGACCGAAAAATCTCCTTCGCCCAAGGCGTCGACCCAAACAATCCACTAGGTATAAACATTGGAAAACAGGACTAAAAAATGAAACCAGAAACAATTGCGATTCACGGCGGCTACGAAACTGAACCCACCACCAAATCCGTAGCGGTCCCGATCTACCAGACCGTCGCCTACGAGTTCGATGATGCTCAGCATGGTGCTGATTTATTCAATCTGGCTGTACCAGGCAACATTTACACGCGCATCATGAACCCCACCGCCGACGTGCTCGAAAAACGATGCGCGGCCTTGGACGGTGGCGTTGGCGGGCTGGCATTGAGCGCCGGTAGTGCGGCGATCAATTATTCGATTCTGACTATCGCCGAGCAAGGCAGTAACATCGTGTCCGTCCCGATGCTGTACGGCGGAACTTATACGCTGTTCGCCCACATGCTGCCTAAACAAGGTATCGATGTAAGGTTCGCAGAGAACGACAGTGCAGTGGCTTTAGAAGCGCTGATCGACGACAAAACAAGCGCCGTTTATTGCGAGTCGATCGGCAATCCGGCAGGCAACGTGGTCGACATTGAAGCGATCGCCAAGATGGCTCATAAGCATGGCGTTCCGCTGATCGTCGACAACACTGTTGCGACGCCCGCGTTAATCAAACCGATTGAATACGGTGCGGACATCGTCGTTTACTCGTTAACGAAGTACATGGGCGGTCACGGTAATTCTGTCGGCGGGATGATCGTCGATTCGGGACAATTCCCGTGGGCCGAGCATGCCGATCGGTTCCCAATGCTCAACGAACCAGAGCCTTCGTATCACGGTGTCGTCTATACCGAAGCGCTCGGCCCGGCCGCCTATATAGGGCGCGCTCGCACGGTTCCACTTCGCAACACAGGCGCATGCATCAGCCCGATGAACGCATTCTTTATCATGCAAGGCATGGAAACGCTCTCTTTGCGGATGGAGCGTCATTGCGAGAATGCAAAAGCCGTCGCCGAGTACCTAGTGAAGCATCCCAAAGTTGCGTGGGTTAAATACGCCGGCCTACCGGATTCCCCGTACTACGAACATGCCCAAAAGTACACCGACGGTAGCCCTTCAGGTCTGATGTCGTTCGGAATTAAGGGCGGCTTCGATGCGGGCGTGAAATTCTATGACGCGTTGGAGTTGTTTAAGCGACTGGTCAATATTGGAGATGCAAAATCATTGGCAGCTCACCCGGCCTCCACGACACATCGTCAATTGTCAGACGAAGAATTGACGTCGGCAGGTGTGACGTCGGACATGATTCGCCTATGTGTTGGAATTGAACACATTGACGACATCATCGACGATCTTGATCAAGCTCTCGCTGCAACCTAAAAAAGGATGAAGAAGGCGAAAGCGGGCCGGCATTTTGTGACCGGCAGAGCGCTGCAAAATTTGCTTGACTTCACATGGTTTGTTTGTCAGACTCGTGTCGAGCGGAGTTGTTCGTTTCCCGCACCCAAATGTTACCTTTCTTTAAGCCGTAAAGAGGCCGACATGCGACGCAACAAACTTAAGCTTGACATACTATTCTTCGTTACCGTTGCGGCAATGTTTTCGAGCCAAGCAAATGCTCAGGTTTATTTGCTTGACTTCGATGACGATTCGGCGTTCGCCTCAGGACAAGGCATTGGCGCCTCGCAACTTGTCAAGGCAGACGCCTTCAACATGGTAAATATAACGACTGTAGATCTTTTCGCCCCAGAATTCGCGGATGATGGCACTGGAGCTTTTGCACCGACCGGAAACACTCTCTTTGCCTCTAGTGGGGATGGAATCACAACCCAGACGCCTCTCGGTTCTCTCGGAATCGAAAACCCGTCTGATCCTACAGGTGACGAAAGTCGATTCATCAACGACGGTGAGGGTTGGGTCGTCGAATTCGATGAGTACGTTTTGTTTGAGTCGCTTAATCTATCATCGCTCGACGGTGGTACGTTAACCGTAACCATTGACGGCATGGGCACATTCGACTTTGATCTAATCGGAATCGGCGATGATCAGGTTTTTGCTGTCAGTTTCCCTGCCGACTTCATCCCTCCGGGCACGGATATCACCTTTACTTATTCAGCACCAGCAGAAGCGGCCTCTGCCAAACTTAGGATCAACAGCATCACCTTCGTCGCGGGAGTAGTTGCCGATGGTTTTGGGGATATCAACCAAGATGGTTGCATCAACTTTGATGACATCCCAGCGTTCATAGCGATTCTTACCTCCGGAGTATACGACCCATCGGCGGATCTCGATTTCGATGGAGAAGTCACGTTCGATGACATTCCGCCGTTCGTCGCCATCCTTACAAGCATTTAAGCCAGCCGATCTAGATTTCAAGATCTTTGCAGGCTCAATTTGCTAAGTGCTTTGGATAAGCTAGAGGTGGGAAAGCAAATTTTTGGCTTCCATTTACGCGCGGCGATAATTCGCAGCGGTCTCAGCACGAATTGCTGAACCGCATTGAGTGCAATTGTTAGCGGAGCGTTTGACTATCGCCGCAATCATCGAAACGCCAACGGCGATCCCCGCAGCAATGTAAACGGAAAAAAAGAGCAGCTAGGACTGACAGCCTGAGTCGATCCAACAGCAAACAGATACGTGTCGTGAAACCGTTTACTGAACGTTCAAGATGGCAATAAATGCTGGGATATCAGCGAAGTCCACCACGCCGTTGAAATCGCAATCCGCTTCCTCTTGATACCCACCGGAGATCAGTATCGAAACAAATGGTGGAATGTCCGAACTGGTCACAAATCCATCCAGATCAACATCCCCCACCATAATTGGTAAACCAATGCAGATTGGTACTGCGTCGTTTTCTAGCGTAGCGGACGCAAAAGTTAGACCCTCAAGTTGCCCCTGTCCATCGTTAAATATACCTAAGTCACCTAAAACGAACGAAAAGTCCACACTACCATTTCCGACGATTTGGAAGTCCACTCGAGCAAGTAAAAAGCCGTTGGCTCCAGCGCGAAAGTTAGAGGCTCCAGAACCTGGTACTTGGCCAGCCGACAATAACGAAACCGCAAATAGCCTTCCGTCAGTCGCAGTAATTCCATTGGCTACGCCAGCTGGATCTAGGAGAGCAACAGAAGTAAACGAGCCACCAAATGTTTGGGCTGCTGTACCTGAAGCAGGCGCGCCATCGTTGTAAACAACGCCTCCTGTAAATGCGACTACACTAGAGTTGTCGTGGTTGAAATCCAGATCCAACTGATTGAAATCAAGATTTTCATCAGCAAAAATGAAGAACGAGCCAGTGGCACCAGAAGCGCCAGAGGGAAACCCTGCGCTGGCTACCCTTGAGTTTTCGTTAAAGGATATGAAAAAATCTTGGGAAAAAGCAGACGTGGGACATACGAAAAGAATCGCAACAGCGGTCAATAGTCTTTTCAACATGGTAATCACCTGTGGTGGTTGGGGGCAACAGGTTTAGAACTTATACGGAAGTGCGAGTGTAAGTGCCTTGTGCGTCACAGTCAAATCTATTTCCTAGGTTCAGGCAAGGTGATCAACTGATACTGATCCAAAGCATGAGGTGTCAGTCCACCGTGGTAGATGTAGAAAGGGATCGCATTACCTAAGGACTCGCGACACGGCACAGCTGCCAACTCTCTTACAGCAAGGCGATCTTAATATAGATATCGCAGCTATGTATACCGGCTTACTGACCAATCAAGATCAATACGAACGGTGGGATATCTCTGAAGTTGACCTCTCCATCAGTGTTAATATCTGCTTCTTCAAGATCATCGCCTAATATCAAAATCGCTATAAAGGCAGGAACATCAGAAAAATTCACGACGCCGTCTAGGTTGCAATCCCCTAGCAGTACAGCGGTAGTCTCGACGGTCATCCGCGCGATCCAAGCTTGATCAACACCGTTGAGGCGGCCATTGCCAACAATGGTCAAGCCATCGGCCGAGACGCCTGTGGCACGGCTAAGCTCCCACCCGGTAAGATCTAAGTCAAAATCGGTTTCCAATACGCTTTTGAGATCACGTACACCGTTTACCTGATCCCACACAAAAGCAAATTCGGAACCGCCAAAGTAACTCGATCCAACCGCCACGGTGCCAGCCGCGTTGACCGCCGAAGCACTACTAGAACCTGCCGCACTCGCGACGCCATCTAATGCATCGGCGGCCGAGTTCCCCAGCCCCAAAGACCACGCCGTTGCGAGTGTACTAGCCCCCGAAACCGAACTTGAGCCGACGGCTGTCGTACCATCAGCAGAGATCGCATGCGCTTGACTGCGCGGGCCTGCGATCACCGTCAGATTCGCGTACGGAGTCGTTAAGTCCCAACGGACAGCTCGGAATTGCCCATCGTAGCTCCAGCCGACAACGTGACTTCCATCAGCGGAAACGGATCGGGCATCGGAGGCGGAGATCCCAACTGTCGATAAATTTGAAAGCTCCTCAACAGTCCCGTTTCTCCATACAAGCGCGGTGGATACCGACTGCCCCACAATCGTTTGCCCGTCGCCTGAGACGCCATGCGCTTCACTCGAAGAGTATATATCAACAACATCAAGTGCCGTCATGCCATCGGCGGCCGTCCACGCAAACGCGCGGTTGGGAATATCGCTGTCATAATCTGGGCCGTTGCCATCGTATCCATTTCCAACGATCACTGAACCGTCTGACGAAACAGCAGTCGCGTGGCTGACGAAGTATCCGCCGTCCAAGTCGCCCAATCCTTCCATACCCGTCTCGGCCGTCCAACGAAATGCCTCACGCCATCCGTTAACTGAATTACCGAAGCCAACCACTGTCGTTCCGTCGGAAGAGACTCCGTTTGCAAAACTGCTTGGGCTAGACAAATTGCCGGGTAAGAACCCAAGCGGTTCAAAGCTTTGGGCCGAGGCGAGTGCGCCGAAAACTATCAGAAAAAGGAAGCCTAACAACGGTGAAGCAATCTTCATTAGTAAAACACTCCAACTCGCGGAATTGAAAGAAGGGACTCAACTCTTTGTCCACTGAATCATCGTACACTAACTCAGGGGTCAAAACGAAGATGGTCAATTGAAAATAGTGGAATAGTGGTACAACGCAAATGCCCGTACCTAGTATACGGATGCAACGCGATCAACCGCCCTTAGGCTTGAGCCGTCAGGCGGTCCGCGATGACAAAGACCGATAAACGTAGAACTAGCCCATCAACTAGTCGGATACGTGGCCCTCATTTACTACGATTGCTTATGCTATTGCTTTCCGCTTTTGCTTGTAGTGATTGATCAGCCCGTTGGTTGAAGAATCGTGAGACTCAATGTCGCCATCGCCTTGAAGTTCGGCAAAGATGGTTTTGGCCAGTTTCTTTCCGAGCTCTACGCCCCATTGGTCAAAACTATTCACGTTCCAAATGATTCCTTGAACGAAGATTTTGTGTTCGTACAACGCGATCAATTGACCCAATGCGCGAGGAGTCAGGCGGTCCACCATGATCGATGTGGTCGGGCGATTACCCGTGAAGGTTTTGTGTGTAACCAACTCCTCGGTAAACGTTTGTCCTGAGGCAACTAGTTCTTCTCTCACTTCGTCGGGCGTCTTCCCAACCATCAGAGCTTCGGTTTGAGCAAAGTAATTGGCCAATAGAATATCGTGATGATCGCCCAGTGGATTCTGACTGTGCACAGGCGCGATAAAGTCGCAGGGGATAAAGCGAGTTCCCTGATGAATCAGTTGGTAAAAGGCATGCTGACCATTGGTTCCCGGCTCACCCCAGATCACAGGTCCGGTCGTATAGTCTTTAATGCGTCGCCCTTGTCGGTCGACCCCTTTGCCGTTGCTCTCCATGTCTCCTTGTTGAAAATAGGCAGAGAACCGATGCAGGTATTGGTCATAGGGAAGGATCGCGTGGCTTTCGGCGCCAAAAAAGTTGTGGTACCAAACTCCTAGCAGCCCCATAAGCACTGGGATGTTCTGCGACATGTCTGTGGTGGTGCGAAAATGCTCATCGGCGTCATGAGCGCCATCGAGCAATTCTTCGAAAGCGTCTGGGCCAATGACGATCGCAATGGAAAGACCGATAGCCGACCACAGCGAGTAGCGCCCTCCAACCCAGTCCCAAAACTCAAACATGTTCGCCGTATCGATGCCAAATTCGGAGACACCAGCTGCATTGGTCGAGAGCGCCACAAAGTGAGACGCAACCGCTTTTTCGTCTTTGAGATGATCCAACAGCCATGTCCGCGCGGACTTCGCATTGGTGATGGTTTCCTGAGTCGTAAACGTTTTGGAGGCCACACAAAAGAGTGTGGTTTCTGGATCGATCCCCTTCAACGTTTCGGCAATATCCGTACCGTCTACATTAGATACATAGTGAGGTCGCAACCCCTCTTTCCAGTAAGGCTTGAGCGCTTCGGTCACCATCACGGGGCCAAGATCAGAACCGCCGATTCCAATATTGACGACATCAGTAAAGACTTTCCCAGTAAAACCTCTTTTTGCTCCCGAGCGCACGGCGTCCGAAAAATCCCTCACCTTCTTGAGCGATTCATTGACCAGAGGCATAACATCTTCGCCGTCCACCATGATCGGTCGATTCGCGCGGTTGCGAAGCGCAACATGGAGTACCGCGCGGTCTTCGGTAATATTGATTTTCTCACCTGAGAACATATCACCGATGGCATCGGCCAAATCGGTCTCAGCAGCGAGGTCAGAAAAGAGCTTGAGGGTTTCTTCTGTAATGAGGTTCTTTGAGAAGTCCACCAGAATACCGTCAAGGGTGCGCGTAAAACTCTCGAACCGGTTCGGGTCTTCGGCAAACATTTCCCTAAGATCAGTCTTTTCGATTTCCTCTTTGTGCTGGCTCAGTTTTTTCCAACCGGCCAATTCATGCGGCTGCTGTTTCATCGACGTATTGGACACGACTTTTCCTTCTAACTTCGTGGGTGAACTTTGATGACGGCCTTAGCCATTTTCGAGTATTTTCTACTGTGAGTCGCGCCCTGTCTCTAGCAACATTGCAATCTCTCGATTTGTTACCCAAAAAAAATCGGCCTACTTCAGCCCTTGCCGGGCTTACAACTACCGCGTTTATTGGGACTATTTTTGACGCCCAGCGGTCACTTCGATGGACGGACGCCGTTTTTCCCAGTTTTCGCTTGAATACGAATCGGCAACTGCTAAATTCGCTTCCTGCGGGTTTCCGCATTTCGCTGAATCGAGCTAGCCATGGTCTAACAGACAGCATCGAGACAATGTTTGGCCACTTCGACGACGCGCTTCTCAATCACATCTACTGTTATGGGAGCAGATTCAGATGAAGTATCAGAACAGATTTAGATACGCGCTTGCATCCGCATTCGTGTTTTGCGCATTCACGGGTTCCACTCAGACGTGTGTTGCTCAGTTGGGTGCGCCGGGTTTCACGGTGACCGCTTCTGACGATGCGGACTTTCTTGGGCGCATACTCTTTCCCGAAAGCGAGGGAAATCCGTTCCGCTTTGACAGCGCCTTTTTGGACTTTGGCTTAGAAGGCTTACCGTTCGAAGACGATCCGTTTGGTGAAGGGGGTGGAGGAGATCCAGGGGACGCGGGCCCTGCTGCCCCGCGCGATACGATCGGCTCTTTCATCAACAATTCAGCCGTCTACGGAATTGGAGACCCGGGCAATACCAACGCGACAGGAATTGCGATCAGCAGTGGGTTTGTTGAGGACTACGGCGGGGGTGCAAACTTTTCTGGTTCATCGACCGGATCTTTTGGAAATGAAGAATTTGATCCAGAAACTGAAACATTTTTTGGAACGGCTGGACCTAGGGCGAGCGAAGCACAAACGGCGCTACTAGAGGAGGTTTCCCCAACAGCCGGTGGCTTCTTTCAGGACACAACTTCGCTAAGCGTTAATTTCACCAACGTTACAGGGACGGACCAAGTGTTGGACCTGTTTGCTGTTTTCGGCACTGAGGAAACACCGGACTTCGTGAACACCTCGTTTAACGATGGGTTCGGAGTTTTCCTCAACGGCGAAAATATTGCTTTGCAGGGTGATTTGCCGCTTAACGTTGATCATCCGAACCATCTTCCTGTCTTTGGAACAGAACTGGATACTGTCATCACTTCCCCCGGTAGCCCTAACGGAGTCACGTTGCCCTACGTTGACCTGACCACGACGGTAGGTGCCGGTCAGCATGAGTTGACCATCGTGCTGGGCGATGCGTCTGATGACGCATTCGATTCGACAGCATATATTTCACGTGATGTTACCGACCAACCTGTTGTAGGTGTGACGCTGCTGCCAACTACGATCACTGAAGACGGAGATTTTCTGTTTGAGGGTGTGACCCTTGCTGCGGATGAACCGCTGTTTATCGACCCAGAGATTGCGATCGGCTACGAGTACAGCGTCGAGGAATTGGCCGGTGCCACAGAAGCGATCTTTGGATCAGTGCGGGTCGACCCGGCCGGCTCCGACGTGGATTTCACGATCAGCTACCTAGACGCGGACGGTATGGAGGTGCTCGCGTCGCTGACGGCAGGTCAGGTGTTCGAGTTTCCTGACGAGCTAGACGTATTGTCGTTCAAGGTTTTAGACATTGATCCGCTGCAGAATATTCCTGCTGACAATCCGTTGGCATTTGCAACGTTGTTAACATTCCGAAACGCCTTAAACAATGCAACAGTCATTCAAGCGCCAATCTCGATCTCTGCGATCCCAGAACCGGGATCCGCAGTCTTGTTGCTCGTCGGTGTGTCAGCCACATTGCTGAGGCGTCGGCGGTAAGAACGCTTGCATCCGCGCCGCCGACTGGAGCGGCGCGGTGTGTGTCTTTCAACGAAATTTATCACAACGCGAGAACGGCAGGCAAGTAAGGCACGCGCTCGCGCGGCTGGTGTTAAACGAGACTAATAGATTGAAACTTCTTTACTCAGAACTACTTTGGCCCGCGACGAATAAAGCCTGTCCAGATCGCGACCGCATACAGCGCCAACTGAACCAAAAATGTCATCGCGATGACTAGGTGAATTTGGAACGTGAAATAAGGCTCGTTCGAATCATAAATCTCTCGAAACAGAGGCGGCCTGTCAAACAGTGCGACCAGCGGCGCGCCAGCATTCACTGCCGCCAGCGCGGCGCCCAGCCAACCCGCCCAACGCTTTCCTCTTACGCAAAAGGCGCCAACGATGATAGGCGCCAGCGATGTGGCTACTGCGATCATCACGAGTTGAGGCAACAGCGCTGTATACTGCTCAACGGTCAACATACCAAATGGGATTTTGAACAGATCACTTAGGATCAACCAAGTCGCCAATAAGGTTTGCGATACGATTACAAACCAACCGGCGATCGCCAACCAGTCTTGTCGCAAAATCCAGTAACCCAACCTGCTGGTCAGTGCTTGTGGTCGTCCGACAATCGGCTCATTGTTCAAACATCGACGTAAGTCTGCAGCCAGCTCCGCTGATGAAGCGTAACGTGCGAAAGGATTTCGATTAAAACAGATCGACACAATCTTGTTCAAACCTTGCGGAACTTCACTCAAACCACCACTACGCGCAAGTCGCGACGGAGTGGCCGACCCGTCTAACAACTGAAGGTAAGACGCCCCGTCCAACGCCGGTTTTCCGTTGAGCAACTCGAAGAGAATTGCTCCCAAACTATAAATGTCTCCGGCGATCGAGCGCTGCATCTCGCTCATCCCGTCATATCTCTCGTGAATACTAAGCCGCTCGGGAGCCATGTACATCGGCGTTCCGATCATCAGGCTCGACCGCGAGTCTGTTAATGCAAGTTCATCAAATTTCGCCAAACCAAAATCAGTTATCTGGGGCTTAAACTGCCCCAACCCATCCTGAGGCGCCTCTTCATTGGAAGAGCCACTGGTAAGCAGGATATTTGCTGGTTTTAGATCACGATGCGCAATCCCGTTTCCATGGGCGTACTCGACAGCATCGGCAACGGCGGCAACCAATTCAACGGCCTCTCTCCACTGTGGAGCCGGAAGTTCGTCCTCTAAACGAAAGGCCAGCCATTGGGAGAGGTCAGGACCATCACACCATTGAGTCGCGATAAAGGGAACTGGACCGGTCACATCCGACTCGTGGACTTTCACTATGCCCGGGTGGTCAAGCTTTTCGGTAACATCAGCTTCAATGCGAAACCGCTGTCGTTTCTCGGGATCGAGCAAGACCTCTAAACGCGGCAGTTTTAGCGCGACCGGTTGACCTGTCCTCGAATCGTCAGCCAAATAAACAAAGCCGAATGCCCCGCTGCCAAGCAGCACACGGATTCGGAAATGCGCGACCTTTTGGCCACGCTTTAAGCCCGTGTGCAGCGCCCCAAGATCTTCAACGTTATCTGACCAGAGACGTTCCAACCGCGAGTCGAGGGAGTCACCAATACCATTTTCAGGCAGCCCAGCTTCCGGCATTAGTCAGCCCCCTCAACAACCAGCCAGTCTCGCAGTTTCCCCCGCCCAACCGAATATGCGCTGCGGGCGGCGCTTTCAGTAATGCCTAATTGACTTGCAATCTCAGAGTAAGAAAAGCCATACCGATGCCGACCTTCTACAGCGCGACGCTGCTGTGGCGGTAACCGATCAACTAAGCGACGCAACTGAGAATCCGACTCCTTACGACGCAACATGACGCTGGGCGTTTCGCCAATCGCATCCGGCAAAACCAAAGCAGCCTGATCCATAGACCGTTCACGACTGATCGAGCGTCGCTGGGTCTGGGTATATCGTTTTGACTCGTCGAACAGATTGTGCAGAACAATTTCCTTCATCCAAGCACGAATTTCTGCCTCCGTGGTTCCGTTGAACTTGTTGATTGATCTACTTGCGTCAATCAGGCTCATTTGAACAACGTCGGAGCCGCTAAACTTCGATCTCACTTGGTCGCCGATTCCTCCCCGGGCAACCAACACCAAATAGTCACGCAACCGCCGGACAATCGTCGCAAGCGATTCATCGCACCCGTCTCTAGCGGCGCTGATCAAATCTTTCCAAGAGAGTGCTCGCTGAGGGTCGTTGGTCGACCATTCGGAATTCGGCTCCATGAATATAACTCTTGCTAATCACCAATATTTACTACAACGGAACCCAGTGCCGGTAACGTTCATTGAAATCCGAGAGCGTTGAAAATGCAAACTTATTCGAGTCAAGCTAGCACAGCCTTCGGAAGACCAGTCTAGCAAAGCTGATTACTCACACCTCTATTTTTTCCAATAATGACTTGCTTGAAACTGCTTTCGTCGCGCCGCGGACGTAAATACACGGTGTATAGAGCAATATTCGCAAGGGTGAACTTTCTTACTCAAACGGTAACGGCACCCCAAACGTCCAGTTCTTTGAGCTGATGACAGGCATCAAACATCCGTTTAAGCCGCCTCCAGTCATGGATATGGCTGGCTTAAAGAGCTGTATTTTGTCTGAAAAACAGAACGCCTCACAAATTCTCTAAAAACGTCCACTTTCTGACGGACACTTCAGCCAACAGGCTCGTCTTGAGTGGTAGCGGAGTCTATCACGTTGATTCTCGATTTACTTCGAATCATTTCATTAGCCCGTTTTATAGACGAAGTGGATAGAACAGCCTCGGCTCAGCCAGATCTGAGCGGCGGGCCGAGGCATTCTATCTCTGCGACATTTTTTCAACATAGAAATCCAAAACAACTTGAGAGGGCGGAACAATGGGAGCGATTCTAATGAAGCCAATGGATGTCGAAGTACTGAAGGAACAGCGAACAGGTCAGGTCCAATTTTCTGACAAGCAGTGGACGATTGTTTGCCGTTTGCTGGACCTCTCCGAACGTGAGGAGTTCGTTTGCCGGCTTCTATGTGATGGGCACACACGTGCCGCAATCGCCAAAACAATGGACGTTACAACGCGGACCGTGCGTCACCACATGGAACGCATTCATCGCAAACTCGACGTGCGAAATCGAGTCGGCGTGGTGTTGCGATTGATCCAAGTCCGAGACACGATCGGTGCCCTTGTGAATCCGTTGGATTCCGCTCATGAACAACCAACGTATACCCCGATGACGCCGCCTCAGAACTAAAGCCAAACTGGCAGCCTCAACGAGTAGGCCTTTTATGGGCTTACCCCTATTAGGCCCAACAGCCCGTAACGGATCTATTATAACACGACGAAGCGCTTCAAAACCGAACGCACAATCAAAGACACATCTGCGCCGCCTTTGTGGCAACACCGTGAAGAGTTTTGATTGAGGGAATCCAGTATCTTCATCGCTGGTGTCGCCAGACTTCAGACACCTTCTCGTTGTTTGAAGGTCTTTCTTGCGAATCCGACTAGATATGAGCGTCTGCGAGATTCGCTCTGGATATGACCACGGTTTCAAGCGTGGGAGTAATTGTTGCTTGCGAAATTAGTTTGCCAAGTGATACTATGTGGCCTCCACGTAGTCTTTTTCTAACTCCATTCCGGCCTAAACAGGGCGGAAACGTGGCGTTTTTTAATTTTGCATGCCTAATTGAGCCACGATGAAACAAGTAACTATCTTGAAGCCCTGCGCAATTTTCGCCGCACTTCTGTTGATTCACATTTCTTCCTTCACACCAGTCAATGCCAAGGATTTTTACGTGAGCCCTTCGGGCAGCGATAAAAACACCGGGACACTCGAATCGCCTTTTGCGACTATCGCCCAAGCGCAAGCCGCAGTCAGAAAACACAAGAGCACGCACTCGGACGAAGGAGTGACGGTTTACTTGCGGGAAGGCAAGTATTATCTGACTCAACCGGTCGTGTTTGCCGCAGACGATGGCGGCTCGGCAAAAGCACCGGTGGTTTACACCGCCTACCAAGACGAAGTGCCCCAGATCCTAGGTGGCGAGAAGCTCGATGGATTGAAATGGGCCAAACACAACAACAACGTCTATAAAACCAAAGTACCTAAGGGTTTGGTTTTCGAAACACTGTTTGTCAACGGTGAGCAACAAATCCTCGCCCGTTATCCCAACTACACCGAAGATGCGCCGGCGTTTAACGGTGTCGCGGCCGACGCGCTTTCCAAAGAACGTGTCGCAAAATGGAAGGATCCCACATACGGGTATTTCCATGCCATGCACAAGGCCCGGTGGGGCGGGGTGCACTACCAGATCACCGGAAAGAAAAACAAAAGCGAGGTAAAACTCGAAGGTGGAACCCAGAATAACCGCGGCAGCAGCAAGCACGCCATGTTCCGGTTTGTGGAAAACATTTTTGAAGAACTCGACGATGTCCACGAGTGGTATTTAGACCGCACGACTTCCGAGCTTTATTGGTATCCGCCGGCAAACTTCGAGTTCGACCAAGCCCAGTTCGAAGTGGCCGCTCAAGAGCAACTGTTTGTCTTCAAGGGGAGTTTAGAAGATCCGGTCCGGCATCTTTCGATCAAAGGCCTCACGCTCAAACGCACCATCCGTACGTTCATGAAAACGGCCGACCGCCTCTTGCGTAGCGACTGGACCATCTACCGCGGCGGCGTTGTGCATTTTGAAGGAACGGAAAACTGCGCCCTCCGAGATTGCAACCTGAGCGACCTTGGCGGCAACGCCGTCTTCTTTAATCACTACAACAAAGACTGCTCGGTGGAGGGCTGCCACATCTATAACGTCGGTGGCAGCGGAGTGTGTTTTGTGGGCGACATCAAAACGGTGTGGCACGAAAACTACAACATAGGCGAGGCCCCAGATCTGGACGGAATGAATTTCACCCGCGGTCCGAAGACTAACAACTACCCTCAGAACTGTTCCGTCGACAACAATCTGATCCACAACATCGGTATGGTG
Organism: uncultured Pirellulaceae bacterium; assembly: GCA_964503675.1. Taxonomy (GTDB): domain Bacteria; phylum Planctomycetota; class Planctomycetia; order Pirellulales; family Pirellulaceae; genus Mariniblastus. The sequence goes on along the minus strand of CAZDBE010000067.1, from coordinate 2,012 downwards.
GAAAAGCAAACGGCCGGCGTTCATATCAGTCTGTCGGCCTACATCACCGTAAGCCGGAACAGCATCTACGACGTCCCGCGCGCGGGGATCAACATCAGCGAAGGCAAATGGGGCGGGCATATCTTGGAGTACAACGACGTGTTCCTCACCGTGCAAGAGACCCACGACCACGGCGCCTTTAACAGTTGGGGACGCGATCGGTACTACACCAAGAACCGCGGCGCGGCGGGCGACCGGGTCGCCGTCCACGGATACGACCTCGTGAAGCTGGATATGCTTGAAAAAATCGTTATCCGAAACAACCGATTCCGCTGCGATCATGGCTGGGACATCGATCTGGACGACGGGTCCGCATGGTACGAGGTCTATAACAACGTGTGTCTTAGTGGAGGCATTAAACTGCGCGATGGGATGTTACGCACCGTTTACAACAACTTGAACATTAATAACTCGATGAATTTGCATGTCTGGCTGAAGAACAGCGGTGACGTGGTCACCAACAATATCTCCACGCACGGCTATTTCCCGATCGGGATGCGTAACTGGGGGAAGCTGCTCGACAAGAATCTTTTCTTCCAGAAAGAGTCGCTCAAGAAAATTCAGAACTCCTACGGCACCGACGCCAACAGCGTTTACGGCGACCCAGAGTTTGCCGATCCCGAAAGCGGTGATTACACGGTGACCAATAGCAAGCTGGCGAAGGCCATTGGCTGGTCCAATTTCCCGATGGATCAGTTTGGTGTGCAAAAGCCATCACTCAAGGCCATCGCGCTGACGCCCGAGTTCCCCAAAATCGAACTGACGGCCGACGAAGTCAGCACAGGCATCGATTACATGGGCGGCGTCATCAAGAACATCGAAAACGACGGTGAGAAATCGGCGGCGGGCCTGCCAGATTACAAAGGCGCCAAAATCGTCAAGGGACTGACCAAGGGGCTCTTCTCAGTCGTCACGCTGCAGGACGACGATGTCGTTCTTAAAATCGACGAACGAGCCATCAACAACATCGACGACTTCACGAAACGGATCGCCAGCGACAATCCGTGCAAAACCATGACCGTATGGCGCTTTCAGAAGCTTATCGTTTTGGACATGCCGGATCCGTCCACAGTTCCTTTGCCTGTCAATAAGGACGACTGGAGGGTCGTGTCGTTCGACTCTGAGGCAGCGCCGCGTTACGCAGCCAAGCTTGCCATCGATGGCGACCCCAATTCGTTCTGGCACACTCAGTTCCAGCCGTCCGATCTGCCTTACCCTCACGAGATCGCGGTGGACATGGGCCAAGTCTCAGTTCTGCATTCGTTCGAATACCTGCCCCGCCTAGGATCATCCCACCCGCGGATCAAGGACTTCGAACTGTTTGTTTCGATCGATGGTAAAACTTGGGGCACGCCGGTGATCAAAGGCGCCTTCAAGGATTCCGAAGACCTTCAAAGCTTCCCCATTGATAAACTCAAGGCACGCTATTTCAAACTGGTGGGGCGGTCAGGTCACACGCGCAAAACCGCCTCGGTGGCCGAGATTTCTTTCTTCGGCACCAGTGCTCCCTAGCCATATCTATTTGGCTGAAGCCTTTGCGTTTGCAGTTGGTTGAACCCAAATGTTGCGAAACTTCAGCTGGCTATTCGGATCGTGATCCTGAAGCATAAACGGTTGCGGGCCGGGTTGCTCAGGTTTCCCTACAGCCGTCGGGCCGTCAAGTTCGACGTTGTCGTGAATCAATACGCCGTTCAAATAGGCGGTGACTTTTGCATTGGCCGTTTTCGCCCCTGCATCATCGAAACGTGGGGCCGTAAAATCAATGTCATACACTTGCCAAGTTTCAGCCGGCAGGGCAGCGTTCGCGTCGGCTGCTTTGACGTCGTAAATTGAACCAACGTGAGCACTGGCAAATTTGGTAACTTTGTACGAGTCGAGTAACTGCAGCTCGTAGCTCCTGTGCAAATAAATTCCACTATTGCCGCGTTTCTGCTCTGGCGTGCCGGGTTCGGTCGCCGGAATTTTAAACTCCA
>CAZDBE010000066.1:0-20420 GCA_964503675.1 uncultured Pirellulaceae bacterium | reverse complement strand
ACTGTCGCCGAACCCATGGGAGAAATTTTTGGAGACCGATTCGAAGTCGGCCCGATGGTCGTCCTACTGAAACCGGAACACGGACGCAAGATCCTCTCCGACACTCCCGGAAAAGGATTCTCCCCAAAGGCGGAATACATATTCCTGAAACAACTGGAAGAAGCCGACGCCATCGTCGTAAACAAAGCCGACAAACTATCTGAGGACCAACAGCAAACGCTGCTGGATCAAATCGCCGGGCGGTTTCCGAATGTCCCCGCTATATGTGCCAGCGCGAAGACCGAATCTAATTTTGATGGAGTCATCTCATTGACCGAGCAACCGCGTCGCCAGCGCGAGGCGATGATGGATGTGGACTACGCCGTGTATGCCGAAGGAGAAGCAGAATTGGGATGGCTGAACTGCCAGATAAAGGCCACTGCTACTAAACCGTTCTGGTTGGACGACTTGGTCGTGCGTGTCGTTTCGAGTGTCGGCGAACTTCTTGACGAAGCTCAATGTGAGATCGCACATCTGAAAGTGCTGGGACAAACACTCAACAGCGCGGCGGTCGCAAATCGAGTCGCCTCGGATTCGCAAACCGACCTGAGTCTTGCCAGTGAAATCCAAACTCCTTCAGCGGATCTACTAGTAAACGCCCGAGTCGCGGCCAGTCCCGAACAACTATCGGAAATTGCAAGAACAGTCGCGGATAGCATTGCTGGCGAGCTGGACGTCACTCTATCAGTCGAGAATATCCAGTCCTTCCGCCCCGGCAAACCAGAGCCAACGCATCGAAAGATCTAGCTCGAATCTCAAATTTTTAATGTCGCGAAACGGGCGTTTGTAGAACGAACTTATGGCTCGCCGTCGCGAGTCTGAACAAAGAACAACCGACAGACATAGCTGTTAAGCGTCTCGATTCGTCTGAATCTAGACGTTCTTAAATTTGATTGATGGATCACTCATCGAACCTAATCGTGATTCCTTCGTTATTGTCGCCTTCTTGGGCCACTGTTGTTTTCGACGGTTGCCACATAACTTCTTCTCCGGTGGGCTTCCGTACAACCACTCGGCCAACATCGGCTATTTCGATATCGTGTAAAACGATTTGGTTTTCTGATTGGGACAGGTAACTTCCCCCCGCCCGCAACTCAAAAGTGCGGCGAAGCCCACTTTTCAACTCAACCGTTATCTGAGCACCTACCGAGGCCAAATTCCCGTCATCTCCTTTAACCTTGATGGGCACACTGCCCACGGGATTGGCCTGATTTATCAAGAGCTTCGTGTTTGCTTGATTCACCCCCACGACGACATCGGCGTCGCCATCTTGATCAAAATCGGCAATCGCCAAACCTTTGGAATCATCACTCAACAAAACGCCACTTTCGTTAGGCCAAACCGATCGAAACTTGCCGGTCCCCTCGTTTAACAACAGGAGCCCGACGCCACCATCCATGTACCCCGTTTCCGGCTGAGAGCCAAAGAAATTGTTGGCAATCAAAACATCAATGTTTCCATCACAGTTGAAGTCACACGCCTCAACTCCATATCCCGGACTAATCTGTGCAAGCCTTGGCAAGGCCTCAACCCGCATTCCTGATTCTCCATCGTTCCAAAGTATGGCTGACGAAAGATAGTTCACTTCTACATAGGGCCGAGAGTCATTTGCTTCGCCGTAGATATCGGACAGTGAAGCCAACGCAAATTCTTCGTACTTACCAAACTTCTTTCCAATGAAAGGCATCGTACGAGAACTGCAACTCAGTCCTCTCATTGGCACTTCCACATCGCCTTCAAATTCAGCTTCGACGAGGTCACACTGGCCATTTTTGTCAAAGTCTTCATAGTAAATTCGATGTGGGTGACTGCTATTGGCGTGATACTTTGTGTTCAACCCCTGATTAGTCGCCACATAATCCAAGTCACCATCAGAATCGAAGTCGCCTGCGGCAAGTCCATGCCACCAACCCTTGAATCCCGCCAAGCCCAGGTCTTTCGTGACGTTGATGAACTTTCCGTTCTCATTCCTTAACACAACAACGGGGCCCCAATCGACGGCAAACATCAGATCGACCCAACCGTCCGAGTCATAGTCGGTCCAAATCAATGAGTTGACCATGCCGATGTCTTTAAGCTCACCAGCAATCTCGTTTGCAACATCGACGAACTTGCCATCGTCGTTGCGTAAAATACGACTCGCTGAAGATTTAGGGTATCGACCGGGTTGCGAGCGCGTTCCGATCGCTAGATCAAGGTCTCCATCGCGATCAAAATCCGCCGCCGCTACCGTGCTGCTGCTAAGTCCTTTCTGAGGAAAATACTCGGGCCCCGCCTTTCGAAAATTCTGGCCTTCATTGAGGTACAAACGGTCATTTAAGTCGTCTCGGCCTTCGCGAATTTCATTGCCACCGCTGGTGACGAAGAGATCGTTGTCGCCATCCCCATCAGCGTCAAAAAACAGGGCCGCCATATCCTCGCAAAACATGTCATGGGCCCAAGGTCCCTCCACTGCGTTGAATCGTTCTCCGTTGTCGTTGAGAAAAAGCGCCCCCGGTGAGCCTTTGGCTCCGCAAACATACAAATCAGAAAAACCATCCCCATTACAGTCGCCCCAAGCAACTCCTGGACCTAGCTGCGACAGTTTGTAGGGCAACAGAGGTTCGTTCATGAAATCATCGAACACGTTCTCTCGATGTCTGAACAAAAGCCCTTTCTGTTCACCGGCATCAACAAACATTGGTGTCACTTTAGCGGCAGTCGCAAAAGTTTCATGGCTGCGTTGTTCGACAATTCTGTAGTGCCGGTTGCCAATCTGATCTTTGACTTCTTGGACATTTCCATCAGGCCAAGTGATCCGCATGCGGTCAATTGCCTGAGAGTTTCCAAGGCCAAAATGGAGGACGGGGTTATCGGAAGACAGGTATCCTCGAACTGGAGTTAGTTCGCGCATCTGATACTGGCCGTCATGCCAGATTTCTACTTTCGTGCCTATTGCGAAAACGTTGTTGGTTTGACTTCTCAGATCCACCGTGATGCGATTTCCTTCGCTGGATCGATTTCGGTAAATCGAAGCCTGCTCGTAAAGATTGTTGACGATAAAGTCGAGGTCTCCGTCATTGTCAAAATCAGCAAACGCGACGCCGTGACTGATTCCCTCCAAGTCCAATCCCCATTGCTGGCTCACGTCTTCGAAATCAAGCTCACCATTGTTGAGAAATGCCTTGTTTGGTTTTCGCGCCGCAGGGATGCGCTGATTCAGTGCCAGCGTCTCTTCAAGCTTACCGGCGTCTTTTAGACGTTGTAGTTCATTGACAAGATCGGCATTCATCGTGTCTCTAGCGTGACCGTTGGTGACGTAAACATCCAGCTTGCCATCATTGTTGAGGTCCGCAAATCGTGTTGACCACGTCCAATCGGTGCTTTCCATGCCCGTCATGAATGCAGCTTCCATGAATTTGCCCATTCCGGTGTTGAGAAACAGCGCGTTTCTCATGTACTGACGAGGAGAGCCAAACTGTAGGAACCATGAAGCGTCACTCATCCCACCCATATTCAGTTTCTGTCTGAAGTGAGAGGTTGCGGACATGTCACCGACCATTAGGTCTAGGAACCCATCGTTGTTGATGTCGCCAGAATCACTCCCCATGGCAAACCACGGCGTATGCTTCGCAGTCTCGGGAAGTACGTCAGTAAAAGTGCCGTCGTGATTGTTTCTGTAGAGGAGGTCTGGCTGCCAAAAGTCATTGGCAATGTATATATCCTGCCAGCCATCACCATCGTAATCCAGCCAACTGACAGACAGTCCAAAGGAATACTGTTCAACACCTGCCGCCTCAGTCACATCGACAAAGGTGCCGTCACCGTTATTCTTATATAGGTAGTCTTTCTCTCCGGCTTCGAATACCTTCTCGCCGACAAAACCAAATGTTTCTCTGTCATCTGGATGTACTCTTCGTTCGCCTCCGACTTCTATAAAACGTGGGGACTTCGACGGAATCTGATCTTGGTTGGTCAGTAAAAAAAGATCCAAGTCACCATCTTGATCATAGTCGCAAAAGCTGCCGATCTTGTTGGCCCCAAAGCGTTCGATGCCGCAGCGTTTCGCGCATTCTTCAAATGTACCGTCGCCTCGATTCAGATAGAGCAGATTGCGCTGCGACATGTTGCAAACCAATAAATCTTGGTCTCCGTCGTTGTCGATATCGGCAAAAGATGCGCCAGCTCCCCAAACATCCTCGCCATCGACTTCTCCCGCAACTCCGGCGGCCAGCGTAACATCCTCGAACTTGAAACCGCCTAGTCCTCGGTAGAGTTTGTTCGGACCGTCTGTGGCAACGAGATAGACGTCAGCATTTCCATCGTTATCGTAGTCAGCGATTGCCACGCCGGCTCCCGTTTCAATATATTTAAACGGCTTGTCTCGATCGAACTGATTCGCAAAGTCGATTCCTGAATCTAGTATCAGCTCGAAGCTTGTTTCTTGCTCGGTAGCAGATTGCGGTGCAACTGCGTTCAGTTTTTTCGCATACACCCCAAGAGCAACTTGATCAAAGTCATTATCAACAAGGGCATCCAAACTTGGTCGCGGATTGATCGACGTAGAACTAACGTCAGGTAAGCTTGAGTCGCAACCTGTGCATAAGCCTGCTCCCCATAAGACGAACAGTAAATATTTGGGCTTCCACTTCATTGGATTGTCCTAGCAAGCTCTTTGAACCAAGCAAACGTAAGGGCGTAAAAAAAGCGCTTTCAAATGAAAGCGCTCTTAGTTTATCAACTTACTGAAGAATTACTCCTTCAGGCCTACTTCCTGCGTCGAACAGCGATGAACGACGAGAATCCAAGTAGAAGTGCAAACCCGGATGGTTCAGGAACTGTTGTTGTCACAACGGTAGTGAACGAGAAATTGTCAATTCCAACTTGATCGACATTGTTGATGGTGGTGATAGGGTCTTGACTAACGTTGTTCCAACCAGTCGTGACTCCACCGTACAGAGTTGTTCCAGAAGCGATCCCAGTATCATTTGGGCCACCATTTTGACCAACCGCTGGAGATGTGTAAATCGAGTTTCCATTGGTGTCAAATATCTCGTACTCTGCGATATAGGTTGAGCCGTTATCGGTCAACTTAGTTTGCATGTCGAACCAACCACCAGTGCCTCCGGTACCACCGGCTGCAGCATTGGTGTTTGCAGGTAGACCAAAATTACTGTTGTTCAACCATCCACCAATAAATCCTGGAATATTCGGATAGACGGTACCCAAGACTTGTCCGTTAGCTCCTCGGCGAGCAAGTTGAAAGTCTAAGTTAGAGCCATCCCACCAGTTAGGAGTCGTTGAAATCTGCAGCCCCATAAAGCCGGCGTTTTGGTTAGGTAGACCTTGATCGTTAACTTCCAACTGAAAAGACGAACGCAAGATCAGCATATTTCCAATACCAGGTGCGGCCGTAACTCCGTTTTTGTTAACAACATGGTAGTTGCGCTCAGCAAGGCTAGTATCGAACACGACTCCGTTAGTCCCACCGATTCCATTGGCACCCACTGTTGCCAAGTTCTGCTGGGTAGAGCCTGTTGCAAACTTGACACTCCAATCGGAACCGGGAAGATTTCCGACCGCAAGCCCATCGAAGTTCTCGATGATATCCGCGTGAGTTGATTGAATGCAGGCAACACCGAAAATCAGCGCGGCTGCAATTTTCCAAAATTGCTTCATAGTGAAAATCCTGAGAAATGGAAGGAATGTGTCTAGAGATTATTTCTACACTTCTAACCCCTATAGTATCACACCAATCAGCGTAGAGATTGCCTAATCGATCAATTCCACAAAATTATTAACAATTTTCAGCGGAACAATTAACCCCAGAAAGGGCCTGTTCCGGGCTCAATGTCGTCGCATTTGTGATTTAGATGTTGTTAGAGCTTCACAAAAGCATTGCCAAAGACGTCTAGAAAGTCGAACAGTAGCATTTTGGGCACACATGGTAAATTGTTAGCAATATTTCGATATTTATGGCTGGAAGCGTTGAATTGTATGCAATCTTGATTCGTACTTCTTTCACAAACATTTATCCATCAGCCTCTCCCCGCCGCGCTCCTGACGAAGCGTTCATTGAGCTTGACGCTAGCATGCTCATTTCTGTAGCTATCTACGGTAATTATCGGTGTACCGCTGCGCAAACGTGGCTCGCCGCAACCACCACCGCCGATCGGTAGATCACTCCCTCGTACTGACTTCCATGCCCCGTCCAAGCGTTAACCCCAAGTTCGCCACCATCGTACCGCCTCGCGCTCGATGGTTCGCCAACGTTAAGGTTTCCCAAGCGATCTGGGCGGTGCTGATAATGGTTGGGCTAACGGGTTGTCGGACGCTTCATCAGCAGAACATGACGTCGCTTCAAAAGGCTCGCCGCGCCGCGGAGATCTTTAGCTACGGCGCTCCCTCAACGGTAAAAGTAAAACCCGTTCGCCGCGACAAATCGCTCAACAACGTCACCAGACTTTTCTCCGCGCGTTCCCCATTAAGCCCTCGGACACAACAGGTAGTGCGCCGCTACGGCCTGACCGAGCGACTATCGACCGACCCTGACGCTGTGATCCAGTGGTTTCAAGAACTGGTGAAACAGTCGCCACGCATGGAAGAAGTCAATGCGCTTGCCGAAATCGCCAAACGCGAGGCCGATTGGCAGGAGACCAACGGCGACAACTCCCAAGCCATGACACTAAACGCGACCGCGCTGCTGCACGCCCATCAGTTTCTGTTCGACTCCGACCTCGACATTAAACGCAACGCCTACGATCCCCAGTTTCGCCACATCTGTGACATCTACAACTCCTCACTCGAATCAATCACTCGCCGACTGACTGCCGACGGTGCCGTTGCCAATGGAAAAGTCATCTCGATAGGTGATGGCGAAACTGGCTTCGACATGCAGATCCAATTCGAAGGACGGTGGCGAGACCAAGAGTTTGAGCGTTTTGAATTGGTCAGCGACTACCACACCGAAGGAATCGAAAATCACTTTCATACTTACGGTTTGGGTGCGCCGCTGATCGCCGTTGTTCACAAGAGTGAAACTCCACAGAAAATAGAAAAGTACTATCCCCCATCGCTAACGCTACCGCTGACGGCGTTTTGCGAGATTCAGCCCATCGATACTTATGCATCCCAAACTTCCACCGGCTCTCAGCGCCGAACCGCCATACTGCGTCTATTCGATCCACTTGAGAAAACGACCGCTCAGTCGCGTGGCCGAACTGTGCCTTTAGAAAGCGACATCACCACGCCGCTGGCCTATCACTTGAAAGATCCTCTACTGAACGGACGCGTGCTGTCGACTGCGACCATCCTTAATTCTTCACTGGCCGACAAAATTCACGGCCTCTACATGTTGGAGCCCTTTGATCCATCAAAAATTCCAGTCGTCATGGTTCACGGACTGTGGTCCAGCCCCGTCACGTGGGCTCAGATGTTTAACGACCTGCGCGCGATCCCTGAAATTCATTCCAACTACCAATTCTGGTTTTATTCCTACTCCAGCGGTCAACCTTTTGTGGTCTCGGCCAGTGAGATGCGGAAAGATTTGAACAACATACGCCGCGAACTTGATTCAGGAAACGACTCCCAAGCACTCGACCAGATGGTTGTTGTGGGGCACAGTATGGGGGGGCTAATCTCTCGTTTGCAGGTCATCAACAGTGGCAACGACTTCTGGAACCTGATCGGAAACGGTCGGCTCGACAACCTAACAGGAAACCGTGAGACGATTGAACGGCTGCGGGACACGGTCTATTTCGAAGCCAACCCCTCAATTAAACGCATCGTCACGATTGCCACACCGCACCACGGCAGCCAGACCTCCAACGCCACCACACGCTGGTTAAGCGAAAAGATCATTTCACTGCCCGAACTGTTGTCTCAGGACTTTCAAACCCTTTCGATCCGCAATAAAGATATCCTCGTCAATCCAAGCGTCCTGACCGGAACGAGCGTTGACTCGCTCGCGCCGACGTCGCCAGTCCTACAAGCGATGGATGCGATCGCACCTCAACCTGAAACAACTTTTCATAACATCGTTGGAAAAATCGAAAAGCGAAGCCTGTCACCGTTTTCTCGGGAGCAACAGAGCACAGGCAGCGACGGCGTCGTGTCGGTGGAGAATGCCCAATTCGAACATGCTCAGAGCCAAGTGGTCGTGCCATCGGAGCACGCCAGCGTTCACTTTCACCCGCAGTGTATTCTTGAAGTCCGCCGTGTTCTGCTCCAGCATCTAGTCGAGCAAAACCGAATCCGCGCACGTAGCATTCCGCAACTCCCTTATACCGCTAGGGTCGGTAAAAAGCTGTCTAGCGAGAGCCATAAGGCGATGCAACTACCATACGAAAACCAAGACGTTTTTAAGTGACGCGCGTGCTTCAAAATGCCCACGCCATGATTATGATGATTGAATAGATTCATATCAGTGAGTCTCCTGCACGCTCAATCACACTTCACAAGCTCTTCAATAATGCCGCGCACCCACTTTCTCGCTGCGACAGGTCAGTCGTTCTTGCTATCGCTGCTGTTTCTGGCGATGGCATCGCAAACGCTAATTGCCCAAGGCGTACAAGCGATCGTCCCAGTCAAGCCTGAACAAATGCTGGTCTATCTTGCTGACGGAGATACAGAAGATTCAATTGAAGGAGTTGATGGGGAACCAGCATTGCGAGTCGATGTCGCACGCAAGGGTGAAAATCAATGGTCAACAATGAGTCTTTCCGCAACCAACTCGCGACCGCTAAAAAAGGGGGATCGCCTCGCATTTTCGATCCGTATGAGAATCACAGGTGACCGAACCGACGTTGGAGATGTCAGCTTTTATGTAGAATCGGCCATCAAGGAGAAAAAATTTCAAGGTGGAAGCCGCCTCCATCCTACGACCAAACTTCGCACGTATCGTCGAGCGGCGGTTTGCGATGAGGACTTCCAACCAGGAGAAGCGCGCCTGAGCGTTCACTTCGCGGCAATGGCGCAGACCCTTGAAGTTCATTGGACCGCCTTGGAAGTCTTCCCAGAAGACACGCCCGAAGAGCAGTTAAACATTGACCCAATCATTTGGGACGGCAAAGAGGAAACTGCCAAATGGCGCACTGCAGCTGAGCGGAGAATCGACAGACTTCGCAAACGAGATCTGGAGATCAACGTCATTGACTCGAGTGGTCAACCCGTCTCTGGCGCCAGTGTCAGTGTCAGACAGAAACAGCACCAATGGCGGTTCGGGACGTTTGTCTCAGGTAAACTGCTAGAGAATTCTCCCGATGGCAAACGCTACAAAAAGGAAATTCTCAAGCGTTACAATTTTGTCACCTTACCGGCTTATTTGGCGAACTGGGGCTGGCGCGACGAGGTCATCCGAACTAGCTATTTTGAATTGGCCGACTGGGCACAGAAAAACGGTCTCCCCGCGCGCGGTCATCTCTTGGTCTATCCCGGCTGGACTGCAACGCCAGAAGAATGGTTCAAAATTCCAAAACCAGAGCTGAAAGAGAAAATGGCGGCTCATATCCCCGAGGCCACTGCGGCGTTTGCAGCGCGCGGCGTGACCGAGTGGGATGTGGCCAACGAGCTGCGTTTCAACCGCGAATTTATGGGAGAGATTGGCGGAGTAAAAGTAGCGGCCGAGTGGTTCAAGATGGCCAGAAAACACAATCCTGCTGGAAAGCTGTACCTCAACGAGACAGTGATTCTCCCTAACCGCGGCGACACTGAGGCTGAGCAGAAAATTCTTGAGGATCAATTTAAACTGCTGGTCGATGAAGGTGCTCCGATCGACGGTATAGGACTGCAGGGACATTTTGGGGACGAGTTCACCTCCCCCAAACGCTTAATGGAAATCCTTGATCGCATCGGCAAGCTCGATCGCGATATCATGATCACCGAGTTTGATATGAGCAACCAAGACAAACGGGCTCAGGGGGAGTTCGTGCGGGACTTTTACACCGTCTGTTTCAGCCACCCAAAAGTCAAAGGTGTCGTGCAATGGGGATTCTGGGAAGGCGAAATGTGGAAGCCATCTGGGCACCTCTTGACCAAGGACTGGGAAGAAACACCCGGCAGCAAAGCGTACAACGATCTAGTATTTGACAAATGGTGGACTCAAGAAAGCGCGCTTACTGACGCGTTGGGTAAATCTACTGTCCGGGCGTTTCAAGGGATTCAAACTGTGACGATTACCCACAAGAATTACCAATGGACCAACGACATTGTGCTGGGCGACGAGAATCAGCAGTTGCAAGTCATCGTTCCCTAATTTCGAAATGGTCCCTCAAATCTTCGATCCTGGTATCAGACTTACAGGATGCCAAATAGACTGCCGAATCCGGTCACCCACAAAACGATCAGGATGATTACTGCAAAGGCGATTGTATTTGGATTGATTTTCATGATGTTCCTTTCAATAAAGAGGTTTGCCTTTAATGGTAGGACATCGTTTTGAACCGGTATCAGACTGACGGGCCAAATCTGATCTCGCACCCTTTAGCAATTCTCATCGTTCGGGTTGTATCGCTTTAAAGGGGAAATGGCAGGCTGAAACCCTAACCCTTGAGCCCCTACCTCCGCATTTTCACTACCGACGCAGACTAGTCTTCCGGTCTGCTGCCGTCGCCGCACATCATGACAATCTTCGGCATGAACTGGCCAACAGTCTCCACCAGATCGCTTTGCGCGGCCATTACGTCGTGAATGTTTTTGTAGGCTCCGGGAACCTCGTCGATTCCGCCCGCCAACAAACGCACATTCTTTTGCTTCAGATGATCGTTCCACGATCCCCAGTTAAAGTTCTGTTTGGCCTTGGTCCGTGACATCTTTCGTCCGGCTCCATGAGAAGCAGAATTCAGACTCGCCGCTTTTCCTTTACCGCGCACAATAAACGCGGCGTCCGCCATGTTTCCAGGAATCACTCCAAGCTCGCCCACTCCGGCCGGGGTCGCTCCCTTGCGGTGCACGTAGACATCTTTTCCATCATGGTTCTCCAGCCAAGCGAAATTGTGATGGTTCTCGATCGTAGCCAGAGACTTAGCTCCCGCCAGCTTTGTTACCCTGCGGTGAATGACCTCATGGTTGGCAGACGCAAAACGCCCCATCAAATTCATCGCCAGCCAGTACTCCTGTCCGGCCTCAGAATCCATGTCCAGCCAACACAGATGGCGAAGCTGAGGATCGTCTTTGATGTATGCGGGGGCCTTCTGACGAGCGATGTCCGTGTACCGGCGGCACGTCATCGCACCGGGACCGCGACTTCCGCTGTGAGATAGTAGGGCTGTATAATTACCGGCCTCTAGACCGAACTCGTTGGCGGGCAGCGTAACGACTCCCCATTCAACAAAGTGATTTCCGCTGCCGCTGGTCCCTAATTGCCCAACGGCTCGGTCTTTCATCTGCCGCGTAATCGCCGTCACGCTCCAGTCTTCATCAAGAACCTCATGGTCGTGTGGGCGCTGGAACTTTTTTCCGGTGCCAAACAACGTACCCTTTTGCAGACTGTCATCGAACGACCGGCACTTCACCGCATCGTTAGTCAGTAAAACGTCGACAGGAAGATCCGTAATGGTCAGCTTCATTCGACAAGCAATATCGACACCAACTCCATAAGGGATCACGGCATTCTCGCAGGCCAACACACCACCGATTGGCAAACCGTATCCGCTATGAGCGTCCGGCATCAGCGCAGCACCGCGCGCGATCGGCAATCGACAAGCGTTTTGAATCTGCTGAAGTGACGAGGGATCAAAATCGCTGCCCCATTTCTGATACTCGATCGGCTCAAACGCGGCAATCGATGCGGCGGAAGCGGCAGACTCGATCAGCGCTGCGGCAAGCGCTCCGTAGAACTCATCGGCAAGATACACGTCTGGGTTGGCAACAACTTTTGGGACGGTTTGTTTAGGTTTTTCGGCCTGTCGAGCAGCCGACTGAACCGCCGCGATCGCTGCGGGGACGCAGTCCTTGGGCACACCTAAATTGATCAGTTGCTTTTTATTCATGGCAGGCTAGAGGGCTACGTGTTGAAAAGGTTCGTTACCGCAGATTACGGTTTTTCGGTCTCTTTTCAAAGGCTAACCAAACGCCATATGTTACGCCATGTCGTGACTAATTGTTGTTGGTCATGCGGTTGACGATTTCCTGCAAGCGATTGCGGTGGAACGTCTCGGGAAGTCGTGCCTTAAACTCAACCGAACCGTCGGCGTTAGTTGATGCTTTATCAACAGCATCAGCGGTTGTCATCCGATTGATCTCGGCCGATTCTTCAAACGGAAGCAACATTGGCTTCTCCTGTGCCTGTTCCATATTAGTATCAAAGACGACTGAAAAATTCGCTGCAACATCGTCTGCTTTCGGAAGATTCTTTGCTTGTCGTGAGTCGCGTTTTGCCAACTCGCCACGTGCGATATGCACGTCTTGCGGCGCTTCAATACCAAGCCGAATCGTGTTCCCTTTGACTTTGAGCACGCGAATCTTGATATTCCCATCGATAACAATTTCTTGGTCGACTTTTCGTGATAGTACTAGCATGACTGATTCCTTTTGGTCGTGTGATGGAGTAACGATTGAAACTCCCAATTCCGTTCTCAAAGGGACATGTAGCAAACGCGATGCCTAACCGCGCGTCTCATTCCGTTTTTCTGAATATGGAGCACAAAACACACCAAAACAATACTCTGGGTAGCTTCGATAACTCAGCGTGCCAGCAGTTCCGTGATGTTAGCACCAAGTCAAAAGTACAAGGACATGAAAAATGTTCATTATGAAACAGAATTCCTCAAGTCGAGACGCAATGGCCTCAAGATCAAAGAGGGGCTGTGCTGCCCATTTGGCATGGGACAGCTAGCATGAATCAAGCTTGGTTCTTGCTTGGTTTCTGAGAACTCGCTGCAGAACTTCCAACCTAGCGGGCATGCCGCCACTAATCACATAGGTAGATGGCGTCGCCAGTAAAACGCATACCTAGGCTTTCATCCGACCAGTGATCAAGTCCGATTGCGGGGTCAGCAATCAGCCATCCATCATTCGCGCGGCCAATCACAACGACCGCGTGTCCCTCTTGTCGGGTGTCACCAAAGAATTGAATTGCTGAACTTCGCGATTGGATCGAAGACGATTCAGGCTGTCTGATAGGACCAAATTCTTTTTCAGGAAAATGAACAAGTGCGATATTAGGTAGTTGGCCCGACGCAACCCAGTTGCGCGGATTGCTGGACGCCAATCGTACGTTCAGATTACTCTTTTGACTGGCTATCTTTAAACCGCGATACAGTCCCAATGCCTCTGTCCCAAGTGCGCTGGTCAAACACCTTTTGACCATTTCTTTCTCACTTGAATCGATCCCGTTTAGACGCAGCAGCGTTACGGCTGAGGCAGGAGCACAGGTTGAATCGTGGCTCTGCAAACATACGAAACCCTCAAATTGGTCGTTGTCCGCTATGTTTGGCGCTAACAACCATGGACGCGCCAACGGCACTACCAAAAACCCGATTGCCAATAAGACAAGCGAAGTCGCAATAAACGGACGAAGGCATCGCCGCAACGCTAAAGTCTCGATGGCGAGGCCGGCAGTGAAAGCTAGTAACACCGGCGTCAGGTTGGACCAAAGCACAACCGAAGAGAACGGAATTGCGTGCACCCAACTAAGTTTTGCATGAAACTGCCAACAGTAAGCGAGTGAAAACATCGTCATGCAAACGAAAGAAATCCAAGACTGATAGTTACCTGTATCAGCCGATCTCCGAGCATCTAAACTACCGACACGTCGCCCCATCCAAAGCGCACAACACGATAGAAGGGCGATCGCACAAAACGCTAAAGCCAAATCTAGTTGTAAAAATCGGTGGTAAAACACGGAGAGGAAGTCCATTGCGTTAAGAAAGCTTCACGTTCTTGTTCTTAGTCTGCCTAAATATCGGCAGAGTCCAAGATCAGTTCCCGTTAATTATGTTCAATGAAAGATTAATTCCCTTTGATGCGAGGCGGAGGCACCGCCGAGCAAATCTAGCTTTTATTAACGCACTTAGGAAAAAATCACCAAATTCGTGGGAACTGCATACATGTCTACAGTTCTCGTGCGCGATTTCAAAAGGCGACACAGCAATCGGACCCGAGAAATGGTCCTGATTCGCTAGCTGTTCGATTGGCCGTCGGCATCGATCTTCAGGACCGGATCGAAGGTGAGACTAGCCACGCTGACGAACGTTGCTGAAATTGATTCCAATTCCCCAACAACAAACTTGAGTGTCAACGGCCAACTAAAAAACTAGACTTTCGACGAGTTGACGAATGCAGATTCAGAGATGATCTCATGCGTTTGAGTATCTTCGACCGAGTCCACCCAAGATCCCAATCAGTAACGACAGTAAGTCAGCCGGAGGTGATACAGCACCTTGCAACTCTAGATCACCAACAATGTGCCATCGCAGGCAAACTATGTTTCACTCACGGACTTTTCATTGCCGAGCTTGTTTCCAGCCGCCTATTAGCGCCGTCAACGACCGAATATTTCCGTGGCGACTAGAGAGCATTTGATGTAAAATGAGTTTCCTGCATCGCTCACGCTTTAAGCTCTACGAGTCGCACTTCCACTTTCCAGATTTACAATGTCGTCACAACCATCGGCCAGTCCTGATCCACCACGTGACGCACTTGCCTCATTAAAAATCAATCGGTCTCCTGAAACCCGTTCTGCGTCAGGTGGCATTTGGAAATGGTTGTTTCTACTTCTACTTTTGGGACTGCTCGCTTGGTTCGGCTATCAAGGTTACCAACAGCGTGAAGATCTCGCCGATCGCACGAGTTGGGTACAGGACGTTCTTAAGAAACGTGTTGAAGTCCAGCTGAAGTCGATCTACGTACAGAAGGGGCGCTCGGCCGACGCCGTTGTCGTCGCAACCGGATATTTGGGCTCACGCCGGCAGGCGCGTATTGGAGCACGAGCCGCCGGACGGATCGCGCGGCTCAACTTCGAGGAAGGCAACCGCGTCACACAAGGCGAAGTCCTCGCGGAACTTGAACACAAAGACCTTGAGGCATCACTGGCAGCCTCAGTGGCATCGGTCACACGCGCTAAAGCAGCGCTTGCCGAACAAACCATTTTGATCGAGCAAGCTAAAGTGGATTACAGAAGGGCCGAACGTCTCTGGAAAGCACGAAGTTTTTCCAAATCCGAGTACGATGCGGCCAAGTTCAGTTACAGAAGCACGATGGCAAGAAGGGACTCTCTTAAAGCAGAACTGAGTTTGGCCTCGGCCCAAAGAAGTCAGGCTGAGCAGATGAAAGAAAACATGTTCATCCGGGCTCCGTTTGACGGCACCGTAATTTCCAAAGACGCTGAGGTAGGCGAATCGATTCTGCCAGGTGGAATGGGCGGCGGATCCGGGCGCGGTAGCGTGGCAACGGTTGCCGATCTGGACAATCTTGAGATTGAGTGCGATGTCCAAGAAGATTTTATCTCGCGCGTCACGGATGGCCAAGAAGCCGACATTGCGATCGATGCAGTCCCTGACAAAAAATACCACGGCACCGTCCGCAAGATTATCCCAATGGGTGACAGGGCCCGGGCCACAATTAAAGTCAAAGTTACCATCACTGATGCAGACGCTCTCTTGTTTCCGGAGATGGCCGGCACCGTTTACTTCCTGCCGACTGAAAAAGAAGTGACGGTTGATGATTCCCCTCGCATGTTCTGTCCAGAATCTTCTGTCACCACCGATGACGATGGGAATTCTTTTGTGTGGGTCATTGATTCAGAGAAACGAGCCAAAAGCGTCGCAGTTAAAACAGGTGATACGCGCGACGATCGCACCGAAATTATCGAAGGCCTTACCGGCAGCGAACGCGTTGTCATCTTCCCTGAAGAACTTTCTGATGGAACGCCCGTTCAAGTATCCGAATAACTGACTAGAACCAACTAGGAATGCCATGACTACACCATCCAGTACCGATCCTGTCGTGGTTGTGCGCGACGTCTACAAAGAGTTTCGCAAGGGCGAGACTGTCATTCCAGTGCTCGCCGGCATGGACCTCGAACTGTTACCCGGTGACTACCTCGCGATGATGGGCCCATCGGGATCTGGTAAATCGACGCTGCTGAATCTGATCGCCGGTTTAGATAAACCAACTTCCGGCAGCGTTACCGTTTGCGGACAAGACCTTGGCAAGACCTCGCAGAGCGCATTGGCGAAATGGCGAGCACGTCACATCGGTTTTATCTTCCAGATGTATAATCTCATTCCCGTCCTAACAGCCTATGAGAACGTAGAGCTACCCCTGACGTTGACTCCGCTAAGCCGGAAGCAACGTGTTGAACAGGTCAAGACGGCACTAGAAATTGTCGGTCTGGGCGACCGAATGGATCACTATCCGCGCCAGCTATCCGGCGGCCAGGAACAACGTGTTTCGATCGCGCGCGCCATCGCAACTGACCCGACCTTGATCGTGGCCGACGAACCAACCGGAGACCTTGATGCCAAATCTGGCAACGAGATTCTCGAACTGATGCATCGATTGAACGAAGAGTTCGAAAAAACGATCATCATGGTGACCCACGATCCCAGCGCCGCCGCTCGTGCCAAACGTACGCTTACCATGGCTGACGGTCGGTTGGTCAGCGACACGCAAAATCCCACCATCGCGGGGAAAACAGCATGAAGTTGCTTACTTACATCTGGCGCAACGTCCGCCGGAACAAACTACGGTCGGGTTTGACCATGCTCTCGGTAGCATTCTCTCTAGCGCTAATGACCATCCTTTATGGTTATCTGGCAATGCAGGACTACTCACAACGTGAGGCGACCAAACACGACCGCGTCGTGGTCTTGAATAAGCTTGGCTTTGCCTCTCCACTTCCGATCGCTCACGTTACCAAGGTTGAGAAACTCGAAGGGATCACTTCTGCGACGCCGTACTCTTGGTTTGGAGGGAACTACAAAGGGCAACGTGCAATGTTCGCTCAATTCTCTGTTGATCCTCAAAAGGTTTTCGACGTCTATTCAGAATTCGAAATCCCAGACGACGAATTGGCAGCATTTAAGAAAGACCGCCAAGGCTGTGTGGTCGACAAAAACCTCGCCAAGGCGATGAAATGGAAACTCGGAGATCGCATTCCTCTCGAAGGAACGATCTACCAACAAGATCTCGATTTGAAACTGGTGGGAATGTTCGAGGCTCCGGGCAATACTGGTTCGCTTTGGTTCAACTGGAACTACCTTGACGAAGAATTGAAAAACAGTGGGGCAGGGAATTCGGGCAACGCAGGATCCATCCAAGCCAAATGTACTTCGGCCAAAGCCGTGGCGTTGATGAGTGACGAGATTGACTTGATGTTTGCCAATTCCGATTACGCAACCCGCACTCGCAGCGAGGCTGCGTTTCAGCAAATGTTTGCCGACTTTCTTGGCGATGTGCAATCCTACATTCGCTACATTTCGATAGCGGTTGTTTTCGCGCTAACGATCGTCGCGGCAACCGCGATGGCGATGTCGATGCGTGAGCGCACCACCGAAATCGCGGTCCTCAAAGCAATCGGTTTTTCAAAGCAACGAGTTTTGGCTTTGGTGCTGGGTGAATCTACGATGATTGCCATCCTTGGTGGGCTGGTCGGAATCGCGATGGGATTGGGCGGTCTTCAATTGCTCTCCAGCGTACCGATGGCTGCCAGTTTGTTTCCGATCCCCGTACTCGAACTTGCCGGAGCTTGGCTGGGCGGTCTGGTTGCCGTCGCTGCAGGCATTGGCTTAGTAAGCGGGATCCCACCGGCAGTCATGGCGGCGCGACAGTCAGTCATTAATGGACTAAGACAAGTTGTTTGATAAAACAGTCGTTAGAGTACTCACTTTGAAATGAGTTTTACATGATTCCGCTAAAATATATGCTTCGCAGCTTGAGTGTACGTTGGGTCACGACGCTGCTGACCTGCCTAGCAATCGGCATCGTTGTGTTTGCATCGGTGTTAACCTTTGGCATGGTCGAAGGCATCGAACACGCGCTGGCTTCGTCAGGAGATGCGACCGATCTGATCATCATGCGCAAGGGATCCAACAACGAGCTCTCCAGTACTATCGCTCCAACGGCGGCGCGTGAGTTGATGAACCTAGAGGGGATCGCAAAGGACGCTGGCGGCCAGCCACTAGCGTCGCGGGAATTCATCACGGTTTTGATTAGACCGCGACGCGACGCGAGAGGAACCGCTAACGTCATGGTCCGAGGTCTCGATCAAGTTGGTCGGCAGCTCCGCCCAAAATTCACGATTACTGAAGGGCGCGATCTGGAACCGGGCGTTAACGAGTTGGTCGCCAGCAAAAGGATTAGCGCTCGTTTCGAAAACTTCGGGCTCGATGAATCGATCGAGATCAACAACGTCAAATTTAAGGTGGTTGGCCTGTTCGAGGCCGGTGGCAGTGCTGCGGAATCAGAGGTCTGGGCTGATCTGCGCGACCTGACTTCTGCGCAACGTTACAACGGCGCCATTTCTGTCGTCAACATGCGCGTTCCCGAAGAGTCCGATCGCCAGGCGATTATTGAACGGGTGCGCGACAATGATCAATTCAAACTCAGCGCGGTGACCGAAACAGACTATTTCGAGAATCAGCAGTCGGCGTCGCTGGCGATCAAGGTAATTGCCTATATCATCGCGGCGTTTTTGACCGTCGGTGCAATGTTTGCAGCAGCCAACACAATGTATGCCGCTGTGTCCAGCCGAAGCCGTGAGATTGGGACGTTGAGAGCGCTGGGCTTCCCGCGCTTCACCATTTTGATTTCCTTTATGTTGGAATCGCTAGTGATCTGCTTGATTGGTGGCGTGCTTGGCTGTTTGGCCACGTTGCCGCTTAACGGCTGGTCTGGGGGCACTCAGAATATGTCGACATTCAGCGAAATCACATTCTCATTTCGCTTTGGTCCCAAAGTGCTGTTGCTAGGCATGGGATTGGCATTGGCAATGGGCTTGATCGGCGGATTCTTCCCGGCGATCAGAGCCATCCGAATGCAAATCACCAACGCGCTGCGGCAGGCGTAGCGCTCAATGGCACTCCTTTTCAAAATATGAGGCCCCCAATTGTGCCACTTTCCCTTGGGGAGAGTCGCAGTCTAAGCTGCGGAGAGGGCTTCTGTTAGCCAAAGAAACATTGCGATTTAGCTTTAAAAAGAAAGCCCTGTAGAAATGTGGGTCGGGCACTCCGTGAGCGACATTTTCGACGTCACGGAGTGCCGTCGCCACCTGATTTTGAGTTTTGGAGTGACTTCCTATCGCCCTTCTACGAACGTATAGTTGCGCCATTGCCGTGCTGCGTCTCGGGGGGAAAACGAGCTCAGGCTAGGCGTTACATCGGCTTCTTCGTTGTACTGTCGGTCATCGTACGGTCGCTGGTCGCGCGGTCGCAAGTCAAACTGTCGTTGGTCGAGAGATTCGTTTCGGCGATATGCCTGATGTCCACGACCGCCATGGCAGCCACCTCGACAACCACCATGGCCGCGCGTACCGCTGCCCTTCGGTTGTGATCCATCACCGCGCTGGTAAACACTACCTTCATACGCTTCACCTGCTTCTGGGCCAACAGGCTCGCCTTGATAGCTGGCTCGATAAGGCCGGCGGTACTTGTACGCGTCGCGTTGGCCAAATGGCTCGAATGCCTCATTTGACCTAAACTGGGGATCGAAGTTGCGTCGGCTGGAACCTTCTTGAACGGGCCCCCGCGCGTACGGACTGCCGAACGCTGCTTGTCCGTAAGATGAGCGAAAGGGAATTATCTCAATCGGTTCACTTTGCTGAGAACGGAATTGTTGAGCCATCGAGTCATCGGACAGCCATACGAAAGTGGCAGCGCACATGCACATCAACAACCAAGTGAAGTATTTAGGGTTCATAATTTATCTCGCGTTTGGGGGGTAGATTCGCGAGTACTACGCCAACGAAGCAGAAGAGTTCAGTTCTCAGGCGCAGTTCGTCCAAAACCCAAGAGGTTCGAGGACATGAGACTCCCCGCAAAAAACACACTTACTTTTAGGGCACTTCGAACAGTTGAAAACAACCGACTTTCTTGCCGCCACGCACATACAACCTACCTCCAGACACAATCGGCGCAGCCCAGCAATCTGGCTCCAAGGAAAATTCCTCTGTCGGGGCTCGCTCAGTGATCAAACGAAATTCTTCCTGAGTTGCTTCGACCAATGCCAACCGTCCGCGCTCTCCTAGTACGACCAAATTATCGCCAACCAACGTAACCGAACCACGTCCGAATCCTCTTTGCATCCATTTGACGTCTCCTGTCGCCAGTTCAACGCAGCGGAGATCGGCATTTGATGAGTGACGACCGCTGCTGCCGTAGACATACCCCTGATGTAAAACTGGCGTTCCCCAGTGGGCGGCGAGAGATTTCTTTCGCCGGCCTCGGTCAGACCAAACGACGTTGCAC
>CAZDBE010000065.1:3974-20615 GCA_964503675.1 uncultured Pirellulaceae bacterium | reverse complement strand
CACCTGCCCGAGCGATGAAAGCGTGAATGTGGACACCAGACCAATCGCCGGCTGGAATTGCTTAGTCACTTTTCCAGAGAGCCCTTTACGATAAATCTTCACTGCCGAATCATAATCCAAGCGACGGGCAGAAACATCTCCCGGAGCACCGGAGCTGAGCCTGATTCTGTTCAAGGTCTGTCGGATTACAGCGGCCGAGTCGCTGGAGCTGACGACCTCCCAATCCAATTGCAAGACAGTCTCCGCATCAACCTTGCGGACGCGCGTGTCAACTTTGGTTCTGATGTTTGCCGTCTTGGAAAGAGAAACATTGAACTTCTGCCCCGGCTTCAATCTCCAAGCCAATTTTTCGATTTCGGAGCTACCGCCCTGCCCTGCCCCGGCAGTCGTTACGGTATCCTGCAATGCGTTTGCATCACTTACGACAACGCATAGCAACACCGTCAAAATCGCAATCTGTAAAGTTCTCATCGGTGTTTTCGGTGGCAGGGAGATTTCTAGGTGGCCAATCTCGAAAAGAGATTGGTAAGTTCATTTACAAGGCGTTCTAACTGGCTACGTCTTCTCGTAGCAGCTGGTTCATTTTCTTCTTATACTTTTCGACTCCGGGCTGGCCGTAGGGATTGATGCCGATCAGACGCCCTTCCAAAACCGTCGCCAGCATCAGCATCTGCATCAGTTGACCTAAGCCCTCTTCCTCGGCAGCATGCATACGTAGGTTCGTCGCCGGGCGGCCAGATTCTTTGTAAGCAAGGTTGGTTCCGTTGGCGGCCGCATCCATGATTTGCGGCAACGTTTTTTTGGCCAGAGAGTTCAGCTGATCCTGATCCCATTTAGTTTCACCGATCGCCAACGGGTCGCTTCGCCATGTACCAAGTATAACGTTGTTCATCACTTTGTCTCGTGCACCTTCCTGATGTTGCTGCGCACGCGAGTGGAGGTCGCGTGAGTTCAGGCACGTTAAAGGCAAAGCGCCCTTTTCGTGTTTACCGAGGCTCTCGGCAAGTAATTGGTCGTACCAGAATCCAGCTGACTCTAGTGACTTGCTCCAGACCGAAAGTACACGCGTTGAAACGCCTTTTTCTTCTTCGAGCAGATGGTTAACCGCGACGTAGTCCATGACAACGTTCTGTCCCATCTCCGCGGTCCGAAAATGCGTATTCATTGCCGAAGCAGATTCTAACAATTTCACGACGTCGATGCCCAGAATCGCTGCTGGTAAAAGTCCAACCGCTGAAAACACGCTGAATCGTCCACCAATGCCATCGGGAACCAGATAGCGATCCTTGCACCCAATCGCATCAGCCAAGGACGCCAATTTGCTCGATTCGCCCGTCACGGGAACAACGTAGTCGGCGAAGTGCTCCTCACCGACGAGCGATTTTAGCTCGGCGGAGAACTGACGAAAAGCTGCCGCAGTCTCAAGCGTCTCGCCGCTCTTGGAGATCACGACAATTGCCCATTTGCCCTGGGGGGTATCTGGGGCACCGCGTTTGCTATCGGTTTCTAAAAACTCCAACAGCGCTTGTGACCAATCGTTGTCAAAGTTGTTTCCCTCGAAGTACATCCGTGGCTTGCCACCGCGCTGGTCGCGGCCAAGTTCGTTGTGGTACGGATGGCAACAGGCCTCCATCAGCGCCCGAGCTCCCATGCAAGAACCGCCGACGCCCAGAACGACGACTTTGTCGACCATTTCCCCCAGACGGCTGGCCGTTTTCAGGATTCGTCCTAGCTCACTGATTTTCCGATCCGATTGGTAGGCGTCCAGTATCCTTTCTGGCATCTCAAGAAACGCGGCATCTAGAGGTTGCTTGTGATCCGGAATACTCGCATCGTCAGCATCTAGTTGAGTATCTTCGAATAGCACCTCAGCGCGGCACTCCTCAAGTCTATCCTTGAGCCCGTCGAATTGGGCTTGGGTGATTCCGTGGGGCGAGATGAACGCGTTGGCAGGATCAAAAACAAGAGGGGTGATTTTCGTCATTCGATTCGCGTTTCGAGCAGAGTTCGTTAACAGCAAGTCTGAATGACTCTGATGATACTCCGGGACAACTTTGCACCAATTCTCTTCAAATATGCTCTACCTTCCAGTGGGTTGCGGAGCAATTTGCCAAACAAGCTCAATTTGTGGATGGCTAGTGATCCACGACAAATAGTAATTTCTCCCGTTCAAGGATTTGTGATTTATCGGGCGAACCTTAGAATTGAGGCAGCTCAACATTCTCGTAAAGGATCCCTCAATGACTTGCTCCTTAAAAATCTCCAACCTCTTTATTTTGGCTATCTCCGTCTCCATGCTGCTTACTGGCAGCACCATCGCCGATAACTGGCCGCGCTGGATGGGAGAGAATAATGATGGTGTCTACCGTGAGGATGGCATTGTTGAATCGATTCCCGCCGAAGGGCTACCGGTCAAATGGCGGCATACGATCGGTGGCGGCTACGCCGGACCTGCAGTTGCCAACGGCAGCGTCGTCGTGTTCGATTACTTAAAAGAAGGCGGCGAGGCTTTCAATGATCCGGGGAAACGAGCAACCCTCACCGGCCAAGAGCGTGTCACTTGCCTGAACGAGGCAACAGGCGAGGTGCGTTGGTCCAAGCAGTACGACTGTCCGTACAGTATTTCCTATCCGGCGGGGCCGCGTTGCACGCCTACGATTGACGGAGATTTGGTCTATACGTTGGGTTCAGAGGGAGACCTACACTGCTATCGGATGAAGGACGGTGAACTGCTGTGGAGCAAGAATTTCAAACGTGACTTTCAAGCCGAGATTTTAATCTGGGGGGCTGCGGCACATCCATTGATTGATGGCGATCTGCTGTACACGATGGTGGGCGGCCAAGGACAAGGAGTAGTCGCATTGAACAAAAGGACCGGTGAGGTTGCTTGGAAAGCACTCGACGTGGAAGCCGGATACTGTCCACCATCAATCATCGAATTCGCCGGCAAGCGGCAGTTGATCATCTACCACCCTAAGGGGGTCTCCAGCCTAGATCCTGCGGACGGCACAGAATATTGGAGCAAGGAGATCGAGCCTAAGTATCAGATGTCTATCGCGCGTCCAATGGTCGATGGCGATTTGATGTACGCCAGTGGGATTGGCAACGCTTCGGTAATGCTGCGGCTGAACGAAGAAGAGCCGGGCGCTGAAGTTCTCTGGCGAGGTAATCCGAAGAACTCGCTGTACAGCGCCAACGCGACGCCAATTTTTGTTGACGGAGTACTCTATGGATCCGACTGTAAGCTTGGCTGCCTGTTCGCGGTCGATGCCCAAACGGGAGATCGCTTGTGGCAGACATTTGAAGCGACCAAACCTGACGAGAAACGCCGCGTAAATCACGGGACGGCATTCCTAACGCGCGTCGGAGACACCGACCGATATCTGATTCTCGGCGAAGCGGGCCAGTTAATGCTGGCTAAGTTGACGAAAGAAAAATTTGAATCACTGGGCACTTTCCAAGCCCTAGAACCTACCGGCGAAGCGTTCGGACGAAAGGTGCTCTGGAGTCATCCGGCCTACGCAAACCGGACCGCCTATATCCGTAACGATAAAGAGATTGTGGCCGTGGATCTGGCCAAGTAACGCGTAGCCTCAAATCTAGTACGGTGGTCCCCGCCCTGCCCCGTTCTTCGTTTGCTGTTAAAATGCCCGTCTCAAACCTCACACTGATAACCTCAACCCGAAAACTGCGACGATGACTACACTCAAAGAACTGGCAAACGGAAAACCTGATGGCCCTGTTGTTCTGGTAATCATGGACGGCGTTGGCATTGGAAAAGGCGACGCAGGCGATATGGTCGCCAAAGCTTCGACCCCGACGCTCGACTGGCTCAAAGAGAACGCGCTCTACACAACACTAAAGGCCCATGGCCGCGCCGTCGGCATGCCATCTGACGACGACATGGGTAACAGTGAAGTTGGGCACAACGCGATCGGATCTGGGCGTGTCTTTGACCAGGGCGCTCTATTGGTGAAAAACGCCGTCGCCTCGGGTGCAATCTACGATGGCGAGCTGTGGAAAAAATTGACGGGATCCCTAGATGGCGATAACGCACTCCATTTCATTGGCCTGCTCTCTGATGGCAATGTCCATTCGCACATCGATATCGTGATGAGCATGATCTCTCAGGCGCACAAGCAAGGTGTCAAGAAAGTGCGCGTGCACACGCTGCTAGATGGACGCGACGTTGGCCCACAATCGGCGTTGGACTACATCGAAACACTCGAAGCTCATTTATCCAAGATCAATGACTCGGGCGATTTCGATTACTGCATTGCCTCAGGTGGTGGCCGGTTATACATCACGATGGACCGCTATAACGCTGATTGGCCGATGATCGAACGAGGGTGGAACACGCACGTCAAAGGCGAAGGTCGTCAATTTGCATCGGCCACCGAAGCCGTCACAACCTTGCGGGAAGAAACGCCCGGCGTCATTGACCAAGACTTGACGGAGTTTGTTGTCGCATCCGATGGAGAGCCCGTCGGCAAAATCGTTGATGGTGACAGTGTGATTCTGTTCAACTTCCGAGGTGATCGAGCGATCGAGATCTCTCGCGCTTTCGACGATGCGGATCTAACCGAGTTTGATCGTGGACCGATTCCAGATATTCAGTTTGCCGGCATCATGCAGTACGAAGCCGAGATGCAAATCCCCAAACAATATCTCGTCTCACCACCAGAGATCGACAGCGTGATGGGAGAGTATCTTGCAAGTTCCGGCGTGACTCAGCTTGCGATCAGTGAAACGCAGAAGTACGGCCACGTGACCTACTTCTTCAACGGTAATCGCAGTGGCAAGTTTGACGAAGCCAAAGAAACCTACGTCGAGATCACATCCGATCTGCTGCCCTTCGAGCAACGACCGTGGATGAAAGGGGGCGAGATCACAGACGTGATATTGGATTCTATCGAAAATGGGAAACACGATTTCATTCGCGCCAACTACCCACAGGGAGATATGGTAGGGCACACGGGCAATCTACTGGCCGTCGAGATGTCAGTAGAGACCGTCGATCTGTGTCTGGCCCGATTGTTAGAAGCCGTCAAAACGGCTGGCGGAATCTTGATCGTGACGGCCGATCACGGAAACGCCGACGAAATGATCGAATTAAAGAAATCTGGGGAAGCGAAAACCGACAAGAGCGGCAATCCACAAATGAAGACCAGCCACACACTTAACCCCGTTCCCTGTTACATCTATGACGCATCTGGGAAGTCAGGGTTGAAATTGGCTGCCCAAGAAGGACTAGGCATCAGCAGTCTTGCCGCGACCTCGATGGTCTGTCTAGGCTATGAACCTCCCGCTGACTACGATCCTTCGGTCGTCGAAGTGGAATAGCTGTACTCCGTGGCTGTAACCCCCAGTCGCATTATCGCCTAGCGTGAATCGCTGCCTTCCAATTCACTTGCAGCATCGGATGGCTGGCGGGCTTGAAAATCCTCACGATTACCACCCAGTTTCTCAACCTTGGCTCGGCCGTGAACGCCCATCCAGTTAAGCAGCTTTCGCTGGTCGATCACCTGAACGGTGCTCGATTGAGCCTGTGCTTCCATTATCTTCATCGCTTCGACCACTTCGGGATTCGCTTCTGGACCCTCTACAGGAGCAGTTCCCAGCACGAGGTAGCGAATCGAGGGATCGACGGTTCCGGTGATGTTCCCCTGTTCGTCATGGAAGACACGTGGGTCGCCACCATTAAGTTTGATCATCTGCTTCAATTTGTTGCTGTCGTCAAATCCGTCGTTATCCAGATCAAAAGAGCCCGCCAAAGCAATCGGCGTCGAGTATCCCGGATCCCAAGTCGGACTCAACACGTAGTCGTTTGGTAAGATGGGATTGAGCGGGTTCTCTTGGGTGATTCTTGCCTCAGCCGCTTTGTCTCCAACCAAGCGAGTAATTTCTATAGAGGCCTTGTTTCGGCCCTTCTCAAAGTTAGAAACGCTCTGGTCGTAAATGGCGAAGCTACTGTTGACGCGTAGGCCATCGGCTCGGCCAATGTTCAGCACGACTGTATCAAGCCCCTCAGCAATCTTAACGATCCTTCCGTCAGGAATGTTGAACACCTCTTTTTCGTATTCGTTAACTTTGGTTTTCAAACCGGTAATCTGTCCTGTCAATTCCGCTCTCTCGGAAACCAATGCGCTCTTCTCGTTATCGGCTGCCGCTATGAGAAGATCGAAAGTGTCTTGGCTCTGTTTCATCTTTACTAGGTTAGCCTGCATCTTACCCGTCAGTTCACGTTCCGTGGCCGCCTTTGCGTTCTCGATTCTTTTTCGTTCCTCTTCCGTCTTGTTGAGTCTCTCTTGAATCGCCGCGCGATCAGCTTTGACCTGAGCCAACTTGGCATCGGTTTTAAGACGGTAGTCGGCATTGGCTCTAGTTTTGGTACCCAAATCGCTATACAGTTTGGCAATCACAGAATTTTGACTGGCGATCAGATTTTTGTAGGTCATGTTTGTCGCTTCACCCTCACCTGCAGACGAACTGCTTTTCATATCTTGGTCGTAGAGAGCTTTGGTCGCCTTGATACTTTCGGCGACCGCATTGATCTTGCTCTTGTCAGCGCTGTCAACGCCAGTAGCAATTCTAGTGAGCGATTCGATATTTGGATCAATCTCAGCGACGCTACCACCGGCGCCGCCGATCATCGTTTCAAGCACTGACGATTTAATCGAGTAAGCGTTCTCGAGACTTTTTGATAGTCTCAGCTCGGCCTTAGCAGAATCAGCGATGTCGGAATACTCGTAGACCTTCGACCAGCCCAACAGACTGGTGATGAAAAACGCAATCATGAATAATGAAAGAACAATGATTGCAATTAGGTATCTTTGGTTTTCCCTCGAAGCCATCGTTACTCCTGGATCCGGCTGGCAATGCTGGATGAATTTAAAAATGTCTTGGCGGTCGATGCTGTATCAGTCACCGAAAAAAGCGCCGTATACCGAAAATCGGAACCGTGGGTGTACAACATCAGCTTTATCTCAGCGGTGGCGATAAAACTAGGTGCCCAGATGCCCGAACTGTTAAATATGATTCGACTGTTAACTCTAGTTTAAACTGGCGTTTTCCATAGTCAAATCCTGCCGGTTGGGCAAAAAGAACAGCTTTGCAGATGATGCGGCTTTTGCAGCCTAGCGGATGGCTGCGGAGGCAAAACACCGCTCTATCTGTGTGCCTCGCCATTTGTTTTCTATCAGCAGCCGACAACTGGGGCCGCAAATCAATGAGCCTCCAACCAGCTCTCCCCTACACCAGTCTCCACCACGATGGGCACAGACATCGGTAACGCAGTCTCCATGGCCCTGGTAATCGCCGGAACCACGTTGTCCTGCTCATTCTTCTTCATATCGAACACGATTTCGTCATGGACTGTCAGCAACATCTTGGTCTCAAAATTTCCCTCATCGAGCGTCTGAGCCACTCTGATCATGGCCAGCTTCAGCAAATCTGCAGCTGTCCCTTGGAGCGGGCTGTTCATCGCCAGCCGCTCAGCAGCCCGCTTCAAGGTCTGGTTGCGTGAGTTGATATCCCGAATGTAGCGGCGACGCCCCGTCTGAGTCACGACATAGCCTTTGTCCGCGGCGAACTCAATCGTTTTGTCAATGTAGGCCTGCACGCCAGGGTGCTTGTCGAAGTAATTGTCAATCAACTCATTGGCCTCTTGACGGGGAATGTTCAAACGCTGTTGGAGGCCGAATGCAGAAATGCCATAGATGATTCCAAAATTGACCGTCTTGGCTTTGTCGCGCATCTCTCGCGTGACTTCTTCAGGATCAACTTTGTAAACCTTGGCCGCTGTCGATGTGTGAATATCAGTGCCCGACACAAACGCCTCCATCATGGTTTCGTCCTTGCTCAACTCTGCCATGATCCTCAGTTCTATCTGCGAATAATCAGCCGACAGAATCAAGTGGTCTTTGTCCTTGGGCACAAACGCCGCTCTAATTTCTCGGCCGCGTTGTTTGCGAATCGGAATCGTTTGCAGGTTTGGATTATTGGATTGAATACGTCCTGTCGCCGTCCACGTCTGACTGTAATGCGTATGTAGCCTTCCGGTCTTCTCATTAATCGAATCAGGCAACTGATCCACGTAGACTGACTTAAGCTTTACAGCGTTACGATATTCCAGAACGTCCTGAATGATTTTGTGGTTCGGCGCTAGACGAAGCAACTCTTGCTCTCGTGTCGAATACTGCCCCGTCGCAGTCTTACGTGGCTTTTCCACCAAATTCATTTCCTCGTAAATCACAATGCCCAGTTGCTTTGGACTGTCGATGTTAAATTCATGACCGGCTTCCTCATAAATCCCATCTCGCAACTCCTCGATTTCGGTGTCCAACTTCTTTGAAAATGCGTTCAACGATTTCACGTCCAATCGAATTCCATGATACTCCATGTCGACCAAAACAGGGATCAACGGACATTCGATCTCATGACAGACTTGGCTAACGCCACGTGTCTCGATATCTGGCAGAATCTTTTGCGCCACCTGAAGCGTGACGTCCGCGTCTTCGCAGGCGTAGGGAACCACCTTTTCCAATGGAACATCCCGCATGTTTTTTTGCTCGGCGTCTTTAGGGCCGATCAATTCCGTGATCGAAATCGGTTGATAGCCAAGATACAGTTTCGCCAAGTAATCCAAACCGTGACTCATCTCCGGCTCCTTCATGGAGTGAGCCAGCATCGTATCGAGCAGTTTCCCTTTGACTTCGATGCCGTGCCACTTCAGCAGCGACACGTCGTACTTCAAATTGTGTCCAACCTTCTCAATTTCTGGGTTCTCGAAAATTGGCCGAAACTCCTCCAATACGGCCGCGCGCGCATCGCGGTCCTCGGGACAAACAACATACCACGCCTCTCCAGCCGTAACCGAAAAAGCGATCCCCAGCGGCTCTGCGGTACGCGGGTTGAGGCCAGTCGTCTCGGTATCGAAACAGACAGACTTCTCTGCCGCCAAATGTTGGATCAGAACAGCACGCTGTTCGGCTGTTTCGACACTGTGATATTTGTGCGGGACATCACCGATTGTTTTCTCTTGGATCTCTTCTGAATCGAACAATCCCGCTTGAATTTCCTTCTCTCGTTTCCCTCGGATCACTGCCGCTCTGCTTTGAGATGAACTGAATTCCTTTCCAAAAATTTTCTTACCCAACGAGTCAAACTCCAGTTCTACCAACAGAGCCTTCAATTCTTCCGCATTGGCATCGACCATCACAAAGTCGTTCAGTCGCAACTCATGAGGCACATCGATTTTGATGGTGACCAATTCTTTGGAAAGCAAAGCCACATCGTGACCTTCGATCACCTTTTCTTTTTGCTTGCCCTTAAGCTGATCAGTGCTTTCGAGCAATTTTTCGATCGACCCAAATTGGGCCATTAGTTTCTGCGCCGTTTTCTCACCGATCCCGCGAATGCCCGGTACGTTGTCACTGGCATCTCCCATCAGGCCAAGGATATCAACAACTTGATCTACGCGCTCAATTTGCCATTTTTCGAGTACCTCAGGAATGCCCATAATTTCGAATGAATTCCCCTGCCGTCCCGGTTTGTAGACCTTGATCTGTTCGGTGACCAATTGATGGTAGTCCTTGTCTGGCGTCACCATGAAAACTTCAAAATCCTCTGCCGCCGCCTCACGGGCCAACGTCCCGATAATATCGTCGGCCTCAAAACCGGGCGTTCGAATAACAGGAATGTTAAGCGCCTTCATTAGCCGATCGACCAGTGGGATTTGGATCGCTAGGTCCTCTGGCAATGCGTCGCGCTGAGCCTTGTACTCGGAGAACATTTCGTGCCGGAAGGTTGGATCGCTGGTATCGAACGCGATTGCCATGTGGGTCGGCTTTTGACGCTTGATCAAGTCGAGCACCGTGTTGGCGATACCAAAAACGCCCGAGGTTGGTACTTCGCCAGAAGTGAAGCGAGGGCTTCGAATCATGCCAAAGTGAGCGCGATAGATCAGCGCCATCCCATCGAGCAAATACAGTTTTTTTGGCTCGCTGGCCGAAAATAGATCTGGGCCGGAAACGGTTGTGGGAGCTTTCTTTTTTGCCATTGCGATCTTTGCGAGAGAGTTTTGTTCTGTCACCAAAGCCTAGCAAAATTCAGCCTATAATTCCTCCCCCGGTCGGTTCGCATTGGTAATTCCTAATTCATTATCTCCACCGCAATCCGGTCGCAGACCATCAGTCCCTGCGGCGTAAGCCGGAACTGATCCCCGTGCTCCTCAGCCAGAACGTGCCCGACCAACGTTTCTTTTAGCGGACCAAGTACACTGTCAATTGAGCATCCGTACTGTTTCTCAAATCCAGATTTAGAGATTCCGTCGATTTGGCGGAGCGCGATCGCCAGTCCCTCGGCTGCAGCGTCATCGGCAGAGAGTTGACAGACGTCGACCACTGGCATCTGCCCAGCTTCAATTCGTTTCAAATACTGCATCGTTGATCCATGATTGGTCTGTCGAATACCATCAATGAACCTTGCCGCGCCAGGGCCAAATGCAAACCATGGTTGCCGATTCCAATACTGCAGATTGTGGCGGCAGCGTCTACCAACGGTCGCGAAACTTGACACCTCGTACTGCATCATGCCCGCGCTTCCCAAACGCTCAATGGTCCATTCGTACATCGACGCACACAGATCTTCATCCGCTTTTCGAAGTTCGCTGCGGTTCATCCGACTCCAGAATTGCGTTCCTTTCTCATACGTCAGTTCATAAGTGGAAAGGTGATCTGGACGCAGCTTCAGTGCCGCTTCGAGATCGTGTTGCCAAAGCTCCAGCGTTTCTTCTGGCGTTGCAAATATCAGGTCCATAGAAAGATTGTCGATGTGCGAGCGAATGAGATCGACCGCAGCTGCGACTTGGCCAGCATCGTGATCGCGTTCGAGACGCCGTAGTTTTCCAGAGTCGAATGACTGCACGCCTAAGCTGATTCGATTGATCCCACAACGGGAAAACATTTCGACCTTTTCAGTGCTAATATCATTCGGATTGCATTCGGCAGTAATTTCGGCGTCAGCGGAAAACGAAAATCGACTTCCGATCGCTTCAAACAAACGAAGAAAATCTGATTCCTTCAAATGGCTGGGAGTACCGCCACCGAGAAACAGCGTATCAATGGTCCACGACTTCT
The DNA here is from genome assembly GCA_964503675.1 of uncultured Pirellulaceae bacterium. Classification (GTDB taxonomy): domain Bacteria; phylum Planctomycetota; class Planctomycetia; order Pirellulales; family Pirellulaceae; genus Mariniblastus. The sequence continues at coordinate 9,477 of CAZDBE010000065.1, read as the reverse complement.
CAAGCAATCCGATCTCCGTTTCGAGCGATTTCAGAAAACGCTCAACCAGATAATCGCGACCTGCTACAAGAGAAAAATTACAGTAGCCGCAACGATGTCGGCAGAACGGAACATGAACATACAGACTGACCGGAGCTTCTTGCTGAGGGTCAAACCCCTCTCGGGGGCCCGGACCAAACCGAAATTCTGATGCGGCCATCGAATCAGATCCAGATTTTCAGTTTCCCGCCAAGCATATCAGGCAGCATTTTTTTGACGATCGACGCGGCGCGGCGATCCGAGTAACGCGTGCTGAAGTGGCCGGCGATCACAACTTCATTTTCAAATTTGTCAGCCCGCTGCACAAAATCATTGAGATGCATGTGTCCGTTTTTATGGATCAAATGCGATTGGTGATCCGGCGCGATAAACGTCATCTCGGTGATCAGAATCTTCACTTGGTAAAACAGCGGATTATCATCCAGCCCTTGCGGCGACGTGTCGCCCGTATAACCCACTATCGGAATGCGTACCTCATTGGTGATTTCGACCCCTTGTTGTCGGAGCCCACGGATCTCATCACCGGAGAGCGATTGATACTCTTGCTTTAGTTTGTTACGGCGCTCGAAAATAACATACCCGTAACTGGTGATGGTATGTTTCGTTTTGAGGACCTTCAGCACTAGCTCTCGGGAGAGTTCAAATTCCATCCCCTCTTCAACGCCGATCAGGTTGCAGGGCATTCTACCCCGATCCAAACGTTGAAACGAATTGAGCATTGCCCTCACGTTATCGACGGCATCAGATGGAAGATAGACCGTCGGCGGCTCCATTTTCATCAGTCGCCGGCGAGCCACATACAGGGGTAACGCAGCTACGTGATCCAAATGCGTATGAGAAAGTAACCATGTAGGCACACCCATGAAGTCCCAAGGATGTGCACCGAGGTCAAATCCGATCTTGAGTTCTGGAATTCGCCAATAAGATTGCACGGCAGCCCGCGCGTAGCCTTCAACAGTCAGGTTACCATGCTTTAGCGTTTTAACTGGCGCATTGTCCAGCATCAGGTCTCGGTCTTTACTCAATCTCTCTCCGAGTTAAGTGTGGCACATGCGGAAGGTTAGTTTCTGAACGCTTACGCTAGAGTGTTGGTAAGAATCTGAAAGAGCATGTTGGCTTGATCGGGTTCACCCTGAATCGGTCGCCGGCAAGCTATTTACCGGACTTGTTAGCCGCGGGTTTTTCCGTTGCGACTTCGGGCTTACCCTTGGATTCAGGCTTATCCTTCTTCGGAGGAGCATCTTTCTTCTTTTTGCCAATGCGTTCTCCGGCGGCGTCAAGCTGGAGACTTGCTGACTCCACCTTTCCATTCTTGCCGATTTGAAAGGAGATTTTTCCTGCGCATTGTTCAAATGCGAACTCAGATTCCGACAGCGGCAACATTTTCATAAGCACACCGTACAACCGACAATAGACATCGTCTCCTTTTTCGAAGACTTGAAACTCTTTTTGGCTTCCAGTTTGGTATGTTCCGATCAAACGTTTTTGTTTTTCTGGCGACAGTTCTATCGCGGCCACCGGGTAAGGTTTTTCAGGTTTAGCACGTTGTGCTGCCAAGCGTCTGATCCAGATGTTTCGATAGCGTACTTGGCTCCCGTGGTCTTGAAGTCGGATGGCTCCTGTCGTCTTTCCTTCTGCATAGCGGCGATGTTTTATCCACGATGTCGGCCCCAGAATTTCTGTGTTGTCTTGAACGAGAACGCCATTATGTAGCACCGTCATCCTCGCCCGCTTTTGCAGCTCACCGTTTTCGCCGAACTGAGGAGCGCGAAAGACTATGTCGTAAGACTGCCACTGGCCAGGACCGCGAGACGCATTGACCAGCGGTGGATACTGACCGTAGACCGAAGCCGCCACTCCATCGGCATATGTTGGATTTTCGTAGCTGTCGAGTACCTGTAATTCGAAAGCGTTCATTAAAAATACACCACTGTTTCCACGGGGTTGTCCGTCTCCGTTTACCTCAGCCGGTGAAGCCCACTCTACGTGCAATTGGCAGTCTCCAAACTCTTCTTTGGTTACCGCATGTCCCGCCTTGGCGGTGGGTTCCATCGCTCCATCAACGATCTTCCACTTGTCGACACCGCCGGTCCAGTTGTCGAAATTCTTACCGTCAAACAGAATCACCGCATCGCTGGGAGCTTTCGCAAGAGTCGCCCCGTCACCCGGGGCAACTACTTTAGGTGCTGGCCGGTTCTGGTCGTGGGCCTTCCAACCTGTTTCCAGTTGCGCGTGTACCTGAGGCGCCAAAGCGCCTGTCGTGGCCATGGCTGCCATCGCCAGACTTCGGTAGAGATACTTGGGCAACATCAACAAAATCCTTTGCTCATTTGAAAGCCACTCTCAGAGAACACGTCTCTGTAGTGGTTCTTTTGACTTACAAATTTCAACCCAAAGAATAGTCAATAATGGCCAAATCGTCACGGACCCTAGACGAATTTATTTGGTCTGGCCGGCCAGCAATGTCACCGCCGGCCAGCTAGCCTCAAACCAAAAACACGCCCGCAGCCATGCGGGCGTGATGTCCATACGATTTGTCACAATTGTCCTTGCCAGCCGACAAGGTACTCCAGCACCAACGCTCTATTTAGGCAGCTGGAGCGACATTAGCCTGCTTTTGAGCATAGAAATAGCGTGCTTGGCCTTGCCAGTCGTCTCGTTCAATCCGATCGCGAAATGCCAGCAACCGAGAAAACTCCTCAATTTCACCCGGCTTCCATTGGATGATCTGTTTAAAGGTATAGATCCCGAAATCATTCAACCTACTTTCAAGAACGGTTGCAATTCCAGAGATACGTTTTAGATCATCGCGCGATTCAGGAGCCTCCGTAAAGACGATGCCCCGGGCCGAATCACGCCGGACTCGACCACCGTAGTCTGGATCGAAAGTTGACTCGTTTCGTTGTTTGATCGCTTGGGTGAATGAGATCACCGCAGGATCCGGTTCACTTCGGCTGTCGTCTCGCAGCCCAGCGATTTCATTTCGTAAATCTGCAATGGTATTTACCTGTTCGCGCACTTGTTCCCGCAATGTTTGGTCGGTCAAGTGATTAGCCATCATCGAGTCCAACCTCGCCTGCAGTTCTGCCTGCCGGCGAAGCGAACCAGCATGGTCATCTCGCAATCGCGCCAGCTCATTCGATTCCGCCAAGAGATGCTTGAGAGCAGTTTCCTTGCGAATCAATTCCTTCTCTAGGCTGGCAGCCCGTTGTTTAGTCTGCTCCAACAGCCCGTTGTCTTCGGCGATCTGCTGATGACTCCGTTCCGATTTGACCAATGCCTGCTGTAAGTCAGCGATCTTCTCGTGCAATCGCTCAACCTCTTCTCGCAAGTCATTGCGTTCCCCCTGCAGCAAACCAATCGTTTCGCTGTCCTGCTTCAATTGAGACTTTAACTGTTGCCGAGCTGCTTCAAGATCGATTGCTAACTGCTCACGCTGCGTGTCTAGCTTGACGACTTGTTGTTGGTAGTCGGTGGACGACGATTGAAGTGACATCGAAAGTTCGTTCAGCTGCGTCTCACGTTGCGCCAGCTGAAGAGAAAGTCCCTCAAACTCTTTTAGCTTTTGGCTCTCTTGATCTTGATTGGCTTTGAAGCCCGCAATAGTTTTGCTGGCTTCATCCAGCTGAGTTTTCAGGTCCAACACTTCCTTCTCAGCTACTTCATGCAACATTTCAACTTCTGTATCAAAATCTTGCTTTAGCTTGCCTGATGTATCTCGAGCCTCTGCCAACTGCTTCTGGTGAGCTGCAGTCTGTTGGTCAAGTTTTTCGCGCAGTTCCTTCAGACGTGAATCGTACTTGGCCTCCATCTGGCTCCGCACCTTCAACTCATGCTTAAGGTTCTCCAGAGCGTCGTCTTGGCATTTTCGTAGTCGATGGATGCTGGCTTCCTGATTCTCTAGACGCGCCTGGAGGCCGTTGGCGGTAGTTTGAAGGCCAGAATATGAATCCAATGCTGAATCCCGTTGCGACAACACCTTGTCTAACTGGCCGTTAGCGTTGCTCAAGGACAAAACAAGTGCTTCGGCTTTTTGTTTGTACGTCTCCATGTCAGCGTTACTGAGATGAAGCGACTCAATTTGCTGCTGCAGACCGGCCGAATGTGACTTGGCTGCTTCTAACTGTTCTCGCAAGCTATCCTTCTCGGATCGCTCGGCAGCACATTGACCTTCTGATTTTTTCAACAATTCTTGGCTGTGCTTGAGCGCCGTTTCCAAAGACGTTTGCTCTTTCGCACTCATAAGAGTGTCTGCATTGGAGCGAATTTCCGATTCCAGCTCCGCGATACGCGATTCGGCTTTGTGAAGTTTTTTCAGTTGTCGGTCACGATCACCGGCGAGCGATTTCACTTCCGCTTGATTCTGCGCTAACGCCGTTTCGGCCACAGACGTTTTCTGGCTCCAAAGACTCTCGATGCTGGAAATCTTTTCTAGCTGTGTTTGCGTCAATGAATGAACAGAATCTTCGAGCTTGATGGATTTCTCGCGTGTCGTCTGAAGTTCGCGCGACATCTCCTCGATTTGGCGCGTGCGCTCGGTCAACTGGACATCCAGCTCCGCGCGTTCCTTCTCAGCTTGCTCGCGGCTGGCAGACCAATCATCGCACAATTGCTGCAACACACCCAGTTGGCCTCGTTGACGGGTGAAACGCTCATCAAGCGCTCCGTAAGACGTTTTGGCAGTCGTCAGTGCCTGCTTCATTTCCGAGTTTTGGGAAATCAGTTTCTGCCGCGTGAAATCATCGTGGCGAGAGTCCCGGTACCATAGGATATAGCCAACGGCCAATCCGGAAAAAGCCAGAAAGAGAGCAGGTAGATAGGCGAGAAACATGACGACTCCATTGTCACTGATCAAAACAGGGCACCATTCCCAGATCCATTCTGGGGCCCTATGAGCTGCGCATAAAAACGCCGACTCATTCCGAGTCATCGGCTTGTTCAGACTCGCCCCATCACTAAAACCGGTAAAATCGGCAGGCTTTACCAAAACCGCCCTAATCAGAGAGATCGCAACGTCACCTAGCGACATTTAAGAGGGAACTTCTCTATTGCACCTCCCCCACCCAGCCACAACATCGCAGCCAAAATTAGCAGCGACCAGTTCTTACAGTGCTTGCACAAAACTGATATCAAGGTGGATACGGTTGCAGTTTCTTCGTCCTTCAACGGAAAAGAGCTTCCTCCTCAGGCACGATACGCTAACTCCGATAACACCAAGGCCGGTCATCGCCAAATTTTGTCGCACGATCGCCTTCAAGAAGGACTACGCAGCAGTCGAAGGCCAACATTGTTGCGGTAAAGCGGGTGGGCAACTCCGTCTGTGCGGGTCATGCACACCGAACGCCAAGTGGAATTGCCGACAATCATCTACATCTCGAATTGCTTTTTCACTTCTTCTGGAGCTTGTAGATACGCCAGCGGCTCCATCGAGCTCCCTGCCCTGCCCTGACTGAGGCTACGCATG
>CAZDBE010000065.1:230-3964 GCA_964503675.1 uncultured Pirellulaceae bacterium | reverse complement strand
TTCATGACTTGCTCAAGCATAATCGGATCCGCCTTTCTCAAGGCCTCCTCAAACGCCTCGCCGGCGGCGATCGAAAATGCCATGGGCGTTGATTCTTCAGTCGCTTCGGCGTCGAGTAGCGTGACCTTCATCTTGGCCAGCGGGAAACTGCCGATCACACCACCGCCCTCGCCACGCGCTTTGATCTCGTCCTTGACGATCTGCACCATCTCCATCGGCATTGAATCGACCGGCAACTGGCTGCGGATCGCAACTCCCGCTTCGACTTTGTCATCGGGTTCCATCCGCAACTTGATTTTTGCAAATATCTGCTGGCCATTGTCCAAACGATTGCACTTGCCAGTGACTTCGACTTTTTTGCTGATCGTTTCTCGGTAGGACACACGTGGCTTATAAACTTTGACCTTCAGTTTGAAATCACGCAGCAGCCGATTCTTGATCACCTCTAGGTGCAGTTCACCCATCCCGGAAATCAACGTCTGCCCGGTCTCCTCGTTCTCCTTTGCCTTGAACGTCGGATCCTGCCGCTTAAGCAGCTCAAGCACGTCGGCCAGCTTATCGCGCTCACCGGTCGATTCAGGCTCTATCGCCATCTCGATCACGGTCTCGGGAAACTCGATTGATTCCAGCAGGATTGGTGATTTCTGGTCACACAACGTGTCACCGGTGACAGCAAAACGCGGGCCAATCAAGCCAACGATCTCACCTGTGCCAACCGATTCGACTTGTCCGTCGCGGTCTTTGCGGGTGGCGTGGATCTGCCACAGCTGAGCCACGTTTTCCTTCTTGTCTTGGCCGCTGCAATAAACGCGCGAGTTACCCTTGAGTTCACCAGAGTAAATACGAACCCAATAGAGATCGCCGGTCTTGGCGGGTAGAATTTTGAATACCAACGCCGAAAATGGCTCTTTGGCGTCCGGCTTTCGCGTTTCGGTAATCTTTTCTTTCTTCGGATGCGTGCCAATTACGGGCGGACGCTCAAGCGGACTTGGTAAATAATACTTGACGCTGTCCAAAACTCCCTGAACGCCGATGCCGTGCAATGCCGAACCACAGACGACTGGTTGTATTTGTTGCTCAAGCGTTCCCTTGCGGAGTACGTCACGCACCAACTCGTTGGGAATGTCTTCCTCGCCCAACGCCAGTTCCATCATTTTGTCGCTCAGCGGATAAAGGCTCTCCATCATCTCGGCCCGCGCGAATTGAGCCTCATCCAACAGCTCTTCAGGAATCGGACCTTCTTTTAAGTTCTTGCCTTCTTCTTCAAAAGTCATCATCCGCATCTTGATCAGATCGACAATGCCTCGGAAAGGGTCATCCACATGAGCCGGCCCCATACCAACGGGCAATTGGATCGGAACTGGCGTCGCCCCAAGGCGGTCTTTCATCTCGCCAAGCACGCGTGTGAAATCGGCTCCTTCACGATCGAGTTTATTTATAAACGCGACGCGCGGCACCTTGTATTTGTCAGCTTGCCGCCAAACGGTTTCGCTCTGGGCCTCAACCCCCTCACGGGCGCTAAACACAACAACTGCCCCGTCAAGCACGCGTAAACTGCGCTCGACCTCGGCGGTAAAGTCCACATGCCCTGGCGTATCGAGCAAGTTAATGTGAACGTCTTTCCAGTCGAACGTCACGCAAGCCGCGTAGATCGTGATGCCGCGGTCTTGCTCTTCGGCGTCGTCGTCGGTCGTCGTCGTACCGCTGTCTACTTTTCCAACGCGATGTTTGTTGCCAGAGACAAACAGCATCCGTTCTGTGACGGTAGTTTTCCCGGCATCGATATGCGCAATAATCCCGATGTTGCGAAGGTTTTGAAGTTTACGTGCCATTTTGAAATGCGAGTCGGAGAGCGTGTTTGAAGTAAATTTAGTAGAGTGGCTACCGAAGGTTGTCGACGGAAACAGGAGGGAAATTGTCATCATGGCGTGGGCCGGGTCACCAGCTCACGCCTGAGCGGACAAAAATGTCGGTTCTTAATCCTATTTGTTTTTTGTTGAGGAGCCCACCTAATGAGTCATCGTTACGGTAACTGCTCTTGGCCAGATTCCTCGCTTGCCTAACCATGCGTGGAAAAAATGGAGTGACTTCCGAGCTCAAACGGGTTAGCAAGCGACTTGTAAGTGCTGTTCTCTGTTGGTCGGTGAGTATGACTTTAGCGTCCAACTCCGAAAGCCAATAGTCAATCCCATGACGGAGTACCTTTGTATTGGCTGTGATGCGATAGTCTGAATATAGTTTTAGTTTCTCATCAGTCAGCGCTCTTTTCAACGTCGCCTGCCACAACGGATGATCGATCATCGGTACGGCGAAGCGCGATGCGAATTCAACCGTTCCCTCACCATGTTTTTGCGCGCTGTAGAGCTTCAGTTCATCTCGCCCTTCAAATTCTTGATCGATCCTGGGATCTTCTTCAACCAAGCCGCTTTTAAACGCAAATTTTCGGATCTGTAGACGCGCGGCATTAATGCGTTTGCTAACAACCCCCTTTGCTGCCAACCGCAACTTCTTTGTCTCGGACTCTTCTAGTTGGCAAACTTCAGCAATGCGATCGACTCGCAGTTCGAATTCAGAACTCATTCGTGGCTCATGCTGCTCAACCCAATGCTGGACAGTTTTCTCGATGTCAACTTGCCCAAAACCTGAAAGCCTGACGGCGCCGTTCCCGTCGACGGAAACTCCTTGAGCAGCAAGAGCGCTAGACAACAACATCGTTAGCGCGAATCCAAGGAACGAGATTCGTAAAGTTGTTTGAAGAGTCATCGCGATCTACTTCGAGATTGAGAACTTTCGATTCTTTTGGTTGGGTCACGTTCAGCGCATAAAAAAACCGCTTTGAGAACAAATCGCAAAGCGGTTTTTGATTTGGTGTTACCAAGCAAAGTGAGCGAATGCTTTGTTCGCATCTGCCATCTTGTGCGTGTTGTCACGCTTGGTCATTGCAACGCCTTCGCGGTTGTATGCAGCAACCAATTCGTCAGCCAGACGCATGTGCGTCGGACGACCTTTCTTGTCACGTACCGCGTTGAGGATCCAGCGGATTGCCAACGACTGCTGACGAGCACGACTGACTTGCATAGGCACCTGATAAGATGCACCACCGACACGCTTAGAGCGTACTTCGATGTACGGCTTCACGTTCTCAACGGCTTGCGTGAAAGCTTCGATCGGCTCAACATCGGGAATGCGCTTCTTCATCTCGTCCAATGCACGATAGAAGACACCTTGAGCGATAGACTTCTTGCCGTCCCACATGAGGCAGTTGATGAATTTGCTGGCCAGCAGAGAATCAAATTTTGGATCAGGTCGCATCTGCGAGCGGCTGGAGGTAATTCTACCCATGACAAATTGGTTTCAAAAAAAGTGAGTGTGATCGTTCAACAAAAAAGAAGCGAAAGGGGTTAGCCCTTCTTCGCACCGTAACGGCTGCGCGATTGCTTACGCTTTTCAACGCCCAGCGTATCCTGAGTACCACGGACCACTTGGTAACGCACACCGGGAAGGTCACGTACTCGACCGCCTCGAACAAGAACAATGGAGTGCTCCTGCAGGTTGTGGCCTTCACCAGGGATGTAAACTGTGACTTCTTTACCGTTGGAAAGACGAACACGTGTGATCTTCCGCAGAGCCGAGTTCGGCTTCTTAGGAGTCATAGTCCGCACGTTGAGGCAAACGCCCTGCTTCTGCGGGCATTTCTCAAGTACTGGAGATTTGGTGAATTTTAGCTTTTGCTT
>CAZDBE010000065.1:0-220 GCA_964503675.1 uncultured Pirellulaceae bacterium | reverse complement strand
AAAAATAGTGATGTCTTCAAAACTGTCAACCTCTAAATCGGACAATGCTGCCATCGAATCCACCAACAACGGGCAAACCTGTCAAGGAGGCTCGAAAAAGCCCCGCTGGCAATCGGCATCACGTCCGAAAGCCAGCAGCAAACGCATTATCCAAAGCAATTAGCCGATTCCGTAGCCGAAGTCGCAGGACTTTGGATGCTCTAGGAGCAAACTCTCCAAT
>CAZDBE010000064.1:20289-20751 GCA_964503675.1 uncultured Pirellulaceae bacterium | reverse complement strand
GCAACGTTAAACGGAGTGGCATAATTAAAGAATGTCCAAGCGCAAATTCCTAGAGCCGCGATGTAGCCGAACGACCCGATGTACAACAATGTTCGGCGGCCGAGTCGATCGATCAAGTACAGGCCGACGAATGTAAAGAGTAGGTTGACGATGCCAATGCCGATCGAGCCTTGGCGTGCTCCGCTTTCGCTGAATCCGGCTAACTCGAAAATTCGAGGGGCGAAATACAGAATCGCGTTTATCCCAGACAACTGGTTGAAAAATGCGACTAGGAAAGCCAGTAAAATTGGAATCCGTAAACGGCTTGAGAAGAATGGTTCTTTCGCATCAGCGACCCCAACGTTCGATGCAGCGAAGATCTCGTCGGCAAGCTGTGCTACATTCGCCTCGGTAGCTTGAGGATTGATTTTGCGCAGGACGCCAATAGCCGCTTCGCGGTCTTCTTTTTTGCTGATCAACCAG
>CAZDBE010000064.1:0-20277 GCA_964503675.1 uncultured Pirellulaceae bacterium | reverse complement strand
CTTTTGGGGAGACCAAAACATAGAATGGTGTAGATGACCGCAGGGATGGCTTCGATTCCCAACATCCAACGCCACGCGTTGTCAGCCAGCATTTCGCCAATTAAATAATTGGAAAGAAAGGCGATCAGTACCCCAAACACGATATTGAACTGGAACATGCCCGCCAGCTGGCCGCGTCGTTCTGCCGGAGAGATCTCAGAAATGTAAAGCGGAGCGGCAATGGTAGAGATCCCCACCCCCAGACCTCCAATGAAACGTGCAATCATAAATGAATTGACGTCGGCTGCGACGGCGGACCAAATCGCGGAAACAAAATAGAGAATGCCAATCCCGATTAGCGTATTCTTTCGACCAAATCTGTCGGTTGGCCAACCACCGACAAGGGAGCCAATCACCGTACCCCAGAGAGCGATGCTGACGGCAAATCCGTGTGTTGCCACGCCTAGCTTCCAGAGGTTTTGAATGTTCTTTTCGGCACCGGAGATGACAACAGTGTCGAAGCCGAAAAGAAAGCCCGCAAGCGCGGCAGTTAGCGACCAGTAAAAAAGGCGTCCCATTTAACAATTACCTGTAAGGTGGCAGTGGATCTGAATATATAATCTTATCAGTATCTATTGTCTTAATCCAACAGGGGCCGTGATGGGAAACCACAAACGGATAACTCGATATGGAGATCAGTACCAGCGGTCCGGCTTGTATCGCTAGATTCTCCGAGATCTTCCCAAACCGGTATTGGGGTTCCGGACAGGCATTCGGCTGCTGTACTCACCGGATCTTCGCGGCACTGCTAACGCTGTTTTATCCGTCAATGGTGGAGGCATTTTCTCCAGCCATCGTCTTCGGCTTTTTCACCTTCATGATGGTACTGCAACTGATCTGGGTGTGCCTGATGGTGCCGGAGACCGCGAGAGTTCCGCTTGAGGAACTTCAGAAGAATCTGGAGGCATAGGTGCTACGCCTCAGCTGAGAATCAAGATTTCGATAAACGGAGGGATGTCAGAAAAACTTATCGAGCCATCAAGGTTGCAATCTGCTTCTTCAAGATAAACGGCTGTCGTAAGGAATTCTATAAAGGCAGGGATGTCAGAGAAGTTTACGGCGCCGTCGAGGTTGCAGTCTCCTAGAAGCACGGGGCTCAAACGCACATTGTCAAAATCAGTCGCGACTCCGCTGGCTGGTCCGTTGGTGCCTAAGCGAATTCCCAAAGGTCCTATTGGGTCACCTGCGACGAAGGTGTAGCACAGCGTTACGTCAGTGAAGGTTCCATCACTAGGCGATTCAGTCGAAGACAATGTCGCTACGACTTGGCCGTCTGAGAGCAGTTGAATGAGGTAGCCGCCAAATTCAGGTCGACTGCTGAGGTCTCGATCGCCTACCGCCACGGTCAATTTGTAGCTCCTGCCTACCTTAGCCATCGTAGAGAGCGTTTGGGTAACGTGCTGGTTGCCATTGTTGTTGGCGAAGAACAAGACGTTAGTTCCATCCATGCTCCCTACTTCGCCGCCAAGAAGGTCCAACGCCCTGTTGTTCGAATAGAACGTCGTGTTGGGATTGTAGTTGCCAGTGGTCGGAATGCTGGATTGCTCCCAGCCAGAGACATTGCGACTGTTTACACCGCCGTCACTTTGGTTGATCGATTCAAAGCTGGGATTGGCGATTTGAATGCCAGTAGTTTGACCTTGTAATCCTGCCGCAAAGTCTGTTCCCAATCTTTCCTGAGAGGCGCTTGTGAAGTGCAGGTTGTCGGACTGCAAAGCATAATCTGACGTAATAACCAATGAAACGTTTTCGTCTCTTGCCGCGATGGCAGCCTGCGCATTTTGAACAATCCCCATGCCATCACGTCCCGGAACGGCGCCCAGCTGTCCGATGGAGAACGGCATTTCGGCGACCCCAACATCTTGGCGTATGCGGCTGATGAATTGAGTCAGGTTGGCTTCGTAAGCGTTGCTTTTCGCGAGTGAAGCGGCATCCGTTTCCCCCTGCATCCAAGCCATGCCTTTGAAGCTGAAAGTATCTCCAGAGGGCAATGCAGCAGTCGCAGAGTTGATCGTCGCAACAAACCTATTGTACAGACCTGTCGTCGGATCATTTGGGTCGCCTGGATTGTCGGGGTTCCATTGCTCTGCCAGATCCGCGCCGCCTACGGCGTATTTGATAATTGCGATGTTGCGGGTGGGGTTGTCGTCGGCCAGCTTCCGCCCCATCGTGAGCTCAGGGCCAAAATTGCTTCCGGTGCGACCGCTTCCGAATCTCAGATCGCCCCACGCGCCGTTGTTTCCATTGCCGCTTTGATTTGGCTCATAATAGAACCTGACGTCCGTCTGCGTTTGAAGCGAAGCGTCGCTCAACCCGCTGATGCTGCTGTTCCAGCCTGCCGCGTTAGACTGTCCTCCGATCAGATAGATGTCCCACTCGGTTGCTTTTGCGGTGCCGCACCATGCGAAACAAATTAGTCCAAGCGCGAAGGCAGCGTATGAATTGAGAGTGAATTTCATGTTATCGAGTCTTCTAGGAAATCACGGGTTAGCTATTTCTAGTTGGAGGTTGGGAGAGGTCGGACGAATAGAGTGTTACCACTTCTCCATCCAAGATAGGTTGCTCCACCAGCCTGTATCGTTTGGCTGCGGTTCACCTGCGGTGCTGCGTCCGCTTTGAACAATCGTGGTTATCTTAGCGACGAGCTGTTCGGAGACTTCAGGGTGTTGGCCGATGACGTTCCTGCGCTCGCGTGGGTCGGACGCGAGGTCGTATAGTTCGCGTTTTTGCCGTCCGTCTTCCATGACAAGTTTCCACTTGCCATCGCGGATGGCGAAACCGCCGCCGCTGCTGTGATGAATGATTGGCGTTCGTGCGGAAGTGGCAGGCGTGCCCGTCAGTGGGCCGAAGAAGCTAAAGCTGTCTTCACCGGCTGAATCGGGTAATGGCTGTTCGAGCATTTCGCAAAGGGTGGCAAGAAGATCCGTTTGGCAAACAGGCTGCTCGAATTTGCTGCCCGCTTCTACTTTGGCAGGCCAGCGGATGAAGAAGGGGACGCGATGCCCGCCTTCATAGATAGAGCGCTTACCTTCCCGGTAGATTCCACTGCTGCGATGGTCGTGCAGCTCAATTCGTTTTCTCCAAGTTTTTTCGGGGCCGTTGTCACTGGTGAATATGATGATCGTAACTTGGGCCAGCTTTTCACGATCGAGCAAGTCGAGGATGCGCCCGATGTGCCAGTCGGTCTCCATCATGAAATCTCCATACGCTCCTGCATTGCTCTTGCCGCGAAACCGTTCGATTGGAATCACGGGTTTGTGAGGCGAAGTGTAGGGCAGATACAGGAAGAATGGTTTGCCTTTGCGGGCGTCATCCACTTTTCCTTCGATCCACTCAATCGCCTTGTCTGTGAATCGAGTCAGGCACTCCGAATCAACGAAGTCGGGAGCAATTTCAAGTTGGCCCTTCACCACACCAAGCTCATCAGTCGTCCCCGGCTTTCGTAATATTTTGTCATAAGGCGGCTTGATTCGGTAATCGGAGATCGCAATCTTGTTTGGTTTCTTCTGCGTGTATTGAGTCGGCGGCACCTTTGCGTACCGGCCCTCGAACCAAGCCAAGACGCCATAGTTTAACGAGGCGGGGATTCCCCAGAAATAGTCGAACCCTTTGTCCAGCGGCATGTCGCGCACGGGTTGCGTCCAATCACGGTCATCGCGTGTCCCGGGGAAATCCATTCCGAGATGCCACTTTCCAACCATCGCTGTGTTATAGCCGTTTGCTTTGAGCAGCGAGGCGAGTGTCATTCGTCCATCGGCGATCAGGCATTTTATTTCGGCCCCATATACGCTTCGTTTTAATGTCGTTCGCCAAGCGTATCGCCCCGTCAGCAGTCCGTACCGTGAAGGAGTGCAGATGGTGTCACTGCAGTGAGCGTCCGTAAACGTCATCCCCTCACGCGCTAAACGATCTAAATTCGGAGTTTGGAACTTTGCGTCGGAATTTAGACAGCTTGCGTCACCGTAGCCTTGATCATCTGTGTAGATGACGATCACGTTCGGCTGGTCAGCCACCGCGTACATCTGCGTCGCGAGTATGATTCCAATCACAGTAAATAGACATCCCATCTGGACGAATCTATTGAGATGGAGAGTAAGAGATCGGGTGCTACTCATGGCTGGATTTTTGGGTTGAGGGTGTCGAGGAATGGAGAGTTTTCTCATCTCCCGTTAGTTGGGAAATCAAAAACTTGGCTGATGTTTCGTTGATTTCCTCAATGGAGGGCGCGATTCTCTTTCCATGGAAGCTGTGACCGGCATCCTTGACGGACAGTAATTTGACGTCCGCCCCTTTCTCTTTCGCGACGTCCATCATGTGTAATGAATTCTTGATCGACAACGTCGGATCCTTCTCGCCGTGAAGGAGTAGAATCGGTGGGCTTGTTTTCGTCAAATACTCAACCGGACTCAATAACCGGGCTAGTTTTGGCTTCTCGGAAAACAGTCCATCGAGAATGTGACGTAGAACTTCTGGATCTTCAAATTTTGAACCCACCAAAACTTCGCGATTCACAAGTGACGTAAGTGGGTAGTACGAGGCAACGCATTTGAAATTGAGTGGGAACCGTGACAGCGCGGAGTCGCCCGGGAAATCTGCATCCTTTCCCAATGCCGTCATTAGGCTAAGGTGACCACCGGCGGATCCTCCCCAAACACCGTAGCGCTCTTTGTCAAGATCATAAGTTTTGGCGTTCTTGAGAAGGAATCGGGCAGCATCCTTACAATCGACCACGGAATCAAAAGCGGTTATGCCGTTTCGGGTTAAGCGATATCTGATTGTGAAGCACGCAATTCCGTTCTCTGTCAGCTGCTTCAGTGTGCCGGAGAAGGCCGACCGGAGAACATTGAACTTGTTGCCACCTCGCCATCCACCACCATGCACAAATAACATCCACGGGGCCTTGTCTCCTGTCTTTAGATTCTTCGGTTTGAAATAGACCAGATCTAGCTCTTTTCCGCCAATCGTTTTGAAAACAATACCCTTCTCGTAATCAAATGTGTCAAGAACCAACTGTTCTTTGTCCGTTTGAGCGCAAACGTCAGAAACGCTGATGGTAAGCAGAGTCGTTAGCGCAAGAATGCAAATCGCGTGAGCATTGCACAGCAGTTTGTCTAGCATATTTAGCTCTTTGAATGTCGAAACTTAAGAACCACACTGGTCATTCGAAGTCTGGCCAAACTGACGTTTGGGTTATAGCAGTTCGAAGAGTTGAAACTGCTGTTGTCCGCAACTACACTGACTTTCTTCATAAGCGATCAATTAAGAGCTTAATGCCATTTAGATTGTGGTATTTTTTCATTTTACACCATCGGTTCGTCTGTGCGGGCCAGAAACTTGCCCCGAGTATAGATCATGAGAAGACTTTTTCTTACCGCGTTCTTGCTGCTGCTTTGTCAAATGTTCTCAGCCGGTGAGTGCCGATCGGTCCAAGCCCAAGGCATCGATGTCTGGGTTGATTTTACATCCGATTTTCATGACGGAAACGATGGAGCTCCCAACGGAATTGCAGACTGGATCGACGAACTGAATCAGGCAACCAGCAGTTCCGGCGGCGTCACCAACGGGCCGCCTTCTCAAAGTCAGTTTACTTCGTTCGATCGTCAGGAAATTCAGAACAATATCCTCACAGACCTTGAGCAGATTTACGACGGGTACAACCTCAATTTTGTCACAGTACAACCGTTGGGCGCGCATGACGTCATCTACCTTGGTGCGGACAACAATGCGACGGGCATTGGCGGCGGTCTGTTCGGTCGAGCATCAGGTGATTTGGGCAATCTGCAAACCAGAACATATCCAACGAATCCCGATGGCGATCCGGGGGGAGTTTCGCGCGTTTACACTGGAAACTTCAATGGGGCATTAGAACCCGCATTCAATACTCGCCAAGAATCGATCGATGAAATCTCTACCTCGCTTGCAGGAACAGCCGCTCACGAATTGGGACACAGCTTTGGTTTGTTTCACCAGAATGTCTATAGCGCCGATGGGATTTCTTCTGAGTCAATCAATACCAGTGGCCAGCAGAACCAGCATTTACTCTCAACTGGTAGCACGGGGGTCAACGAGTCCGAACGTGAGTCGGGACGCACACTATCGCCGTTCTCGAGGGTCATTCTCGACATCGCCGGCGGGTCTCAGAGTTCCGGCGGTATGGCTCTGGTGAACAACCCCGTGTTGTCGGATATCTCCGAGGCCAATGGAGGCGACGCAGGTGATACACTTGGCACCGCCACCCAGCTGGTTTTTTCGCTTGGCGAATCGTCCGGTGCGGAGATCAGTTTTATTGAAGCCGACCTCGATAATACGGAGTCAGACGTCGACGTCTATCACTTTAACACAACTGTCGAGACAACTTTGACGTCCCACGTATTCACGTCGCGTACTCCAGGATTCTCTAATTTCGACTCAGTTCTCGAGTTGGTCGACGCTACAGGAACTGTGGTCGGCCTCTCGGATGACATCGGCTGGCGTGGAGACGAGTTCGGCGACATTTCGAATTCCGTCGATGATGATACCGGATCGTTTCTCGTAAACCTGACAGTCGATCCAGGAGACTACTTCCTGCGAGTCTCCACCGCGACCACCGACATAGATGCTGCTGCCAACGTTGGAGACAGTTACTGGTTGGTGACATCGCTTGTGCGCGAGGCAGCGGCTGTGCCGGAGCCAAGTTCTATATTGCTTCTGACGGTCGCTGCAATGGGAACGCCGCTGCTGCGTAGACGCAAGAGCAACTCTTAGAAGACACAAGGGCCCTGAAATGCTCAAGGACACCAAACCAAGTGTTGAAAATGGTTTAGCTATTGAGTAGTTGACGAGTCCAGCACCTCGGCCGTTCCCCATCCTTTGTTTGGCTCTGGTCCAAGATTCAGCTCCAGTACACCACCCTTTACCAGTTCCTTGTGAGACAACCAGCAAGTATTGAGCGGCTGCCCATTCCACGTCGCCGATTGAATGTAGACATTCTCGGGAGACTGATTTTTGGTTGTGATCGTAAACTCTTTGCCGCTATAGTACTTCGAGCTTAACTGAATGGTAACTTTATCAAAGACCGGCGCGGTGATGTCGTAACGCGGATCGATTCCTGATCCTCCGTCAAACTGGAACAGGCCGATTGCCATCAGGGCGCTCAACGACCCCATTTGGCCTTGGTCCTCATCTCCATTGTAACCGCTGTAGGGATCCGTTCCGCCAAAGGCCGCGCTCTGCGCCGCGCGTACCCATTTCTGGCTCAGCCATGGGTATCCGATTCGATTGAAATAGTGGGCCGCGCCCGTGCCGTCTTGATTTGCATAGTCAATCCACGCATTGCCGTGTGTCCGGCCGCGAAGATGGAACTTGTCCTTTACTGCCGCTTCGAACTGTTCGTTGAGCTTTTGCGCCGCCGCTTCCGGGCCACCGAGTAGCTCGGCAAGTCCCATCGGGTCGTGAGGAACGTAAAACGTGGTGACGGCTGCGCTGGTTTCGCAAAATCCTTTCTGCTCAAAACTTTCCTCGCGAGGCAAATAGTTCTCCATCCAACTCCCGTCGGGCATCCGCACCCACGCCGATTGTTTCTCAGGCCATATCACGTGCCGATAGTTCTTCGCGCCGGCGATAAAACGTTCGTAGAGATCTTCTTTGCCCATCGCCTTGGCCATCTGAGCGATGCACCAATCGTGGTAGGCGTTGTAAAGCGTCAAACTGGTGACGGCCTTCCCATGGGCTCCTGAGACAGGATTTCCCCAAGAGACATATCCCTTTTCCTCATACTCTTTGTGAGCTGAGACCGTTGGTTTTTTTGCGTATCCACCGTAATACCGTCCACCGTCGGCCTCGGTGTTCTTCACCAGCCCCTCTAGGGCCGTTTCGCAATCAAAATCTCGAATTCCCTTAGCGTAAGCCGAAGAGATCGCTGGCGCGGCAGTGTCGCCGATCATGACGAACGTGTAATTTCCTCCGGAAGGGCCACGCGGAATGAGACCGCCGTTTTCATACATTTGAACAGAGGTTTTGCAAAAATCGCTGTATCTTTCAGGGCACAACAACGGCCAGAGAACATCAAGACTCCAATGGCTCCCCCACCATGCATCGAAGTTGTGCATGGTGAAGGCTGGTTTGCCGTCATCTCCAGCTGGAATCTGTCGAACAACGCGTTCCTTGCCGGTCATATCACTGTAGGCACCGTCGGCATCGCTGAAGATGCGACGCCCCAGCATCGAACGCCAGATGTCGGTGTAGAACTTCTTTTTTTGAGCTTCGGTTCCACCTTCGACTTTGATTCGGGCAAGGTGATCATTCCAATCTTCTTTCGACTCTAAAACGACTTGATCGAAATCCCAATCGGGCAGTTCTGCTTCCAAGTTTCGTCGAGCCCCTTCGACCGAGACGTAGCTGATACCAACTTTCATCAAAACAGGTTTGGAATCCGCAGTTTCAAACTGAACATAAGCACCCGCATTTTCTCCCTCAATGACATCAGTTGAATCTGTCAGTTCTCCTTCTTCCCAGCCTCCGAAGGCAGTCATCGGCTGACTAAACTGCGCGACAAAGTAGACAGGAGTATCTTTCTTCCGCCTCGAGGTCGCTTTCATCAAACTCATGCCGGAAATTTCTCGGTCGTCCGTTTTGCGGAGTTCCGAACTGACCGTTGGGCTATGGCCCAATAGTGCTCCAAGGTCGAACAGGACATAGGCGTCCTTTGTCGACGGATACGTGTAGCGATGAAAACCCACTCGGTCCGTCGAGGTAAGCTCCGTCGTAATTCCGTACTTCTTCAAATGCACTTTGTGATAGCCAGCGTTCACAGTCTCATCGTCATGAGAATACTCCGATTGGTATTCGTCCATTCCCTGATGCCCGGTCATTTCACCCGTGATCGGCATTACTGGAATTCCCGAAAGCTGCCACGCATGAATATGACTGAAGCAGCGAATGTGTTTGTCGTCATAAAGATATCCCGACTTCCAAGAACCTTTGGTCTGCGTGTCGGGACTCAGATTCACCATTCCGAAAGGGCGCGACGCAGAATTGAAGTAGAACCAGCGTGATTCGTGCGTATCAATCAGTGGATCGACGAACTGAGTTAAATCCTCCGATTGCTGGGCCGTGACGTTCGTCGGCAGTGCGAATAGAAGAAGGAAGACTAGCTTGGCAAGATTTTTCATGTTGGCGTTTTTGTGCAGTCCGAAAGGATGGGTCTACTTTTTAACGGTTTCTTCAGGAGTTTGTTTCGTCGATTTTGTTCAGCGCAAATGCGTATGCTCCAATCGAGACCGCGCGGCTGGTTCCCAGCGTACTGACACCAATGCCAATACGCTTCATGGGGTCGTATGAGATCGCGCGCTCACTGCCGGGAACGGTAATCGTCTTGGTTGCTCCCGCTGCGAACAGCTTTCGCTCCTCCGGCGACTCTAAGTTGAAGACTTTCTGTACGATCCGATGAACTTTGTCGCCGTCGTAGGCGGCGAGCGAACTGTGCATTTCTTCGATCAGAGGCTTCATGAATACATGGTGGGCATTGGAGATGCCGCCCCCAATGACGATCAGCCCATCGACCAGCGTGCTCGCATTTGCCAGCGCATCGCCGACGACCTCACCAAGTTCCCGGTAAGCATTGATTGCAGCCAATCGAGGGGGGGAGTTCTCGTCATCGGTTGACTCCGAGGCGAGGACTGCGATTTCCTGCGGCGAAGGCGAGTCATCAATTGAGATTCCCATGGCTTTTGCGTAGCTGCCTCGAACCGCGCGAATGCAGGCTCCTTCTTCGGCAAAGCATTCTGGTCGAACTTTGTTTCTAAGCAACCAAACTTCGCCGGCGTTGGAGTTGTCGCCGAGGAACAATTCCTCGTTGTGAACGAGTCCGCCGCCGAATCCTGTTCCCAGCGTGACTCCAAACAACGTTCGATATCGTTTGGGGCTGCCGGACTGCTCCAGCAATTGATTGGTTTGGGGCAGCAACCCCGCGATTGCTTCGCCATAAACAAACAGATCACCATCGTTGTTGATGAACGTGGGCAATCCGAATTGTTCCTCTAGAAATGGGCCGAGTGCAACACCGCCCGCGAAAGCAGGTAGGTTGCCAACATTATCAATAATTCCACTGGGATAGTCGGCTGGTCCCGGGAACGCAAAACTGATCGCAACTGGCGCGGAATCGAGTTGCTCTAGAACTTTACGGAAACCCGATTCAATCACTTGTAGAGAGCGTTCAAGAACCTTTGTTTCGGCAGGCAATCTAACAGGTGTAACGATTTCCTGATTCGATTGAATTGCCGAAAACACAAAATTGGTTCCGCCCGCATCGAGCGTCAGCACTATACGCTTGTCTTCTTCAGCAATCATGCAGGTTGCACATCCTTAATTCGATGCCCAATAAATCCATAGTACGCGATGTAGACGTAGCAAATTATGGGAACGAGAAACGCATACTGAATTCCAAACCAGTCGGCGGCCGCACCCATTGCCAGTGGAACCAGAGCACCGCCAACGATCATCATTACCAGTAACGATGAACCCTGCGAGGTATATTGCTTCAAGTCTTTAATCGCCAACGTGAAGATGTTGGACCACATGATCGAATTGAACAATCCAGTTCCCAGTGCGGCCCAGAAAGCAATGTTGCCACCGGCAAACGCTGCCACAGCCAACAACACGATCAAGACGAGTGAGAATACGCCCAACGAAAGGGCTGGCTGGCCACGTCCAATAATAAACGCGATGAAATTCAGACCAATCAGCAGCAAGAATGGGGCTACTTGTGCTGGCTTCATGAAGTCGAACGTTAGTTCGCCGTCATCCAAGCGAATTGCTGTGACCAAGTACACGACAAGGAAGACGATGATCGCAGTGACGACCATGTAGAGGTATTTCTGCGACTGGCTGGCCATATCGCTTAGAGAGATCGCGCCACAGAGACGTCCGATCATTGCTCCACCCCAATAATATGCCAGATAAATACTGGCGGTCGCCTCGGGTAATCCAAGTACTTCCGGTGCCTGCATGAAGTTTGATAGATAACTGCCAATCGCGACCTCACCGCCAACGTACATGAAGATCGCAATCATTCCCAAACGCAGATGTGAAAACTGGAATGCGCCGAGGCCCGGTTCAAGCTTTTCTTCATTGGTGAACTTCGGCAGGTGACTTCGCCACACTATCACTGCCAAAACTGCGAACAGGGATCCGTAGATCAAGTAAGGGATTTTGATGGAGTCGATCGTGACTTCGCCACCTTGGGCGAACACCTTGTACAATAGCAGTCCGCCGGCGATCGGTGCCAAGGTGGTTCCAAGTGAATTGACGCCTTGGGCCAGATTCAGGCGACTGGACGCCGTTTCAGGCTTGCCCAAAATCGCGGCGTAAGGATTGGCGGCGATCTGTAATAGAGTCACTCCAGTCGCCAACATGAACAGTGCACCTAGAAAGTAACTGTAAGTCTTGTATTCGGCCGCTGGATAGAACATGGCACAACCCAGTCCGCAGACCAGCAGCGCGATGATAATACTGGTTTTGTATCCGATTCGGTTGATTGGGTCGCCGGTTGACAGCGAGATGAAGTAATACAACAACGACACCACAAAAAAGGCACCGAAAAACGCGAATTGCACCAAGCCTGCTTGGAAAAAAGTGAGATCGAAACTGTCCTTGAGATAAGGAATCAGAACGTCGTTCATCACCGTGATGAAGCCCCATAAGAAGAACAACATCGTGATCGTGACAAACGGGCGTCGATAGTCTGGTGTCGATTTTTCAGTTTCCATGCTTGTCCTGATTTCCTTATTGGTCGCAGTGTTATTGTTAGTTCGGCTGCCGGCGTTAACGTCACTTCTTCTAGCGCCTAACTTCCAATAGCTATCCCGCCGTCAATAACGTCGGCGGCAGATTCTCTTGGTGGACCAGCGATTGTACGTCAACCGATTGGTCAATTGCAATCGCCCAGGCCATTGGCACGCTCCGTCCGAAACTTATGAAAGCGGGCTCAAAGTGAATCGAGAGCAGTAGGAGAAGATGATAACGCAACAGGAACTGGCAGGTGTGTTGATTTTCTGCGTTTTGTCAAATTGGTTTGATGGGAAATCAGATACAGATGCTTGATACCCAGACGTCAAAGGTAGAATTCTGAATGTCTGCATTTCCAAATCAAGCGAAGATGAATGTTGCGATGATAGAGCGAGCAGCTTTTTCCGAGTGAATTGCCATGGTCGTTGACCCCGTTTCTAATTCAAATTGTAGAATGGGAACAGGAAGTTCAATACCAGAATAGTTAACAAGTATATCGACTAAGCAAGAGAGAGACTCCATGTTGGCTGCGACAATCAAATCTATACTGATTCGAATCGTAAATTGCTTTCAACCGGCAAATCGACACCCAGTTTTGCCACGACTGTGTGCGTTGCTTGTCGTGATTTTCGCGACGGCATCGATCGCCCATGCTCAAAGGTTTGAACGACCGGAGATGCTAGGCGATTTAAGAAACAAGCCCGAGCGGGAGGAAGAGTTCAAGGATTTGGGACTAGGCATGTTCGTGCATTGGTCTTTTGACTCACAGCTAGGATCTGTGATCAGTCACTCGATGGATTATGCTTCTCGAAAGTACCTCGACCGCTACGTCAATGAACTTCCAAAGACGTTCAATCCGACACAATACGATCCGGACCAGTGGATGAAGATCGCGAAGCTGGCAGGTGTCAAATACATGGTGCTGACGACCAAGCACCACAATGGTTTCTGCATGTGGGATACTAAAACGACAGGTTTTAGCATCATGAACACGCCCTACGGTAAGGATGTCGTAGCGAAGTTTGTAGAGTCTTGTCGTAAGTTCGATATCAAGGTTGGCTTTTACTATTCACCGGAAGACTTTGCGTTTCACTATGAGCGAGACATTCCGGCGCGTGGAGGACACGAAAGCGGGAAGCATCGCGACGAGTTGATTGCTTACACCAAAAAGCACTTGGACGAATTGCTGACCAACTATGGCGATATCGACATGGTGTTCCTTGATGGCGGGCATAAAGCAGAACTGGCGGAGCACATACACAAGATTGCACCGAACTGCATCGTGACGCGCGGCGAAATGGCAACGCCAGAGCAAAGGCTTCCCAAAGATCCGATTCCCGGCCCTTGGGAGACTTGTTTTACGCTTGGCAATCAGTGGCAGTACAAACCGACCAATGAAGATTACAAGTCGGGAACTCGATTGATCAACATGCTGATCGAAACGCGTGCCAAGGGCGGAAATTTGCTGATCAATATGGGGCCGATGCCGTCGGGAAAAATCCCACTTGAGCAGGAGGAACGCTTCCGGGAACTGGCGTTGTGGATGTTTGTCAACGATGAAGCAATCCACAACATCCGCCCTTGCGTGACTGCTGGTAGCAAAGAAGTCTACTACACTCAATCGAAAGACGGGAAATACGTCTACGCGCTGTTGACTGGGCTGTCCACCGAAGGTGCCAAGGTGTGGGGGCGATCCAAGAGAAAGGAGTTTGTGCTTAAAGAGCTGAGGTCGACGCCGGAAACCAAAATCACCATTCTGGGCCAGGAAGATCGCGTTGAGAAGTTCAATAAGCGGTATGATATCGGCACACGATTCGAACAGACTGCCGAAGGCCTGAAAGTCTCTGCAGTGCGGGCTCAGCGACTTTATAACAATCGTCGATGGCCCAACGCGGTTGTGTTGCGTTTGGAGAACGTGGAGTTTGCCGAAACGGACGACGTGGTAAAAGAACAAGGTGAATGAAATGTGCAGATCGAGAGATCTAGTGCTGTATTGAAGCGCAAGTTGCTCGACTCAGGCTAGGGCCGGTAGTATTCCATAGCCCCACTCTATCAAAGAAGTTCAATGAAAATAGTTTGCTCTCTCAATCTACTGGCACCTATCTTGGCCGCTTTTGTAGCGTCGATATTGTTTGTCGAAGTGTTGCTGGCTGATAATAGTGATGCGCCCAAGCCCAACATCGTTCATATCCTGACCGACGATTTAGGCTGGCAGGATCCGGTCTGTTTTGATGTCGATGGAAAGACGCCTTTTGAGACACCTCACCTTGATCGACTGGCCAGAAACGGACGAAAGTTTATGCAGGCTTACTCACCTTCGCCAACATGCGCCCCGTCGAGAGCGGCTTACATCTCGGGGCAGTATCCAGCTCACACTGGCATCTACCATGTCTTGGGCGGCAAGCTACCTCGCGCTTACTCACCGAGATTCTCACACATAAATCCTTTTTATCGCTATCGGCTGCCGCTGACGGAAATGACCATTCCAAAAGAATTGAAGCAGGCTGGCTACATCACAGGACATGTCGGTAAATGGCATCTGGGCGGTCGCAGCAACGGGTACCCTTTTCCAGGCGACTATGGATTTGACTTTGGCTATGTCAGTGATGTGGGCAAAGGTGGATCCTACTATCCTGACCCAGACATTTGGGGGCCGCGAAAGCAGCTTCGTGATCAGCACAATGGGCTGGCCGCGAAGCAGAAGCCCGATCGATTAAGCGAGTGGGCGACGGACGATCCAAACGATCCGTTTCAGCTCGATAGGAATGGGCGTCCCTTTGACAAAACGAACGATGTTGCGTTGAAATGGCTGGCGAAACATCACGACAAACCGTTCTTTCTCAACTACTGCACCTACTATGTTCACAGTCCAATCCAGACTCGCCATCGAGAGCGTTTTGCGTATTACTGCAAGAAGATGGGGCACGAATTCCCCACCGACCCCGGTACGATCAACACGGGACTGGGCGGGAAGACCGATCCTTACTACGCCACGATGGTTGAGACACTGGACTGGATGATTGGAAACATCGTGACATATCTCGAAGAAACAGACGACCCTCGCAATCTGGGGCACAAGTTGATCGAAAATACGTATGTTGTCGTGAGCTCTGACAATGGTGGCCTGGTGAATCGATCTGGCGGCACCGTCACTGATAACTCGCCTCTCCGGAAAGGTAAGCAAGACATTCACGAAGGTGGAGTGCGCATTCCGTTTATCGTGCGTGGCCCCAATGTTCCAAAGGATTCGGTCTGCGAGACGCCGATTTCATTGATTGACCTTTATCCGACGTTTGTCAGTTTTGCAGGGTTGCCGCCATTGACGAATGAGAAGTTGGATGGTTGCAACATCCGCTCGCTGATCGAAGGCAAGGATAATGTTGCGTGCTTTGCCGACCAAACGCCGCGCGAGAGCATTTACTTCTATTATCCGATCGAGCGTTCTGCTGGCTGTGCGATGCGGAAAGGCCCATGGAAGATTTATCGCAACCTTGGCCCCGGCAACAACAAGAGCCCAAATGTTGAATTGTTTCGGCTTTATCACGATGACGGCTCGTTTGCAGACGTTGGTGAGAAAGAAAACCTCGCCGAAAAGATGCCGGAGTTTACGAGGGAGTTGCTAGCCGAGTTGGATTCGTTCTTGAATGAGGCCAATGTTTCCTATCCGTATAAGAACCCCAGCATCGAGTCACATGTCGGGCATGAACGTATCCCTGATGTGCTTGCGCGGGGAAACCAGCAAGACCGAATCTGGATTGATGTCGAAACAGAGGACAAATCAGCGATCGTGGAAGCCAAGCTTTTGTATACCGTTAACGGTGGTGAGTTTGAAGCTTCTGGAGGCCGCCGCGAGATGTGGTTTGAGCAAGCTGCCACGATCAAGGATGGACGCATTGAAGGCAACGTTCCTCCGGGCGCGTCTCATTGCGCGTTTTGCATGCGGGACAGCGAAGGGTTCTTAGTAATGTCGGAGAGGCTGCCTTCGTATAAAGAAGCGCCGTCAAGTACTGCGGATTCTTCGTACCTCAAACATGCTTGGCCGTTTCGACCGGGTCTCTATGCGTTGGTTCAGTTAGGCAAGGAGGCATCGACTTCGGCGACAGAAAACGGTGCGGCCGAAGAGCTGGCCGATGCACTGAGCGAAGCGTTGGAAGAGGCGGAATCACTCTATGATTCAGGCGAAGGTGGCGATGAGCAGTACTATAAAGCGATTCGTGCTCTTCGGGATGCCATACGAAATCTCAGAGGCGTGGTTCCGCAGGCTGACAACCACTATTTGAATCTGTTTCGGCAAGGCGGATCATTTTAGTCAATCTTCTGCAGACCAATTTGCAAACTACCGGATCGCAAACTACTTCTCCTTGCGTTTGACTTCCAATATCTGTCCCGCCTTTAACAATGCGGGGCGTAAGTCCTTTCGGTAGTCTACCGAGTGCAGGTCAATCGACTGGTCAACGGCAATCGCTCCGGCCGTTGCCGCGCTCTGCCCTAGAATCATAAACACGGGCTCCATGCGAATCGAACCGAACGCGATGTGAGACGACGATAACGCAACGGGAACCAGTAGGTTGCTTGTTTCGTTACGCTTTGGCAAAATTGATCGGTATGAAATCGGATAGGCCCGCTTGAAGTGCACACCCGCATCACCTTCATTTTGTACGAAGCCATCGGATGTCACGTAGCGCTGAGTGTGGTGAGAATCCATGGCATACGATCCCAGTCCGATAGAATCCTTGAGATCGGTCTCGCCGAGACAATCATGTTCGGTCATCACGTGCTGGCCAACCATTCGACGGGCTTCGCGAATGTAAAGCTGATGCGACCAGTTACCGTTGTCGGTAAACTCATCTTTTGGCAATCCCCATTTCGACATCGGTTCGCGCACGTCTTCGGGGACACGCGGATCGTTCGCCATGAAGTACATCAAACCCTTCTGGTAGGTCTCATGCTCTTTGATGATCTCTCGCCGCCGCTGATACCTCGCTTCCGGGTAGTCGTAGTTGCGCCCAATATTGTCGGTGCTAAAAGGGCCGTGATTGTTCGTGTCGGTTTTTCGATTGGGAGCGGGATCGAATTTCCCGAACTGCTCTCGCCAGCCAGTTTCAAACAGCCGCAGCAGAAGTTCGTACTGAGCAGGATCATAACCGTCAGGTTTTGGAAACGGTATTCGATTCTCTGAGGCGTCAGTCAAGCACATTCGAAAGCAGTACGCTTGGATTTTTCTATCTCCGGTGCCGTTTTCAGCAATCGGTTCTGGGCTGATTCGAGGCAACAGGCCGCTGGTCGGATCGCCCACGATTTTATAGGGACTGATCTGCGCGGTAAAAAAGTGATCGTGTTGGCGAAGATCCTTTTGCACTCCATTTGCACGCTCACCGTAAATGGCGTTGGATTCGCGCCCGACTGCAAAACTAACGCCGGCGGCAGCCATCAGGTCGCCTTCATAGGTGGTGTCGATGAAGACTTTTCCTTCAATTCGATCTCCAGTAAGCGTGGAGATGGCAACAATTTGAGTGCCGTTCTTTTCAACCCCATTCTCGCGGTCAAGCCACGCGTCTCGAAGTACGTTGATGCCGTTTTCAGAAATATACTGGTCGAACACCGCTTCAGCGACGTGGGGTTCGAAGATCCACATCGCGTCGTCGGTGGGCGAGTTCCTGATTTTGCTCCTCTTAATAGCGCGAAACTCTTTTTGCGTCTGCTGCCGCCACGACTCAGGCCGGTCGTAGTGTTGGCGGATTCGTTGGTAGAACTCAAGCGACAGACCACCGACCGAAGACTTTTTCCCTGCATCGGTCCAGCCGAGTCCGCCACTGGTCAATCCACCTAGATGTTTGTCAGGGCTGACGATAATGACGGACTTGCCTAGTTTGTGAGCTTGGACGCCTGCGGTCACCGCTGCAGAGGTGCCTCCATAAACGACAATGTCTGCTGCGTAGTTCTCAGCCACAACGTGACCAGCGCGACTAATGCCGCCACAAAAGATAATGGCTACCAGAAAAAGTCTATTCATTGGATGTAGCGTTTCCATTAGTCCCGATGGGACGATATATCTGCAGTTGTAGGATTTGCTTCGCGGACAGGAAGTCACAGCTCTATGCGATTGCACAACCGCACATCCGGAGACGACGTTATCTGTTCCCGGTCTAGGCTTGATCCTTCTCAATTACTAATGAGGATTGCAATAAACGCTGGGATATCGTCAAAGTCTACGAGAGTGTCTTGGTTACAGTCGGCTTGTTCGACGTAAACTCCAGACATGAGAACTGAGATGAAAGAAGGGATGTCGTCAAAGTCAACGACACCGTCTAGGTTGCAATCACCAAGCAAAAAATCCAGTTCTGTAACGCTCAGCGAGAACGCGTTGATCGTGGCATTACCAGTACCAGAGCCATTACTAATATCGAACGAAATCTGGTCCGTTACACCATCGGCTACGAATGTGAAATTGACGAATGGGATAGAACCTACGGCACTGGCCCGTGCTTGACCTACCCCATTATACAGAGTTTCTTGGGTGTTCCCTTCAGTGGCGGTGTTGCTCCCATAGGTAACAGCGAAATTAGCTTGCTGACCAATATTGTCGCCAATGCCCCAAATTGAAAGAACAATCGTGTCACCTGCCGCCGAGTTGGCCAGTAGCCCATCAATGGCAACGTTCGTGTTACCCGCACTAAAGGCGTATCCTTCGGTGATCGGATCGGTGTCATTGTGTGAAGCGTCCCCGCTATTAAAGCCGGAATTCGTGCCGGTACCGTTAAAAGGATTGCTATCGGTCGTGGTAACAATGTAGCCGCCGATAGCGATTCCGGCGCCGAAGTTGTTTCCAAAGTTTGAAGCATTGCCACTACCTTCGCTAATGCGAACGACGGTATCTGCGTCGAGCAAGCTACCTGGATTTTGGCCGATAAAATCCGCTAAAGTCGGCGTGGCAGCGTCGCCGTCACCGCGCCCATCGGGAACGTCAATGTTAACTGCGATATCTCGTGGCACGGTGAGATCTTGAAGTTCGGCGGAAACAAAAGCAAACATACCTAAACCCGGGTGAGCAAAATTATTGATCTCCGGTGAATAACCAGGGCTTGTCAATACGGCTCTTGTATTTGGATGATCTAGCCCAGCGTTTGAAAACAGTTTGGCAGACATATAGTAAACAGGTGAAAAGTTACCACGCTCGTCAGCACTAATTTGTGTTGCATTAAGCCCTGGGACTGAAATATTGCATCGATTAGGAATATCTGGATTGTATGGTGGTAAATCATTGAACCCTAGATTGTATCGGGCATGGTACTCCACGCCGGCAAGCAGCCTATTGTTCAAATTGTATACATATTGATCGCCCTGATTCCACAGGCATAAAGCGGCTTCTGTTAAATGCGCTATGCCACCCTGAACGTGGGCTTGATCTCTGCCGGTTTCAAAAGCTTGTCCCGTCGCAAATGGTATGTAATCCGCCAGAGAGTTACATCCATCTTCTAGATTATAACCAACTATGTAAGACCGACGTTGATAGTTGAATTCGACCTCATCATCCATGAAAATGGCCATCGATGTATTGCCACCAAGCGCCGAGGTTCCAAAGTTAGATGAACTTAAAAGACCTGTATTAGTCTGCGCATCGTAGATAACAGTTTTAAACCAGAGTCGAGCTGCTGTTATATTTTGTTGAGGCCAGCCTGCTTGGCCATTGAAACCATGTGCAAGAATTTCAGCGGCTTGAGCCATCGCACCCGCACCGGTACTCACCGTGAGAGTTGGGGCAAAAACGTCAAAGTCTTCAACCGTCCCTACCCAATTGTCGATAATGTTAATAGCGGCGTTTGCATATGACTGGTCGCCTGAAGCAACCCACTTCATCGTTAACACCCAAGCAGCAAATCCCGCAGTGTGCATAGCGCCATTGGAAGTAATGAGCGTGGTTGGATTTGATACGAAGTTAGCATCTGGACCTTGATTTTTAGCTGCATTCCAACCAGTGATCCACGGCTCTTCCCCTGCCGCGACTTTGTTTCGGATGAGCGTAAGGTCATCTTGAGTATGCCAACCGCCAGGATGGACCATTTGGGCATTGGCGGACGTCGCCACTAGACAAACAAGCAGTGCGGCAACTGCAATGTCTTTCGACACGCGATGCACAACGTCAAAACAACCGAACATTCTCACTATAGTTTTCCTTTTAGTAATTGTTGTTCTTTAGGGTTTCGCATTGCTTCACTGACCCTTGTTTGCGTTAGTCCGTGGTGTAATACCATTTGTGTTGGTTCAGCCAAGGCTGCCCAACAGCGCAAAAAAACGCATCGCCAAAATGTTGACTGTTCATATTGTAGCCTAAATCTTTTGGAAACAGTCATCGGGGAAGATGTGCCGTGTTTTAGCCCACAATGGATGGCGCATCTGTATCGAATGTGCCTTCTCAGTTGCTAATGAGGATTGCAATAAACGCTGGGATATCGTCAAAGTCTACGAGAGTGTCTT
>CAZDBE010000063.1:0-21083 GCA_964503675.1 uncultured Pirellulaceae bacterium | reverse complement strand
CCCGGTCACTCCGTGACCGGTATTTTCGCTGTCACGGAGTGACACCGCCACAGAACGACAGACAGTGCTTTAGCTTTCGCTAGCACTGCTTCTCTATGTTCGTCGATTGCCGACGGGCCTAAACTCCCGATCCGATAGATACAATTAGATCGCGCGTAAACATGTGGCTGACTTAAGCGGCACGGCGCTAGCCGCCGGTCCTTTAAGCCTACCAGACCGGTGGCTTGCGCCATTCCGCTCACGCGATCAATGTAACCGCGATTGACAGGCTGGAAGCCTAGAAGCCGATCCTACTACGAAACACCAACGACTTCAGGAAGCAAGGATGCTGCCATGTCACATTCACGTGACCGACGCCAGAGAAACAACTCCGACGAATCTTCATCGCCCCAAAAGTTCCCACAACGGCGACGGCGCTGGCCCTACATACTGCTGTTGTTACTGGTTCTGATTCTAGTTTTGCCCAACGTTGTAACCTTGATGGGGCTGGAACAGCGCGCGGTCAACATGTTCACCGGCGACTTAAACGGGCAACTAAAAATTGGTCGCGCGTCGGCTGGCTGGTTCCAGCCTTTGACGCTCAAGAACGTCACTTTGCTGGACGACAATCAACAACCGGTCGTTAGCATCGCAGAAGTCAAATCTTCCAAACGACTCTGGTCATTCGCCAGCAGCGCACTTGGCGACCTCGGCAAAGCTGACTTCGGCCACTTCGAGCTTACGCAACCCGTCGTCAATCTCCAACTTCGTAAAAACGGTAGTAACCTTGAAGATGTTTTAGAGAATTACTTGGCCGCATCGCCAGAACAAAACACCTACGAGGCGACCTCGAATAACTCTTCCGTGGGTCTGCCACGCGCCTCGGTCAGCATCATTGATGGCACTGCATCGATTACCTCTGCAGCCAGCCCGGGCGCTTGGTCGGTCGATCAGCTCAACATGAACGCCCAAGTGAGATCGCCTGATGCCGCATTGTCCTCTAGCCTTCAATGCCGTGTGACGCCATTTTCCATCGATGCGGGCGGAACTCCTATCCCGCAGGGGAGCGGAAACATTGACCTAATCGCCACGCTAGATTCAGGGCAAACGGAGTTGCTGATGAAATCGGTCGATGTGGCAATGCAAAGTCAAACGCTTCCTCTGTCGATTTTTGGCCCGTTGGCTGAGCGAATCATTGGGCCAACCGCGGTCGCAGGAAATCTCGATTGTCAGTTAAAAGCGTCCTGCGATCTACAGACGTCGCATGTTCAGGCAACCGTAGAATCAATGAATCTCGCCGAAGTACAACTCGCCTCTCCAGAGATGTTGGGCGACGATGTTTTTCAATTAGCAACCGCAAACGCAGTCGGAAAAATCAATCTCTCGCCATCGACTTTGTGGGCCGATCAATTTGAATTCAACAGTGACGTGGGACGCGTTAAAGCTAATGGGCAATTTGAAATTGCCGACGTGAATCGCCTTTCTGCCGGCGGCCAGCCACCGGAATCTAACTTTCAAATGCAGGGCAATTTGGATCTGGCGCGTCTGATGCGTATGTTGCCAGCCACCTTTCACACCCATCAGGATCTGCAACTGCAATCAGGTGTCGCAAACTTTCAAATCGGCTCTCAACAACGGCAGCTGTTGATGAACGTCGACATGGCCGATCTAAAGGCTCGACGTGACGGCCAAGAAATTGTTTGGCAAGAACCAATCAATCTTTCCAGCGTGCTGACCAGTGACCAAACCGGGCTAGCGCTAAAAAATGTTCAGTGCCAAACCGATTTCTTGACGGTCGTGGGCAACGCTAATATGTTTGAAGGCGTGTTCGATTTCAAAGGTGATTTAGATCTACTGACCAAACGCGTCGGTCAGTTTGTCGATCTGCAACAGATGGCACTGGCCGGCAATCTAGACGGGAAATTTGGCTGGCAACTGCGCGGCAACCCGAATGGCAACAATTCGACGGGAGTGATTCACGATAGACCGATCGATATGATTGGAAGCTTTGTCGTTGCCAATCCACGCGTCACCATGCCGGGATTGCCTGACTGGAAACAGAACCGTGCCACCATCCAGCTCGAAGCAGTTCTCAACGCGCTCTCTAGCGGACAGGTACGCGTCGATTCGGCAGTGGTCAATGCTGACCTTGGCAGTGAGCGCGTTGCATTCGCACTAGCGCAACCTATTCCCGATGTGGTCGCTCACACCGATTTGACCTTCAATGCACGAGCACAAGGTGACGTTGGCGGTTATCTACGGCACGTCCAAAATTTTGTTGATCTGGGGGATCTCAGGGCCGCCGGCGATCTGGATCTAAACACCGCCGTTGCACTCAGCGGCAACAAGCTGATTCTGTCAGGCCTAAATTACACGCTACAACAACCACGATTCGATG
The DNA here is from genome assembly GCA_964503675.1 of uncultured Pirellulaceae bacterium. Lineage (GTDB taxonomy): Bacteria > Planctomycetota > Planctomycetia > Pirellulales > Pirellulaceae > Mariniblastus. Next base: position 18,706 of record CAZDBE010000063.1, on the reverse strand, counting down.
GATACGGTTTGATCATCCGCGAACCGCAAATCACCGGTGCGGCCAACCTTCAGTACGATCTAAACTCGGGTGTCATCGACATCGCCGACACTACTTTCTCCTCCAGCGCTGTATCGGCCAATGGACAAAAACTGCAGGTCATCGCCAACGAAAACATTCAGGTCAACGGCGATGTTGCTCTGCGAGCCAACGTCAACCGCGTTGCGGATTGGTTGCAACTTTCTCCGTCGGACGATTCTGTCTTTCTCTTCGGAGACGCCGAAGGAACCGTGCGACTGACATCCGATTCCAATGGCATTGGGGGAGTGGTCAACATGAAAATCAATGAATTAACGGCGGCTACAAGAACCGTCAGTTCGGGGCAAGCAGGTTTCCAAACCGTCGGACATCAATCCGGCATGACTCCCGTCTGGACAGAGAAACAAGTCAGTGTGACTGGCGCAGTTCGATTGGCCAATGATTTTGACGCAATCGCACTTGATCAGATGCAGCTCACATCCAACACGATTTCGGCCAACGCGTCGGGGACGATTGGAGAGCTCTCGGGACGTTTGGTTACCGATCTAAATGGGGTCTGGAATCCAAACTGGGATCTGGTCAACTCGCTGCTGGACGTTTATACGGGGCGTACGGTACGGCTCAGTGGGACCGGCGAGCAACCATTTGTCGTGCGTGGGCCAATTTTTGAAAACACAGCCGCTGGAGCACCGGCACCGTATATTTCTCCCAACCTCCAAGCCAGCACGCGCGTTGCGTGGGCGGGCGGGCAAGTCATGGATTTGCCAATTGGCCAGTCGACCACCGAAATAATCGTTGACCAAGGCGTCGTTTCAACAGCGATCACACCAACGACATTTTCCGGTGGGCAGATTCAGATGAGCCCCAAAATCGATCTACGATCCAGCGAACCGGTCATGTATCTAGCTAAGCAGCGGATCCTAGATTCGGTTCAAATGACGCCGGAGACCTGTGCTTCAGCGCTGAAATACATTAATCCACTGGCCGCTGGCGCGACGGCGGCTGAGGGAACATTCTCGATTGACTCCGATGGTGTGCAAATGCCGCTGTACGATCCAATGAAGTTACAAGCCCGCGCGACAGTGACACTACAAAACGTCGTCGTCAGCGCGGGACCGATGGCGGAACAATTGATAGGATCGGCGAAACAACTTCAGGCCATCATCAGACCCAACAAAGTCAATTCAGACCGCGACTACAACACCTGGCTCAAAATGTCGGAGCAAACGGTTCCCGTCTCGGTTGAAAATGGACGCGTATACCACGAAGGGATTAAGTTCTCTCATGATGACATCCGAATTGAAACCTCTGGAAGCGTCGGACTAGATCAAACGGTCAACATGGTAGCCCGCATTCCAATCCCAGATGATTGGCTGACCAGTTCAGAGTATCTGGATGGGCTTAAAGGGCAATCGATCTCGATTCCGATTACCGGGACGGTCTCAAAACCGATCCTCGACCAACAAGCCATTCGAAACTTCTCCGGCCAATTGGCCAGAGCTGCTGCCGGGAGCGCGTTCAACAAAGTACTCGCCGATAAAGTCAGCCCAAAACTTGGCGAGTATCAAAATCAGCTCAATGAGAAACTCGGCGGTCAAATCAACAAGGATCAATCACAGCTTCAAGATAAACTTCAGGAGAACCTAGGCAATCAACTGCAGGAGAATCTCGGTGGCGCATTGCAGCAGCAGATTCAAGGTCGCCTAGGCGGATTTCTCGGAGGTGGAGCACAAACTCCAGCTGCAGCAGCAGGGCAGGGCGTTCCAGCGACTCCCGCCGCGAGTGGATCAACAGCTCAGCCCAACCTTGAAAAAGAACTGATTAAAGGAATTGGTAACCTTTTTGGCCGCTAATCGCTGAACCCAACCAATCAGCTGTGCTAACATGGCATGCACGAGTTCTATTTATTAAGGCTACACCTATTGTGAAATTTCACTTTTTGGGAACAACGGGCTACCACCCAAATGAACAGCGGCAAACCGCGTGCATGATGATTCCTGAACTGGGCATCGTTTTTGACGCCGGCACGGGCATGTTTCGCGTACGTGATTTGATCCAAACCAAAACGCTCGACATTTTCATGTCGCACGTGCACCTAGACCATTCTGTTGGACTAACTTTTCTCTACGACGTGCTCTATCAGAAAAACATGGAGCGCGTCACCGTCCATGTGGCAAAGGAGAAAATCGAGGCAATTGAGAATCATCTGTTTGCAACTGATCTCTTCCCCGTCAGCCCCAATTTTGAGTTGGTGCCGTTAGAGTCCTCTGTGAAAATCGCAAATACGACAGTCGATTCGGTTCTGATGGATCACCCAGGCGGCAGCCACGGTTTTCGAATTTCTGGCGGCGAACAAACGTTGGCCTATATTACCGACACCACAGCCGCCTTGGGTGCGGACTACATCGACTTCATCAAAGATATCGATGTGTTGGTCCATGAGTGCTACTTCCCCGACGGCTTTGAAGATCAAGCGAAATTGACGGGTCACAGTTGCCTAACGCCCGTTGCTCAGGTCGCCGCCGCTGCCAACGCCGGAGCAATGTACTTGGTCCACATCAATCCTCTCAACGGTGATGAACAACCATTGGATCTGGATTCTGTAAAAGCGATCTACGCGCCGATTACGGTGGCGACGGATAAAATGTCGATCGAGATTTGAGAAAGTTTGAAGTTTACAGACTACAGTTTACAGGTGGCGGTAAAGAGCATGGCGAAGCTACCGTTTGCCCCATGCCTTTTTCGGTTCGGCTTTGGCGGAGAGAGTTTTGCGGTCGATGATCATTTCAACTGATGACTTACCCAGCAGATCCGACAGCCGGTCGCGCAGTTCGTCATTCACCTCCACGCGCTTATTCGATTTCAGCTGCACACGCATACCGTCCTCCAAAATCAAGTCGATCTGCAACTCGCGGTTGCCCTGATAGCCTCGAATAATTTCATAAGCCGTCTTGAGTGCCTCAGGCGGATGGTGCTGCTGATCGACCATGATCTTGATGCCCTGCGTCATATTTGAACTCAGGTTATCGAGGTTCACAATTTTGTCGATGATCAAATTCGCTTCATCGCCGCCGCGATAATCCAAACGTCCTTGGACGATTACAACTGCGTCAGGAACCACTTCATGTCCAAATTTCACAAAATCAGTTGGCCAGAGAATACTACGTATCGAGCCTTCGACATCTTCGAGATCAAACATCGCGTACTTAGTCGGTGAATTAGGATCGCGCGGATTTTTGACGTGCGTCTGTTTCACCGACGAGATCATGCCGCCCATGCTGACTCGATCACGATCTTTGGTTCCCGCAAGAGTTGCCGTGGTGTGCGAGGCGAATTGCTTCAGCCGATCAACGTAAGCGGCCAGCGGGTGACTGGTTAGATAAAACCCAAGAACTTCTTTCTCACAGTTCAACAAATGGCGTTCGTCCCATTCCGGCACGTCCGGCAGATCCACGCCGGCCGGAACGTCTTCGTCCACGTCGTCATCGCCCCCGAAGAGACTTTTCTGACCGCTCATTTTATCTTTTTGCGCTGCGGCACCGACCTGAACGGCCTTCTCCATCACCGCCATCAATTGGCTGCGACGGGCGCCGAAGCAATCGAGAGCTCCGGCTTTGATTAGTGTTTCGATCGAAGACTTGCTACATTTGGATGAGTCAACTCGTTCGCACAAATCGAAGATGTCCTTGTAAGGTCCGTTCTCTTGGCGCTCGGCCATGATGGCTTTGGCGGCAGAAATACCACAGCCTTTAATTGCAGACATCGCGAATACGATCTTGTTATCCACCACCGCAAAATTTATCTCGGAGGCATTGATACTTGGCGGCACCCACTCGATCCCCATCCGGTCACTGTCCTCCAAGTGTTCGACCAGATCGTCTTTGCGAGTAAAGTTTCGCCCCGGGATGTCGCCGGTCAACAAAGCCGCCATAAACTCGACCGGGTAATGCGTTTTCAAATACGCCGTCTGGAACGCCAACATCGCGTAGGCCGTCGAGTGACTTTTGTTGAAGCCATAACCCGCGAACTTGATGATCATGTCCCACATATCCTGAGCTTCTTTTTTGCTCAGTCCGTTCTCCACCGCTCCGCTCATGTACTGTTCGTAATTCTGAGCGATCAACGCTTCTTTCTTTTTACTGATCGCCTTAATACAGGTGTACGCAGCGGCCAGACGAATACCACCGACGCGGTTGAGGATCTGCATCACCTGTTCTTGATAGACCATGACGCCGTGGGTCTCTTCCAAAATCTCCTTCATCGCCTCGGTCTTGTACTCGGGCTGCTTCCGCCCGTGCTTGACCTCGATATAGTCCTGAACCATACCGCCCTCCAGCGGCCCCGGTCGATAAAGCGCATTGGTTGCGATGACGTCGCGAAAATGGTCGGGCTTCATCTTCTGCAGCAGATCACGAATCCCGCCGCTCTCCAATTGGAACACGCCCTTGGTTTCACCACGCTGAAGCAGCGCAAACGTTTCAAGATCGTCCAACGGAAACTTGAGCGGATCAATGTCTTTGCCCGTCGTTTGCTTGACCAACTTCAGGGCGTTGCTGAGGACGGTCAGAGTCTTCAAACCCAGAAAGTCCATCTTTAGAAGCCCGGCGGCCTCCACGTCGTTCATCGACCACTGGGTGATGACGTCTTCTTTTCCGGCCACGCGTCCGAGAGGAACGTAGTTCGTCAGAGGTCCGTCACTGATCACAACGGCGGCGGCGTGCGTTCCAATATTTCGCGCAAGTCCTTCAAGCTTTAGCGCAAAGTTAAGCATCTCGGCAACTTCGGGGTCGCCATCGTAGGCCGCCTTGAGATCGTCCGACGTTTCGATCGCCTCTTGAAGTTTAATGCCCAACTGATCGGGCACCATGCCGGTGATCTGATTCACGCGTGCCAACGGAATCCCCAGAGCGCGGCCGACGTCCTTGATTGCCGCACGCGCTTTCATCGTGCCGAAGGTTCCGATCTGAGCAACGCTGTCTTCGCCGTACTTCTCTTTGACGTACTTAATAACCTCGCCTCGACGTTCCTTACAGAAGTCGATGTCGATATCAGGCGCTTCCAAACGATTTTCATCAAGGAAACGCTCGAACAGCAAACTGTACTGTAGCGGACAAGCGTGACTCAGATACAAAGCGAAACAAACGATCGCACCCACACCTGATCCACGAACAGTTGACGGAATGTCCATCGCGCGAGCTTTATGGACGAAGTCCCAACAGATCAAAAAGTAATCGGCAAAACCCAGTTTGTTGATTACGCCCAACTCACGGTCTAGCCGCGCCTGAACTTCTTCTGACAGGACGCCATCCTTGCAGCGCTCCGGATTGTCGCTGTAGCGATCTTTCAACCCGTCCTCGCACAGCTGTCGCAAGCGTGCTTCGGGCGATTCGTCTTCTGGATCTAGCTGGAAGATGGGAAAGAAACGTTTCCCCAGCTCTAGCTCGATATCGACCGTGTCGGCGATTTCTTGACTGCGAGCAACCGCGTGTTCAAGCCCTTGGAAATTGCGGTACATTTCTTCTGGAGGTCGAAGGTAGAACTCGCTGCCCTCCATTTTCATGCGCGATTGATCCGTTCGGAACTTCCCCATGTTGATGCATAACATCACGTCTTGGGCTTCGGCGTCTTCGCGGTCGACGTAGTGGCAATCACTGGTCGCGACCAACGGCAGTCCGACGCTGTTGGCGACTTCGACAGCGCCCTGCAATTGCGTGCGTTGGATGTCGACACCGTTGTTCATGATTTCAATGAAGTAGCGTTTGCCAAAGAGTTTGTGAAACCAACCCGCGACGTCTTTAGCTTCTTTCAGATAGTCTTCAGCACCGTTCCCGTTACCGCGCACGATCGCGCGAGAGAATTCGCTCGAAACACAACCACTTAAGCAGATGATCCCTTCGTGGTGAGCTTCGAGCAACTCTTTGTCGATACGCGGTTTGAAATAAAACCCTTCGAGTGCGGCATGAGAAGCCATTTTGATCAGGTTCTTAAAACCGGTCGCGTTCTGACACAGCAACGTCAGGTGGTAGCTGGATTCGCGTTTTCCAGATCCCGATTCTCCGCCTCTGGTACGTCGGCTGCCGGGAGCAATGTAGGCCTCGTATCCAATGATCGGATTGATGTCTTTGGCTTTGCAAGCATTATAAAACTGCAGCGCTCCGTGCAGATTCCCATGGTCGGTCAGCGCCAGTGCATTCATGCCATGATCAGCGGTGCGCTGGACCAATTTTGGAATCGAACTGGCGCCATCGAGAAGGCTGTAGTGGCTGTGGCAGTGGAGGTGAACAAACGGGCGTTCTGACATGTTTTTTGATTGCGAAGTGCGGAATCGGGAATGCGGAAGGTAGCTGGAGTCGCCAGACTTCAGAGTTGGTTTTGAAGTGCAAGCGTTGGTGATAGCACGCGAGTCGCTCAAGCCGCTTCGAAACCCATTCTAACCCTTTTGAGACGGTTCGTCAGTCGTTGAATTTCAAACTGATGTTTATCATTTTTTGCTTTTTTGATAACAAAGTCTCAAGTGGATAGCTGCCATTGCGCCGGGAAGGATCTCAGCGTCAAAGGGAAATTGGCAATTCACTCACTTTCAATTGGCAAGGATGCCCAAGTTTGCGAGCGTCGCATTGGTTTCCCGCCAGTTACCACCTGAAAACAGTTGCGGAAACCATCATGGCCGACGACCAATTGCTCGATGACGACATCGACCAGGAACTCGAACCGACTCCATTTATTTCAAAAGCACTTGTTGGCCGATTTCTGGCTGTGGGTGTGTTTGTTGCGCTTGGTACTTTTGCGGTCATCCAGTCCGTCACCACTAAAAAGGACGTCGGCGATCAGCAGATTAGCCTCAACACCACCAACGTCGTCGACAGCGTCAGCGCGCGGGTGGGAGATACTGTCAGTGCCGTCGGTGACAAAACTAAAAAGGGCCTCGATGATTTCCTTGGCGGCGCGAAGAGCGTGGCTTCCTCAACGGCGGCCTCAGTTAAGAATGCCGCGTCATCTACGACTGCCAAAGTCAAAGACAAAGTCGCCTCAGTCACGTCCGGTTTTTCGATGGGCAGCAAGGATAGTCTTTCAGCTCGTCCCAAACCTCCCGCGCAGTTGAGTAAACCTCTTCCACGCAAACCCCTGGTCGATCCCGTAGTTAAAAAGACTCCGCCAAGTTTTGGTGGAAGTTTCGGAGCAAACAACTTAACCGCCAAGACAACGCCGACTCCTCGTCCGAAACCGCCTGAGCGATTAGCGCAGAACGGCGGGTTCTTACCTACCGTTGGCAAACAAGGTCTGGGCGCGGCGAAGGATACGGCCGCAGCCGCTCTCACAAAGATGAAAATCAGCAAACCACTTCCCGGATTTAGCTCGACTGCAGATACCACAACAAGCACTTTTGGCGACTTAAAAAAGTCAATTAGCTCAGGTGCTAATTCTCTTACCACCAAAGCCAGCGATGCAGCGAAGAACACCGTATCGGCCGGTGTCAATAAAGTCACTGAATTTGGCGATGCGGCTCGCAAGAGTTTAAACAGCCCGCTTTCCAACCGCCTTGAAGAACGCAGTAAAGGTAGCGGATTTTCAAAGCCTGCCCCATTGCGCGGAACGGCAGCGAGTCCGGCGTCTTTCGGTTCATCCGATGCATTTGGCAGTCGTGATACTCCAGCAGTCAAACGCACACAGCAGCGCGATTCGTTCGGCGGTGCGGCTGACTCGAAACTCGTCGAATCACCAAGCACGCGTCGAACATTTGGCTCGCCGACGGCCAAGCCACCTGCCGCTCAACGAGAACGAACAAAGTTAGTCTCCACACCGCGCCAATCATTCTCCAAACCACAAAATAATCGTGCGACGAGTTCAAGCAGTTCGCCAGTTGCACAATTGGCAAGCGCCGCGCGAACACTTGGCGTACCGGGCGAACGTCGGCTCGAAGGAGTACAAGCTCCATCGCTGACGATTGAAAAAGTATCTCCCCGTGAAATCCAAGTGGACCAACCTGCTGATTTTGAGATTCGTGTCCGAAATGTGGGCAGAGTTCCTGCAGACAACGTGATGGTAATTGATCGCGTACCTGACGGAACAGAATTCCTTAGCGCAGAACCAGCACCCGCTAGAGCCCGAGGCGGCAGCGGACTTAATTGGGAAATTGGAACACTGGCTCCCGGCCAAGAAAAACGCATTCGCTATCAACTCAAGCCAACACAACCGGGTGAAATCGGCAGCGTAGCTCAAGTTGTGTTTGCAACCCAAGCATCGATGCGTACTGTGGTGACCAAGCCGGTTCTCAGTATTGAACACGACACCACACCACAGGTTTTGATGGGTGACAATTTTGTGTTTGACGTAATTGTCGAAAATCAAGGCGATGGTGCGGCTACAGATGTGATCATTTCCGAAGAAGTACCCGCGCAGCTTGAATACCAAGCCGGCTTTCGCCAGTTGGAATATGAAGTTGGCACGCTGATGCCGGGTCAGAAAAAGAAACTGCGTTTGGCGTTGCGTGCTGGCAAGGTTGGGAAATTTCGCAATGTAATGTTTGCCTCGGGTAAGGGTGGCCTAGAGGCCAAGCATGCGTTGGACTTAGAAGTTGTGGCTCCTGAGATTCGTGTTAAGTGCGAAGGGCCCAACAAGAGATTTCTGCAACGCAAAGCAACGCATCAATTCACGATTGAAAACCGCGGCACGGCAAAAGCAACCAACGTTGGTTTGGTGGCACGCCTTCCTAGCGGCCTTAGATACATCAGTGCCGATAACCGAGGCCGATACGATTCGCAGTCACATGCCGTTTACTGGAAGATGCCCGAATTGACCGAAGGCGTTGCCGGCACTGTTGAAATCACGACGGTCCCAGTTAGCGTTGGCCAACAGAATATTAAATTCGAAGCCGAGGCGGACCTTAAATTATTCTCTTCTACCGATCACGAATTAGTGGTCGAGCACTTGGTTGACATCTTCTTCGACATCGACGATGCGATTGATCCGATTGAAGTCGGCAGCAAGACCAACTACCAGATGCGTGTCGTGAACCAAGGCACCAAAGCCGCCGGCAATGTCCAGTTGCAAGTTGACTTTCCCCCGGGGCTATTCCCTGAATCGGTCGATGGAAACTTGCGGCACCAGATCAAGGGACAGCGCGTGATTTTTGAGCCAATCAGTTCACTGCCTCCGGGGCAGGAAGTGACAATGGTGATCAACGCGACAGGAAAGTCTCCCGGCGACCATCGCGTGGTGGCCAACATTCGCGCCGACGGACGTGAAGTCGCGTTCTCCAAGGAAGACACCACACGCGTGTATGCCGATCGATAGATGATTGTGGCAGCCGATTTCTAAGTTGCTCGTTGTGCCAACTTTAGCAGGAATCTGTAACTTCCGCCTGAAGGCGATACAACAAACGGCGCGGCCGCTGGACGGCATTTCAAGTGCGTTCATCCTAGTGAGATTCGCTAGAATTTCTGGTGTTTCGAAAGTACGCTTGGACTTTTAGCGACGTCCACCAAAGCTTTGAAATAGCCTCTGGATTCGAGTAGATTTCCTTGATTTATTTCATAAGTCTGCTGAGATGCGATATCTGTGTTCTACGTTAGCAACGGGCGTTTCTACCTGAAGCCCAAGGTTGCCTCCAATCGGCGAATCGTTAACCAAAACGCCGTAAACACAGACTCTATCGCTGATCGTTCATGTCTACTTCTGGCCCGACAGACAATCCGTCAACGCATTTCCACCTGCCTCCAGTTGGGCCTTCGGACGCATCACCGTTACAGGACGATCAGACGGCAAATTTTGCAGCACCGGTCCTACCGCTGCAACCTGAACCAGATACCGATGCGACTTTCGCCAGCAGTAAACGCTCCAGCGATAAGCAGTTGCCCGCCGGAAATGCCGTGCCGGAAAAATCAACTCGTGACGTCAGCAAACCAAAAACCGAAGAACCACCCCCTCACGAAGCGGCCGACTATCCTCAGCGATACGAGCGCCGAGGCGAACTTGGAAGAGGTGGCTGGGGTGTAGTTGATCGCGTCCATGATCGACAGCTGGAGCGTGAAGTTGCGGTCAAACGGATCACCGTTCCCGAAGGCGTTTCACAAGAAGCAAAAGAACGCTTCTTACATGAAGCAAAAATAACTAGTCAGCTACAGCATCCGGGTGTGGTTCCTGTTCACGAACTGGTGGTTGGGTCTGATCAGCAGTCGCCTTACTATGTGATGAAATTGCTCGAGGGTGAAACGCTGCGTGACCACATTCGGCGACAGCATCAAGTCGGCAATCATCAGTCGATTGACCGTTCACTGGTTGCACCGAAGACTTGCCACGAGTTACTCGATCGCATCTCGCCGCTGCTTGAACGGTTCATTGACGTCTGTAATGCTGTGGCTTACGCGCACCAGCGCGGGGTGATTCATCGCGACCTGAAACCGTCCAACATCATGGTTGGAGCCTTTGGAGAAACGATCGTCGTTGATTGGGGTTTGGCTCTACGGGACCAAGAACGACCATCAGCCGACCTCTCGCAACAAACCGTCGTTGGTGGAGCCGCGACTCGCAGCAATAATTCTTCCAGTTTTGGCGAAACCGACGGCACAGTGATCGGAACGCCCGCCTATATGTCACCAGAACAGGCTAGCGGCGAACTGATGACAGTTGGACAAGCTTCCGACATCTACTCACTTGGCATCGTGCTGTGGGAGATCATTGTCGGAAAGCATCCGTATCGCGGCAAGAAAGTAAACGAAATCCTAGAGGACGTTTGCCAGGCGAATCGTCCGTGCATCAAAGAGCAGCAGCCCTTGATCGCAAAGCAACTGATTCCGATTTTAGAAAAGGCACTTCAAGCCGATCCCAAAGATCGATACGAATCAGCAACTGATTTGGCTGCCGACGTTCGTCAATATATGTTGGGCGAGCCGATCAGTGTGTATCGTGAGTCGGTGCTGGATAAAGTCGGACGTTGGTGCCGTAGAAACCGCTCACTTGTGACGACGATCACTCTTTCGACGATCACCCTGCTATTTGCTTCGATGGTGTTTGGCTATTTCATCAACCTAGCACGCCAAGCCGAACAAGCTGCCAAGATCGCAGCGCACGCGGCTCACGAGTCTGCGTTGGGAAATCTAATCGAGGCGCGCGACGCAGCGGATACTTGGCTAATTGACTTGAGTGGATCGCTAGAATTCTATCCCGGACTTGAACCGATTCGCAAACAGTTGCTCGACAATGCGATCGAGCAATACGAAGGCATTGTTGCCAAATCCATTGACAATACCGAGGACCAACGCTCTCCGGTCGAAGCGCAGCTGAACGCGCTCACGAAACTCGAACGAGCACGTTGCCACCTGCGACTTGGCGACCTCTACTTCCTGACAGGAGACAAGGATCAATCAAGGACGCAATTTCAAACCGCAGAAACGATGCTTGACTCGTTGGCGAAAGCCCACCGATCGACTTTCTCTGGCAGCCTGTCCAATGAAGGGGCCATCGGTCTTGCTGAATGGATCAAATTCGAGCAAGCGAACGCCGCAACAGGAAAAGCGTTTCAAGATCCAGCGCTGGTCGAAACATCAGCATTCGATCAGCACCGACGTTGGTTCACCTTGGTCGTCCCCAATGACAAAGAACTTTTGGATTCTGAATTGGGGTGCAGCGGTGCCACTGCCGATTTTCGCAAGAAGTGTGTTTCGGCGGCCGTGCGAATGGAGTTGATTGCCCTCCGGTGCGGAACGAACTCGAACACGGTACTCACAACAGCTCGGTTGGAGCGAGCTGCTCGTTGGGCGAGATGGTTGGCAAAGGTTGACGCGCGTTCAACCACGCGACGACTTTACCAAACAGCCCAACAGGCGTTTGCCAATCACTTAACTCGATCCAAGCAGTATGAACTTGCCAAACCAGAATGGAACCAACTTGTCGAAGATTTAGACGAGTGGACAAAGGGGAAGAACCCGCGCCCCGATCAGCTACAGGCTTTGGCACATGCTCGGATGATGAAGTTGAACCAGTCGGCGACATTTGACGCAAGTACCGAGTCGGGATTTGAGGCGGCGATGCAAGAACTTAATCTCGCTTGGAGCCTTTCTGATTCTGACTCGTTCTATCGAACTAATTTGGCGGCTGCCGAATTCGGTTTGGCTCAGACCATTGTTCGCCATGAAAGCCAGCAACTGACTGCCGCGCGATCGAAAAAGGCTGTTGCTCTTTTACGAAGTGCACTCACGACATTGCAAGAATTGCTGCGTGAGGAGACTACCGTCGATCGTTTGCGTCGACTGGCGCAAACACATCATCGTCTGGCCAATCTATTGCCCGAGGCAGACGCCCAAATTAATGTCGAGTCGGCAGACCTTGCCTATCAGATGCTGCACGACCACGGGGCTTTGGAAATCGATGACGGCTTTGATTGGTTGGAGTTGACGACAAAAGCGGTAGCGAGTTCGACAGACCAGAAGCGCGCAACCATCTGTAACTGGTTGCGATCGAGAACGCTGAATTCGGCTCAGAGCCGGCGCGTTGACGAATTGCAAGAGCAATGAAAGCGTTCGGATAACTGAATCGTGCAGATAAGCTAGGACTTTGACGGCAAAATCGATTGCAGCGCCGGAAATGATGGGAGCCCCATATTCGCGCAGATTGTGAGCAAGTTTCTAGTTGTAACGTGCCGAAGCTGCGGAACATACGCGTTTGCATAGCAAGTTCGGTGGGGACTTACGCAGACGCGAGTTGGGGTCTACAGCAGAGTCGCGCGGAAGAGACATCGCGCGGCACAAAGCTGGTATTCAAGGAAGAATGCCGATGCGAGATCGATGCTATACAGGTGCTAGGGATGGTAAGCCAGCGCCCGGATGTTCTGGTGCGCAGCAGTTTTCACTTTCTTCACTTGCGTTTCGGGCTTGTTAGCTCATGCTCAAGGCATTGGCGGCAACGTCGTTTTTCAGCTTCCAATTGCCGGCAACCACGCAGCCGACGCTCAAGAAAATCGCACTGCCTCAAGCTCAAACAACTTCTCTGCAAACCTCTCGCTGCAATCAGACTCACGGGCGGAATCACTTTTTGGAAACGTCAATCAAGTCGATGGACTTTCAGCTGCAAGGCGTCCTTTGGCTCTATCCCCCGGCGCCAACGTAACGTTTTCCGCCGAAGCGACGGGCCGCAGAACTTCTGATGTTGGAAGTCTCTTGCAAACATCAAAATCAACGCAGGGTGTTCAGGTGCAAAAGCGAACTCCAATCATCAACGACACTCGCATACGCGGGCAACGTGTTGGTCAGGTTCTCGCCTCCGGATCCTTTTGGGGACCGGCTCGAATGGACCTTGATTCGATGATGAGTAAAATTGACTCGCGGCTGATTGAAGATGCCATTCTGGTCAAAGGACCTTACGCAACTCGCTATGGACCGGGTTTTCGGTTCGTGGACCTTGAGTTCCGCAAATCGCCGCGGTACTTCGGTGGATACCAAAGCCATGGGTCAACCAGCATGACCTACAATAGTAACGGCGAGCAATTTTATGGTCGCCAAACGATCGAAGGGGGCGGTCCAGATTCAGGGTATTTGCTCAGCTACGGACACCAGACAGGCAATGACTATGACACCGGACTGGACGGTTTCTCAATCCCTTCTAGCTACAAGTCACGAGACATTTTTGGAGCGATTGGATTTGACATCTCCGACACAGAATCGATTGAGTTCAATCTGATTCGACTTGACCAAACTGACGTTGAATTTCCCGGTCTTGTTTTCGATCTTGATTACCTGATTACTGACGGCTACGAACTAACTTACACGAACTCTGCGCCCATTTTCGCGGATCATTTTGAGGCTGAAGTTTGGTACAACCGAACTCGGTTTGAAGGTGACACCCTGCGAGACGGCAAGAACGTCCAAATTCCAGACCTCAGGCTGTCCCTCGAATCACCTACTGGAATTGACGGGTTTGGAATCACCGATGGTGATGCACTTTCTTTTGGCTATCGCTTGATCAGTACTTACGAGACATGCCGAGGAAACGTCGCCATTGGAACTGATTTGAACATTCTCAATCAAGAGCTGAACGACATTGAACCGTTTGCTCCAGCGGACGACAACAACTTTCCAATTCCACGCAGCAACAGCGTTGATGTAGGTGTTTTTATTGAAAGCACACAGCAGATCGCCCCACGTGTAACTCGAACTTCAGGTGCGCGACTGGACGGCGTGTTTACGGATGCGAGATCAATTGTCGATGGCGTTCCCGATACTTTTGAAGACCTGAAAGAATCAGCGCTTGATCAACGGTTCCTGCTCCCATCGGCTTTTGTAACCACCGATTTTAACGTTACTGACAATTGGAATATCACCGCTGGAGTGGGAACAGCGCATCGTGCTCCGACCTTGACTGAGTTGTATGCCGAACAGACTTTCATCGGCTCCCTGCAACGCGGACTGACTTTCCTCAATGGCGATCCGCAACTGGATTCGGAAAAACTCTATCAGATTGACTTAGGTACTAGTTTCAAAACAAAACGCGGGTCGTTCGGAATCAACGCTTACCATTCTTGGATCAATGACTTCATTACTTATGATCTCGACGATCCCGCAGGAACAATCGATGGTTTTCAGCTTGGAGCCGAGCTGGTCAACACGGACCTCGCGACGATTGCCGGCTTGGAGGCTTATGGGCAATACCAGATCTCGCCGATGCTTTCGGCATTTGGGATCTTGAGTACGATTGAAGGTAGAGACCTTTCGCGCAATGAACCTGCACGGCTCGTCGATTCGATCGACCGCAGCGACGCGACGGGTGTCGACAAAGAACCCTTGCCAGGCATCAACCCACTGGAAACACGAGTTGGTATTCAATTGCAGGATCCGTCAGCGAATCCAAAGTGGGGAATCGAGTTCATGGCCAGAATCGTGGCAACTCAGGATCGCATTGCCAGCACGCTGGATGAAATTGAAACGCCTGGCTTCACCACGCTCGATCTGCGGAGTTATTTTCGGGTCAAAAGCATGCTGGTTACGGCCGGCGTGGAGAATATTGGCGACACTTTCTATCGCGAGCACGTTGACTATCGCTCTGGACTGGGCGTCTTTCAGCCCGGCATTGGCTACTACTTAGGTACTGAGGTCAGTTACTAAAGGCCGAGAAATGAGCCGTCTAATCCAGATAACCGGCAAAGGACAACAAGTGATTGCCGGAGTCAGAAATTGATTGGCATTCGTCGGAAAATTATTCTCTGAATCGCAACTGGCAAGCCACTTTTGACGGCTAATTAATTCGAATTATTTCGAATTGCAGAACTTATTTCGAATTGCAGAACTTCCGTTCAATTGAAGGATTTCCATGACTTTGCTTTCAGATCAACCTGCCACCGCCGAAGCTTCCCATCCCGATTCATCTGACCATCAAGACGTCACGATTCAAAAGGCAACATCCGATTGCGTTTCGCACCAGCAGACCGAGTCCTGCCTTGTTCAAATCTATCCGGCAGATGTCGTCGATGGCATGATGAAGCTAGGCTCCAGCAAAGTTGTGATGGGGCGTGATAAATCGCTTCCATGTGTTCTGTCGGACATTAGTGTTTCGCGTCGTCACGCAGAAATACTGCCTATGGGCAGTGACTACCAAATCTCCGATCTTGGCAGCACCAACGGCACGCTGGTCAACGGTGAGGCAATCACCCACAGAGTGTTGAAATCAGGGGATACGATTCAGGTAGGAAGTTTTCATTTCCGTTTTCTGACCGCTGGTAGTGTCGAATCAAAATACCATGAGACCGTTTACTCAGCGTTAACGCGCGATGCATTAACAGGCACGATGAATCGTCGATATATGACCGAAGCTCTCAAGAGAGAGATTTGCCGTTCGAAACGCAGCGGTGAAACCATCACAGTTGCGATGCTGGACATTGACCATTTCAAGCAAGTCAACGACACCTATGGACACCTGGTAGGCGATGAAGTGCTTCGTGAGTTCGCTCAACGTATTGACGCCATCAGTCGCGAAGACGACTTGCTTTCGCGCTTCGGTGGCGAGGAATTTTGTCTTGTTTTTTCGGCGACTCAGTTTGAGGAAGCCGAAGTCATGCTCGAACGGTGCCGATCAAGCATTGCTGACGCCCCATTCACGACTGCTGCCGGAGAAGTTCCTATTACATCCAGCTTTGGATTCGTCTGCGTAGATTCCACAAAGGATCTCAGCATCACCGAATGCCTGGACGCAGCCGATACGATGCTATACAAAGCCAAAGAATCTGGTCGCAACCGAGTATGCGGATAAACCGTCGAGCCAGCGACGATCTCAGGACGCCGGCCCGCAGTTTTTTCCTTAGACCGCCGGTCCGCCGTCTATTGCTCAATGTTCTTGGGAAAATTCACGTCTTCATTCAGACGATTTCATTCAGAATTTCGTTTAGAAGAGCCAATACCATCGGCTTCGACTGCGGAAAGCTCTTTCCCCACAGCAGTGATTGAAGGACTGCTTTTGTGGACTTGAGAGGCGGAGATTACCAATTTCAGCTCAAATTGGCAAAAATCTCGTTTTCGTCTCGTTGCAGGCCCCAAGCCGGGTTTTTGATCTGTTGCCAAATCCGGCTTTTGCTAAACTTGCGAGCTTTTAATGGCCAGATTTCCGAGTAATTCGAGAATGTTCTAGCCTCGTAAACTTTGTCTGCAAACGCTGGAAATGGACGCAATGAGACGAACGCTAATCGCCGGAAACTGGAAAATGAACCTTAGTCGCGCTGAAGCGACCGAACTTGCCAAAGGCGTCGCTGCGGCAACCCCTGGCGGCAACACCGATGTTCTTGTTTGCCCATCCAATGTTTATCTGGATGCCGTCTCCAATTCCGTATCTGGATCAAGCGTCGCCGTTGGTGGACAGGATGTCTACTTTGAATCGGGGGGAGCTTTCACCGGGGAGACATCAACCGATATGCTCAAGGATGTCGGATGTACACATGTGATCCTCGGTCACAGCGAACGACGCAACGTCATTGGCGAATGCGACAAACTGGTAAACAAAAAAGTACACGCCGCACTTTCGGCTGGTCTGACTCCGGTATTGTGTGTTGGCGAATTGCTCGAAGAGCGTGAGGCTGGCAAGACGACCGAAGTTGTTCAGAGTCAAATCACCGGATCGCTGGCGGATGTAACTGCGGATCAAATGGCCAAAATCGTCATCGCCTACGAGCCTGTGTGGGCAATCGGAACTGGGAAAACGGCCTCCCCCGAACAAGCTCAGGAGGTGCATGCTGATATTCGCAAAATGCTCTCCGATCAGTACAATTCGGATACCGCTGACGGGGTACAGATTTTATACGGCGGTAGCGTCAAACCTGACAACGCCAAAGAACTATTGGGCCAAGCCGACATTGATGGCGCTTTGGTCGGTGGTGCTTCTTTAAAGTCGGACAGTTTTGCTGCGATCATCGCAGCGGGGAATTAGTAGCGGCTTTTATTTCTGGAGCTTGCCAACCTCTGGCCAGCTAAATTTTAACTTTGAATGTGATCAACAGTATGTACGTTTCGTCTCTTAATGTTTTCATCGCACAAACCTCTATCGGTTTAGGGCTTTGCCAGCTGTTGCTGTTTCTGGTCTCGCTGTTTTTGATCCTGTTAGTGCTGGTACAGCGTGGCAAGGGCGGCGGCTTGACCGGAGCACTCGGTGGAATGGGCGGTCAAAGTGCATTTGGAACCAAGGCGGGTGATGCATTTACAAGAATTACCATCATCACGACTTTGGTCTGGATCACGCTGTGCATGGTAACCATTTCTCGGTTCAATCCTCCTCCAGCGGCCAAAGTGACCAAGACAATGACGCTGATGGAGAAGGCGCGGCAGATAGATCTCAACACGTCAATCGGCGCTCCTGCCGAACCGGGAGACGTGCCGTCTGACTTCAGTGGCGAGGCCGCTTCTATGGGAGCTGGATCGGGTGTTGATGCCGACGAAGACAACGTGGCTGAAAAACAAACGCCAGAAAACACTGGCAGTGAAGCAACTGGTGAGGCTGAATCAAGTGATGATGCTGAATCGAGTGATAATGCTGAATCGGCTAGCGATGCATCTGCCGAGGAAGCGCCTTCAGACGCGACGCCAGCGAACAAAGAATAGTTCATACGAAGTTTTGCATCGGGCGTTTGGACTCAAATTAGTACAAGCGTCTCGCCCCCAAGTGGCGGTGGCGAAGTATCGCGTCAATCAATAAGCCCGTGCGGGTTGGGGGTGAGAATTTGTTGTTGAGTATGACGGGCCACGGTGAAGGCCTCCAGCAAAACGACCAAGCACAGGTCAACGTCGAAGTCCGTGCGGTCAATAACCGGTTCCTGAAGCTGAACGTGTTCAGCGATCTATCGGCCAAACGACAGACCGAATTGGAAACGATGGTAAAGTCCCATCTCAACCGCGGATCAGTCAGTGTGCGAGTGCGTTGTCATATCGAAAAGTCGCCTCAAGACTATCGACTGAATAAGGAGCTGATCAGTTCTTACTGGCTGCAGCTTTCAGAAATTGCCGACGGAAGCCAACCGGTTAACCTCGAATCAATCCTTCAGCTGCCCGGCGTTGTGGAAGACTCCAGTAGCGGTGACAAAGTCGACGAACTTTGGCCGCTGATCAAACAGGCCGCAACCGATGCACTCCTACAGTTAAACGAGATGCGACACCAGGAAGGAGACGCCATGAAGCAGGATATGCTGGCCAACTGTCAGAAGATTGGCACCGAACTGTCC